>JBJMPK010000115.1:0-34320 GCA_045803245.1 Gemmatimonadales bacterium
AGATCTCGGCCTCGCGCTCGCCGCATCGCTGACACAGCATGATCCCTCCTCGCCCTCCTCGCCGCCCTCGCCGCCCTCGCCGCCCTCGCCGCCCTCGCCGCCCTCGCCGCCGATTATATGGTCCGCGGCCGGCCAAAGATGTAGGATCCGTACCCGATAAGAAGCAGTCCGTAGATAGCTACGGTCGACCACCCGAGACCGTTTACCAGTCCCCAGAACTGCGCCGTCAGCGCGACCACCAGTCCTGCCAGCGAGCCGAGGAACGAGCCGATGACCACACCCCGCTGGGTGCGAGGATCTCCCACATCACGAATCAGGTACAGCACCAGGCCCAGCTGGACCAGCGCGGCCCCGAAGAAGCGGGCCATTAACACCACAGCAGGTTCGGGCGAGACGCCGTAGAGTGGCAGAACCGCTCGGGGACCCAGGAGGAATCCTAGCCCGAACACGAGTGCGAGCACACCGCCGATGAAGAGGAGAGTCCGGAGTCGCATGAGGGTCTCCTTGCGGGTAAGGCCAGGGAGCAGGAGTGAGGCGCCAGTAATCTAATCCTCGCCCGGGAACCGGCATGAGGCCTCGCTCCTTACCAACAAATAGGGTACGCGGAGGCCATTGAGCCCAGCATCTTTGATCTTGGAGCACTTCTCATGACGACAACCAAACCCACAGCCCTCCCAGCGGCGGCCGCGGGGACCATCACCATCGGCGGAGACCTCACTGTAAACCGGATGGGCTTTGGCGCCATGCGGCTCACCGGCAAGGGGATCTGGGGTCCACCTAAGGATCCCGCCCAAGCCGTGCGGGTCCTTCAGCGCGCCGTCGAGTTGGGCGTGAACTTCTTCGACACGGCCGATTCATACGGGCCTCATGTCGCCGAGGAGCTCATCGCCAAGGCACTCTATCCCTACCCCGGCCTGGTGATTGCAACCAAAGGCGGGCTCGAGCGGCCGGGCCCCGACCGCTGGGTGGAGAATGGCCGGCCTGAATTCCTCCGCCAACACCTCGAGGGAAGCGTACGCCGGCTCCGGCTGGAACGGATCGACCTCTGGCAGCTTCACCGAATCGACCCCAAGGTGCCGGCACAGGAGCAGTTCGAAGCGGTCCGGGAGTTCCAGCGCGAGGGGCTGATCCGGCACGTTGGGCTGTCCGAGGTGTCGGTAGCGGACATCGAACGAGCCCGGAAGGTGGTGCCGATCGTATCGGTCCAGAATCGCTACAATGTCACCGACCGGAAGTGGGAGGACGAAGTCGATTATTGCGAGCGGGAGGGGCTGGCGTTCATCCCCTGGTTCCCCCTGTCAGCTGGCGGCTTGGAAGCGGATGGCGTGCTGGAGCGCGTCGCAACCCGCCACGGCGCCAGCGTGTACCAGATCGCGCTGGCCTGGCTCCTGGCCCGGTCCCCAGCCATGCTGGTGATCCCGGGGACCTCCTCGGTGGAGCACCTGGAGGAGAACGTCGCGGCAGCAGAACTCAGGCTCACGAGAAAGGACATCGAGGAGCTGAATAGACTAGGCAGCTGACGCGGGGGCGACAGTATATTGCCTGAATGGCCTTCGCCAATCGCGATAGCGCAGCACCCACTCCGCCGATGCTCAAGCATTGGCGGGAGGTGAAGGCGCAACACCAGGACGCCATTCTTTTTTATCGGGTCGGCGACTTCTACGAGATGTTTCATGAAGACGCGGAGCTCGCCGCCCGTCTCCTCGACATCACTCTGACTTCGCGCGGCGACGGGGTGCCGCTGGCCGGCGTACCGGTCAAGGCCGCCGCCGAGTACCTGCGCCAGCTCGTGGGTGCGGGACACCGCGTCGCCATCTGCGAGCAAGTGGAAGACCCCAAGCTCGCCCGTGGCCTGGTGCGTCGGGAGGTGGTCGAAACTCTCACCCCTGGCGCGCTGATGCAGGAAGGGTGGGTGGCGGGCAGCCGGAACAACTGGATAGTGGCTTTGAAGCGGGAAAGCAAAATCGGATTGGCTGCGGTCGATCTGAGCACCGGAGAGTTTACCCTGGAGACACTCGGTGAAGATGCATTAGAGGAGGCACTTTCACGTTTATCTCCAGCCGAGCTCGTAATCTCCTCCAGCGAGCTTCCCCGCTTCCCCGCTTCCCCGCCGCTGACGACTTGTCGCGAGCTATGGGAATTCGACTCTGACCTCGCACGAGACGACCTCACCCGCCGCTTTAGTCTCGCCTCGCTCGACGGCCTCGGCGTCGGACCGGGGGACGACCTCGCGGTCGGCGCGGCCGGTGCGCTGCTCCGGTACCTCGGCGAGCTACAGCCTGGCGGCCTCCCGCACCTGACCCGGCCAAGCATGCGCCGGGAGGACTCCTTCCTCTGGATCGATGAGATGACCCGCCGCAATCTGGAGCTGACGGAGCCGCTTCGATCCGGCGTGCGGGACTGCACTCTGCTCGAGACGATCGATGCCACCGTGACGCCTATGGGAGGCCGCCTCCTCCGGCAGTGGCTCCTCTCCCCGCTCCGGGCTCCGACCGCCATCGATGCTCGTCTCGACGCTGTCGAGGTGGCGGTGGCCGATGGGCGGGGAAGAGCCCGGCTGCGGGAGGCTCTGGACGGTATCCGGGACATCGAGCGGCTGGCCGGCCGCGCGGCAGCGGGACGAGCCACCCCTCGCGAGCTCGGCGCCCTTCGCGACTCCTTTCAGCGCCTCCCCGATGTGGCCGGCTCACTCGCCGCACTTGCCAGTACCACTCGTCCGAACGGGGGCCGGAGCGAGCTTCTGGTCGAGTCATCCGACGCGCTTGACTTGCTGGCCGATCTTACCGCCCGCCTTGCCGACGAGCTGGCCGAACGGCTTCCCATCGCCGTGGCCGATGGAGGCGTTATCCGCCCGGGTTACGATACCGAGCTCGAGGAGCTCCGGTCGTTGCGGGACGGGAGCCGGCAGTACATCGCGTCGTTGCAGCAGCGGGAACGGGAGCGAACCGGCATAGCCTCGCTCAAGGTCGGCTTCAACAAGGTGTTCGGCTATTACCTCGAAGTCACCCATGCTCATACCAGCCGAATCCCGGCGCATTACGAGCGCCGACAGACCCTCGCCACGGCCGAGCGGTATGTCACCCCCGAGCTCAAGGAGTATGAAGCACGGGTCCTCGGCGCCGAGGAGCGGATCGGGACCCGCGAGGCCGAACTGTTTAACGCGTTGCGGGCAGAGGTAGGTCAGGCAATCGAACGCATTCAGCGTACCGCCCGGGTACTCGGGCGCCTCGATGTCCTGACCGGCCTGGCCGAGCGGGCCGTCGCGGGACGCTATGTCAGGCCCCGCATGACGGACCGCTTTGATCTTCTGCTGCGGGAGAGCCGGCATCCGGTCATCGAGCGGATGATGCCACGTGAATCCTTCATCCCCAACGACGCCCGGTTCACCGAAGCCGAGCGGGTTGCGCTGGTGACTGGCCCGAATATGGCAGGAAAATCCACCATTCTCCGGCAAATCGGTTTGTGCGTGGTGCTGGCTCAGATCGGCTCGTTTGTCCCGGCCGACGAGGCGGTCATCGGCGCGGTCGACCGTCTGTTTACCCGGGTTGGAGCCAGCGACAACCTGGTTCAGGGCCAATCCACCTTCATGGTCGAGATGAGCGAAACGAGCGCCATCCTGCACAATGCCACGGCCCGGAGCCTGGTTCTCTTGGATGAGATCGGTCGCGGCACCTCGACTTACGACGGCGTGGCCATAGCATGGGCAGTCACCGAGCACCTGCACGACCGGATCGGTTGTAAGACCATGTTCGCCACCCACTATCACGAGCTCATGCAGCTTCCCGAGCGGCTCCAGCATGCCCGCAATTACAACGTCGCCGTTCGCGAAGCCGGAGACGCCGTGGTCTTTCTGCACCGGCTCGAGCCGGGCGGAACCGATCGATCGTACGGCATCCATGTGGGACAGTTAGCCGGTCTTCCGGCCCAAGTGGTAGCACGGGCGCGGGAAATTCTGAGCACCCTCGAGGGCGAGCATCGCGTGGTGCCGGGGCCGCCGCCTGCCGCATCACGCGATCCCGGGCAGCTTCCCCTGTTCGAGGCGCAGCAGCCGGATCCGATGGTGGAGGAGCTCAAGTCGCTCGACGTCAACACCCTGACTCCTCTGGAGGCGCTGAACCGGCTGGCGGACTTCCAGCGCCGCGCGGGGGCGAGCGAAAAGAGAGGCTAATTTCTTGCTTGTGAGATCCATTTCTCCTGTGGCTCTTGCCGCCATACTCGGGCTACTCGGGTGCGCTCGCAAGGACGACGGCACCGTGAGACTCGCCGATCACACTGTGTCGGCGCCCGCCGTGCCGGCGGAGGAGCCGCCGGTTGCCATCAATCCGGTCTCGCCGGTCCGCTACCCGACCGCATTGCTGGAGCAGGGAATCGAGGGACGTGTGCTGCTCCGATTGTACGTCGACGTTGCCGGAAAGGTGGTGCCGGACTCCACCCGGATCGCCGAATCGAGCGGGTATCCGGCCCTCGACTCCGCGGCGCTGGTCGGATCGCCGGAGCTCCACTTCTCGCCCGCGCTGCATCAGGGCCAGCCGGTCGCAGCCCTCTTTCTTCAGCCGGTCCAGTTCCACAGCACGCACTCGCGGAGCACCGCCGAATGAGCGCTCCCCAACACCTCGAGCCCTACGACTCGGTCCTCGATACGGTGGGCTGGACACCCCTCATTCGGTTGGGCCGGGTGGGCTCGGGTGTGCGTACACCCATCTACGCCAAGGCCGAGTACGTGAACCCGGGCGGATCCGTGAAAGACCGGATCGGCCTGGCCATTATCGAGGATGCGGAACGCAGGGGAGAGCTTCGTCCCGGCGGAACGATCGTGGAGGGCACCAGCGGAAACACCGGTGTCGGTCTGGCCATAGCGGCCGCGCTCAAGGGATATCGCTGTGTCTTCACCATGCCGGACAAGATGTCGCAGGAGAAGGTGCGCCTGCTCAAGGCCTTTGGCGCGGAGGTGGTCATCACCCCCACCGCGGTGCCGCCGGATCATCCGGACAACTACGTGATGAAGGCCAAGCAGATCGTGAGGGAGACCCCGGGCGCTATCCTGGCCAATCAGTTCTACAACGAGATCAACCCTGAGGCTCACTACGCCACGACCGGCCCGGAGATCTGGAAGCAGACTCGCGGTCGCGTCACCCACCTCGTGGCCAGCGCCGGTACGGGCGGCACGGTAAGCGGAGCGGGCAAGTACCTGAAGGAGAAAAACCCCAAGGTCAAAGTGATAGCCGGGGACCCGATCGGATCGCTCTACACCCAGTACCATCGCACCCGGAACCTGGGTGACGGCCACCCTTATAAGGTGGAAGGGATCGGGGGCGACAAGATTCCCAGTACTATCTGGTTCGATTGGATCGACGAGTTCCGGCAGGTGTCCGACCGCGTGTCACTCACCATGGCGCGCCGCCTGGCCCGTGAGGAAGGGATTCTGGCCGGCGGATCGACCGGACTTAACGTGGCACTGGCCCTCGACCTCGCTCGCGAGCTCGACGACCCCAATGCCCTGATCGTCACCTTCCTGTGCGACACCGGCGAGCGATATCTCTCCAAGCTGTTTAACGACGAGTGGATGCAGGAAAACCAGATGCTCGATGCCCCGCGGACCACAGTCGAGCAGCTGCTCGATAAGCGGCCACCCAATGCACCGGCCCTCGTGAGCGTGGCTCCGGCAGCCGCGGTGCGTCAGGCGCTCAACCTGATGAGCACCTGGGGTGTGAGCCAGATTCCCGTGGTGGAAGATGGCCACTCGGTCGGCGGTCTGGTCGAGGGCACCCTGATGACGAGGGCGCTGGCCCAGCCGGCGCTGCTGGACCGTCCGGTACGCGAAATTATGGAAGCCCCGTTTCCCGAGGTCGAGGCGAGCTGCCCCACCGACCGGCTCGGCGCAATGCTTACGCGAGAGAGTCCTGCGGCGCTGGTCCGGAAGGACGGGAAGCTGGTCGGCATCGTGAGCCGGTACGACGTGCTGCAACAGCTGATCGGGACCCGTTAGACAAGCGTAAGCGGTCAGCGGTAAGCAGTGAGCGGGACGGGCGGATCAGAGTCCTTGTCCCTCTACGCGCCCGCTTACCGCTTACCGCTCACCGCTCACGTTCGGGGAATAGGAATGCGTGTAACGGTACTGACCGGCGGGACTTCGGCCGAGCGCGACGTGGCACTCGCCTCGGCGGTGCAGGTCATCGGGGCGCTCCGGTCCCGGGGCCACGAGGTTGCCGTGGTGGACACCGCGCGCGGCTACATCCCGAAAGCCGACGAACGAGCATTGCTCTCCGGGGTAGTTGGTACCGAGCCGCCCCCGATCGAGCAGCTCCGGGCGCTGGAGCAGGGCCTGTTGCTCTCGGGTCTGGCCAATCTGGCAGTGGTCAGAGACGCGGACGTGCTGTTCCTTGCACTTCATGGTGGCCGGGGCGAGGACGGTACCATCCAGACCCTGCTGGAGATGGTCGGCGTGCCGTATACCGGGAGCGGCCGCCTCGGCAGTGCCATGGCCATGGACAAGGACATCTCCAAGCGCCTGTTCCGCAGCGCCGGCGTGGCTACCGCAGATTGGGTGATGGCGCCCGCATCGCGCGCCGAGGTGGAACGCGACTTTGGATGGCCGGCTGTGGTCAAGCCGTCCAAGCAGGGCTCCACCGTGGGGCTTTCGGTGGTGAAGAAACCGGCGGATTTTGAGGCCGCGGTTGCGCTGGCCCGGCAATACGACGACGAGGTCATGATCGAGCGCTTCGTGCCGGGGCGGGAGCTGACGGTGGGGGTACTGGAGGGCGGGGCGCTCGCGGTGGGCGAGATCATCCCGCGGCATGAAATTTTCGACTACGAGTGCAAGTACACTCCGGGCATGTCGCAGGAGATCTTTCCGGCTCAGCTCCCGGCCCAGCTGACGGCTGAATGCCAGCGGCTCAGCCTCCTCGCCCACGAGGCCTTGAAGCTCGGAGGCTATTCCCGGGTAGATTTTCGCTTGACACCGGCCGGTGAACTCTTCTGTTTAGAGGTGAACACGCTGCCCGGTATGACCGCCACGAGCCTCCTCCCGCAGGCCGCCCAGGCAGTCGGTATCGCGTTCCCCGAGTTGTGCGAACGAATCTGTCGAGCCGCCCGTCGCGGCCGGATCGAAGCCTCCTCGTAGGACGCCGGCATTTCCGAGTTAAAGGCGTTCGTCGATGACATCATCTCCCTCGTACCGCATCACGCCCTGGGTCGGCCGCATCATCATCGCCAATGCGGTGGTGTTGCTGCTGCGCATGACCTTGTTCACCTCACCCGAGGTGTCCCAGGCGCTCCAGTTCTCCCCTCGCACGGCGCTCACCCAGCCCTGGACGTTCGTGAGCTACATGTTTGTGCATGCGGGGCTGCTGCATCTCCTGGCCAACATGCTGATGCTGTTCGTATTCGGCACGGCGGTCGAGAGCCGGATGGGAAGCCGCAACTTTCTGCTGTACTACCTGTTTTGTGGAGTCGGGGCGGCGGTCTTTTCCTTGCTTCTGGCCGGCATCATGCCGGTCAGCGGCTTCATTGGTGCCTCGGGAGCGGTGCTCGGCGTGGCCGTGGCCTTTGCCGTCTTCTGGCCCGACGCCGAGTTGATCGTTTTCCCCATCCCGGTTCCCATCAAGGCGCGTACCCTGGTGATCGGCCTGGTGGTGCTCGATGTCATCGGCTCCCGCCTCTGGCCCAACGACGGCGTCGCGCACCTGGCTCACGTGGGAGGTGCCCTGTTCGGCTACCTCTTCTTCCGGGCGCAGCTTCTCGCGCGGCGCAGCCCGGCGCAGACTCCTCGCGCGGTGGAGCGCGTGGTCATGGTGCAGTCCGGCTCCTCGGAGCCCGAGCGGCACACCCCGGTGACCCCGATGAGGCCCAGGCGCCCGATCGATTCCGACCCGGTTGCCGCAGAACTCGATCGGGTACTCGACAAGATCAGCGAAAAGGGCATCTCGAGTCTCACTCCGGCGGAACGGCGATTCCTGGACGAGGTAGCGAAGCAGAAGAAGCAGGATCAGTAGAGGAGTCGCTCTCTTGCGTCGACCCGCACGGCTCCGTATTCTCTCGCGTGCTGATCAACCTCCTTCCCGACTTTCTCGCGGTGCTCGAGAGCGCCAACCGGGAAGCCGCCTACCGGCAGTATCGTGAAAGCCATCGCCCCATCCTCGACGCCTACTGGCGCAACTACGTCCTCGATCCCGACACGCCGCACGCGGACAACATTGTAACGACCGCCCTGCGAGCCGATCGCAGCGATCTGTATGGGCTGGCAGCCACCACCGATATCGTGCAGCTGGCAGAAGAAGCCATCGCTCGGGCGGAAGAGCTGATCGGGGTCGATCGGCCCACGGATACCTATCTCATGGTGGGACTCGGCGGAGCCAACGCCGGCGAGTTGGTGGTGGGCGGGCGCGGAGTCGCGTTCATCTGCCTGGAGCACTTCACCGGCCGGGTAAATCCCGAGACTTATGGGATGGGTCTGCCGCCGGATCTCATCCCGGTTTGGATCGCGCACGAGCTGGCCCACACGGTGCGATACACCTCGCCCACGAGCGCCAGTGATATGCGGCGGCTGGTGGCGGAAAGCGGTGGCTATTACGACTACTGGGCCACCGGCAGCCGGGCGACCCTGCGCGAGCTGCTCGTCAACGAGGGCCTGGCCGTTCACGCCGCCCAGGCGGTGGCCCCGGGCTTCGATGCGGCCGATTACTTCGGTTATCCCCGGCGCCAATATCATCGGCTGCGTGAAATGGAGTCGTTCCTTCGCCGGGCGGTCGAGCCGGACCTGGACCGCGGCGGGCTAGGGCTGCGGTTACGCTATTTGTCGGGAGGGATGAGCCCATCGGCCCGGCTCGTAGGGGGACGCGTCATTCCGGAGCGAGCCGGCTATTACCTCGGGCATCGGATGACGGAGGCGTTGGTAGCGGAACGAGGGCTGTCGGAGGCCATCCGGGCAGCCACCCAGGACTTTCAGGCGGCCGAAGACTCGGCGCGAGGGATACAGACGGCTTAGGAAAAACGTCTAGGGTCAAAAGTCTAGAGTCTACGACGTGATTTGGTTATCGCCTAGACTTTAGACTCTAGACTCTCGACCCATTTTATTTCCCAACACAGAAACTCCCAAACACCCGATCCAGCACTTCTTCGATATCCACCACCCCGAGTAGCTCATCCAGGGCGTCCGTAGCGCCCCGGACGTGATGAGCCGCCAGGACCGCATCTCCCCCCCGTCCGAGGTGAGGCACGGCAGCGGCAAGAGCCTGCTGAGCCCGGACCAGCGCGGTCCGGTGCCGCTCCCGTGTGAGGACCGGTTCCAGGTCCGCCAGGTTGATGCGCTCGGCGAATACCCGCCCGGCGGCGGCCCGGCGGAGCTGCTCCAGACCGTCACCCGTCAGGGCTGATACGGCGAGGCCTTCCCCTGCTGTCGCTGCGAGATCAGCCTTCGTGCGAATCAGCAAGGCTGGATGCTCCGATACGATGGTCCTTTCGTCCTCTCCCATCTCACGCCCGGCTTCCACGCACAGCATTACCAGGTCGGCCGCCGCCAGATAGCGCCGGCTCACTTCGACACCCAGCCGATCGATCCTCTCGGGCGAGTCCCACAGTCCGGCAGTGTCGGCCAGCCGAACCGGCCAGCCAAGAAAGTCGGTATGAGCCTCGATGGCATCACGCGTCGTCCCCGGAACTTCGGTGACGAGCGCCCGTTCAGTGCCAAGCAGGGCATTGAAGAGGGAAGACTTGCCGACATTGGGCCGGCCGGCAAATACCATGAGCGCGCCTTCCCGCAGCCGCTCAGCGGAGGGGGCGGTGGCCACCAGCCGCTGGATCTGCTCGGTGGCAGTATCGATCTGCCGGGCGATGCGCTCCGGCGATACCGGCCCATCGTCCTCCTCGGGAAAGTCGATGTCGTAGCTGAGGAGGGCCTGAATCTCGATGAGAGATTCGCGCAGCGATGCCAGCCGGCGTGACAGCCCGCCTTCCAGCTGCCGCAGTGCAACCTGCGACTGGGCCGGAGCCACCGCATCGATGAGATCTCCCACGGCCTCCGCCTGCAGCAGGTCCAGCTTGCCATTGAGCACGGCACGGCGAGTGAACTCGCCCGGTGCCGCGGGGCGCGCGCCGGCCGCATGGAGCGCGGCAAGAACCCGGCCTGGCACCAGGAGTCCGCCGTGGCAGGAGAGTTCGACCAGGTCCTCTCCGGTGTAGCTGTTCGGGCCCGGGAACACGGTGTAGAGACCCCGGTCGATTGGCGGTCCGTCTGGTCCGTGGAAGGTGGCGAGGCTGGCGTGGCGGGCGGGTTGGGCTCGGAAGTTGGAGATGACCCGGGCCGCTACCTCGAAGGCGCCCGCGCCGCTGAGCCGGATGAGCGCCAGTGCCGCCCGGCCCGGCGGAGTGGCAAGAGCGGCGATAGGATCGGAGAGCATGGGTGACTTTGCGGTGCTCAGGCCTTTCGTTTCGCCTTGGCCGGTTTGACCTCGGGTGACCGGGTCTTCACCTGGACGATAGTCTTTGCCGTCCGCTTCTGGCGCTCCCGGGCCAGCATGAGCTGCTGCGGAATGCTGGCAATGTTACTCACGGCGTAGTACAGGTTGAGTCCGGAAGCAAAGTTCAGGAAGAGAAACGTCATCATCACCGGCATGACATAAAGCATCATCTTCATCTGCGGATTCGGCTCCATTCCCATCTGCCCTACCTTGCTGAGCCCGTACATCGAGAGGCCCATGATCACCGGAATGATGTAGAGCGGATCCGGCCGGGACAGGTCCGGCAGCCAGAGGAACGAAGCCCCACGGAGCTCGATCGTGTTTTGAAAGACGAAGAAGAGGGCAAACAGTACCGGCATGGGGAGAAGCATGGGCCAGCAGCCACCCAGCGGGTTGACCCCGTGCTCCTTGTAGAGCTTGAACATCTCCTGCTGCGCCTTCTGGGGATCGTTCTTATGGCGCTCCTGGATGTCCTTCATGAGCGGCTGCACCGCCTGCAGCTGCATGTTGGCACGCATGGCCTTCTGATTCAGAGGCCAGAGGAGCAGCCGCACCAGGATGCCGAAGCTGATCAGCACCAGGCCGTAGGCCAGATGCAGGTGCTCGTGCATCCAGACCAGGAGCCACCGCACGCCCGCGGCCACCGGGCGGATAATGGTGCGGAACCCCGGCCAGCCATAGGGATTCACGTCGTCGAAGCCGTGGCCGATGCGCCGTAGCCGCTCGTATTCCATCGGTCCGGCATAAGTGGTGTAGCGGAAGGTGCCGCTAGGTGCGAGTGGGAGGCTGACCCGCACGTCGGCTCGATCCGGCCGTTTGGTCGCCGTTGCCGGGGCTGTAGCGCTGGCTGCGCTGATACCGCCCCCGGTGCTGTCGAACGCCAATACGCCGGTCACGAAATACTTCGATTTGACGGCGGCCCACTCCAGCGGCCCGCTTACGATCTTCGGCTCACCCGGCTTGAGTCCGGCCAGATCGGTGCGCTCGGTGTCCCGGTGCTTGGTGACGAGGGCCAGGGCCCGATGATTCTCAGTCGCATTGGCCTCGGTATTGGCGAGCGTTGGACCCATCCCCACGAGCAGGAGCCCGCCATTTGGTCCCACACCGCTCACCTTTCCTTCCACCCCGATCTGGTAGTCGTCGGGCCGGAAGGTATACGTGAGATCCACCTTCACGTTGTTGCGGGTGGCGCTGAGGTGAAGCGGAGTTGGGCCGTTGACCGTGAGACTCTCGGCCGACACCGTGAACGGCCAGTCTTCCAAGGGGATGGTGTCCTTCCCCAGCACCAGCGTCAGGCCCAGCAGCTTGCTGTCGGGTGGAAGAATCTGCGCCGGCTTGCCGTGCTCGGCCGGCTCCATCGACCGGTAGCGAGGCAGGACCGCCTCGACCAGCCGGCCGCCCCGGGTGCTGATACCGTAGGTATAAAGGGGGGAGACGACATGAACGGTGTCGTCAGCGGGGAGCCGGGAAAGCGGGGAAGCAACTGCCCTGGTGCTGTCGGGCCCAGGTAGACGCCCACCACTGTCTCGGCTTCGGGCAGAGGAAAGCGCAGGCGAACTGTCGGCAGGAACGCCTGTCCCGCTTAGAGGCTTAGCCGCTTCCCCGCCTCGCGGCGCGGGCGCGACCGGCTTCTTTAGAAAAATCGCTGGGACGATGGCGATGACCATCATCAGCAAAATCGCCCAAACGGTACGGCGGTCCATGAACTCAGGTCACTGGGTCAGGGGACGGGGTCGAACCCGCCCGGGTGAAACGGATGACAGCGCACCAGACGGCGAGCGGCAAGCCAGGTACCCTTGACGGCACCATGACGGGTGATCGCCTCGAGCGCGTATTGGGAACAGGACGGGGTGAACCGGCAACTCGGCGGCAGGAGCGGTGAGATGGCCAACTGGTAGCCTCGAACCAGCCCGGCGAGAGTGCGTCGCGGCAACATCAGCATGCGCATGGCCGCTCACCCGCCAAGAACCGCTTCGCGCCACCGAAGAAGCTGAGCCCGCAGGGTGTCGAACGGGGCGCTGTACGCATCGGGCCGGGTCTTGATGACCAGATCCCAGCCGGGCTGCCGCGGCTGGACCTCCTGGCGCCAGATTTCGCGCAGCCGGCGGCGGAGACGATTGCGGGCCACCGCGGACGATTGGAACTTGGGGACGATCAGCCCCATCCGTGGTTGGCCCGTTGGATTGTCCATCCAAAATATATCCAAGTGTTCAGAGCGGCGACGCCGGCCATCGGTAAGGCAGCGACGAATGTCCGACGCGCGCGCGAGCCGATGAGCTCGCGGCAAGCGCGCCGATGGCGTCAGGAGCCCCCGTGCTTCGATGGCAGCGACACGGTCAGCCGCTTACGGCCCTTCTTCCGCCGCCGGGAGAGTACCGCGCGCCCCCAGCGCGTGGCCATCCGGGCCCGGAACCCGTGTTTGTTGATCCGGCGCTTGTTCCGAGGCCGATACGACGGCTTCATGTGTGGAATCCTCCCAAGTGAGCCGGGGAAGTTAGCGGGGAGAGAGGGATGGGGTCAAGCGAAGGGGCGGAAAGAGCGGTAAAGGCGGAAAAGGCGTTGAGTAGAAGCGGAGTCCACCAGGACAGCTTCGAGGATATTTCGAAAAATTTCTTTCGTTCCGCTCCTTCCGCCTGTTCCGCCGTTTCCGCCCTGTCAAGCCCCGATTGACTTTTCCATAACCCGCTCGTAACATCTCTCGCCCTTGAAAAAATCCCTTCCGTTTTCGAGTACCGATGCAGCTGTCCGCAAAAGACGCTTGGAAGCGCATTCTCGACGAGGCGCATCGGGAACTCCCCGACCACACGATCCGCACGTGGCTCGAGCCCACCGAGGCTATCGCCCTCGATGAAGGCCGGCTCATCATCGGCGCGCCCGATCAGTTTGCGGTAGAGTGGAACGAGACCAAGCACGCCACGCTCCTCTCGCGTCTCGCTGAGCCGCTGCTGGGGCAGCCCACCTCGGTCGTGTTTCGGGTCAACGAGGATCGCCAGAAGCGGCCCCAGATGGACTTCTTCGTGGCCCCGTCTACGCCGGTTGCGTCCGGTGCGCAGCTCAATCCCAGTACCCAGCCGCTCAACGAGCGGTACACGTTCGACACCTTCGTCATCGGCAAGTCGAACGAGCTGGCGGCGGCGGCGGCTCACGCCGCGGCCGAGTCTCCGGGCAAGACCTACAACCCGCTGTTCATCTATGGCGCTACCGGCCTGGGCAAGACCCACCTCATGCAAGCTATCGCCCACACCGTGGTCGAGCGTCATCCTGACACCCGGGTCCTCTACGTCGGGGCCGAGCAGTTCATCAACGAGGTCATCGAGAGCATCCACAGCCGGACCATGCCGGAGTTCCGCCGCCGCTACCGGATGGACGTGGACCTCTTCCTGGTTGACGACGTGCATTTCCTCGAAGGCAAGGAGATGACCCAGGAAGAGTTCTTCCACACCTTCAACGCGCTGTACGAGGGGAACAAGCAGATCGTGCTGACCTCGGACCGCCCCCCCAAGGAGTTGCCTGGCCTCGAGGCCCGGCTGGTGAGCCGGTTCGAGTGGGGGATGGTCGCCGACATCGGCCAGCCCGATCTCGAGCACCGGATCGCGATTCTCCGAAAAAAGCAGGAGCAGGATCACCTGGAGCTCACTATCCCGGACGACGTGCTCCGGTTCATCGCGGAGCACGTGCGGTCCAACGTGCGCGAGCTCGAGGGATGTATCATTAAGTTGTTGTTGTTCGCCTCCTTGAAGCACAAGGAGGTCTCGATCGAGTTGGCTCGGGAGGCGCTGTCGGACAAGATCCGTCCGGGCGAGGATGGCCTCGCGGCACCCAAGGCGCTTCCCTCGATCAACAAGGTCCAGGAGGTCGTCGCGCGTCGCTGGGGCGTGACGCCCGAAGGCCTCCGCTCCAAGGCCCGAATCAAGACGCTCACCGTCCCCCGCCAGATCGCGATGTATCTCGCGCGCGAGCTGCTCGAGATGCAGCTGGTGGAGATCGGACAGGCTTTCGGAGGGCGGGACCACTCCACCGTCATCCATAGCGTGGACAAGGTGAGCCGGCAGATGTCGCGCGACCGTGGCTTCCGGGAGCGGGTCGAGCATGCGCGACAGGAGTTGTGCGCAGAATAATCCCCGGAAGAGAACCGCGGCTGTGGGAATTCTGGAAATTGGTGGACAGCGGGGGAATCAGACAGTGCCCGTCCCCATGGCACACATGATGTCGACAGAGAATCGGAGACCTAAGTGCACGTGAGCGGAATCCTTTAGGGCGCCGCTCAACATATCCAGACCCTCTACTGCTGCTACTAAATTATTTAAATGGAAGAGTAGTATCTAATGAGAGCGCTCCGAGAACCGGTATGAAGCTCACCATTACACGAGAACAGTTTCAGGAAGGGCTCGTGGCGGTAGCTGCCAGCATACCCGCCAAGACGACTCTACCGATCCTCTCGAACATCCTGCTCGAGGCCACCAAAGACGGAATCCGCCTGTCCGGCACCGACCTCGATATCTCGGTCAGCACCACTGTCTCGGCATCGGTCGATGAGGAAGGCGCCATTACGCTGCCGGCCCGCAAACTGGTCGAGATCATTCGGGAGCTGCCCAGTGCGGCCATCCGACTGACCGCTTCCGGCGAGCAGCGGGTCACCATCGAATGCGGCCGCTCTCGTTTTCGCCTCCTGGGACTTCCCCGGGAAGAGTTTCCCGCATTCCCCAGCGTGAAGTTTGAGGGTGGCTGGCGCACGTCGTCCAAAGAGCTCCAGAAACTGATCGGGCACGTCGCATTCGCGGCCAGCACCGAGGAGAGCCGTCCCATTCTCAATGGCGTCCTGTGGGAGCTCCGCCCCGAGCGGATGCGCATGGTCGCCACCAACGGCCACCGGCTGGCCCGGATGGACGTGCCCACCAGCGAAGCCCAGGGTGCCTCCCAAGCGGACCTCATCGTGCCGCCCAAGGCCCTGGATCAGATCCGGCGTCTCTTCGGCACCGAGGAGACGGTCGAGATCGCCCGCAGCGAGAACCACCTGGGCTTCCGCACCGGCTCGACCCAGGTCTTCACCCGGCTGATCGAGGGCCCCTATCCCAACTACGAGCAGGTCATCCCTCGTGAGAACGACAAGGCGGCCACCGCCGACAAAGCGGCGCTGACCTCGGCCCTCCGTAGGATGAGTATCGTGGCGAGCGATCAGACGCATCGGATCCGAATGGCCTTCGCCAACGGCTCCTGTAAGCTGTCGGTGCAGACTCCCGACCTGGGAGAGGCGCAGGAGGAGCTCAACGTGAGCTACGAGGGCGATCCGCTGGAGATCGGGTTCAACGCCGCCTACCTCCTGGAGATTTTGAAGTACATTCCCACCGATGAAGTGCGAATGACCTTCAAGGCTCCGGAGCGGGCGGCAACCTGTGAGCCGGTGGGTTGGGACGACCCCGCCAGCTATCTCGCGCTGGTGATGCCGTTGCGGCTGGTGGATTAGAGCCGACTGGCGACTGGAGGCACCATGCCTGATGACGATCCCACGCAATCGGCTGACGACCGCACCAGCGGCCAGCGCGGCGGCTTCATCGCGCTGGCGATTGTCGCCGCGGCCATCGGTGCCGGCGCAGCGCTGCTTTTGAGTCCGGAAGAGAGACTCCATCCCCGCAAGAGGCGGTCTCGTTTGCTGAGGCAGAGAAAGGTCGTCGCAGCCGCGGGATTTCTCGTGGGGGCCGGCCTCACCGCGCTGCTGAACCCCGAGAGCGGGCCCGCCACCCGGAAGCTCCTCAGTGGCACGCTGAGCCGGATCAAGGTTGGCGCTATCGACCGCATCGAGCGCCACCGCCTGACCAAGGTACCTGCCACGCCCGACGACACGCCGGTCCGCAGCGTGCAGGAGCTAGGGCGCGATCCGAACGACGTGTTCTGAAATTTGAAAGGCGCAGGACTAGCGCCTGGGCGGGCGCAGTGAAGTAATAGAAAAGGTTCCCGCCTGTTTCACTGGTACCGTCTGCCCCACGGCCGGTATCGTGATGGTCAGGTCCCCGGAATCACTGCCGCGAGCCGCAGCCAGGGTTCCATCCGGGTTAAGGTAGTGAACCGCCCTGCGGTTACCCGATGCAGTCATCTCTAGCTGCTGGTCGTACTGCGTTCCCTTCCCCATTCTCTGATACGATCCGGCACTTTCCAGTTTTACCGCCTTCTTAGCGCGCGAGTCGTCGCTCTCGAAGGAGCGGTAGGTGGTGAGTGATTTCTCGACCGCATCGAATGCGTCGGCCCGCAGTGGGACGTCGGTCGTATCGGTCCATTCCATGCCGGCCTTCACCCCACCCGGTGGAAGGCCGGGAAAGAGGCTCCGCAGGTTGCTCCCGACCTGATCTCCTATGGTACTGGACCGATCCGCCTTCAGCGCCGAAAGCTTCCCGGCAGGGCTGAGCGATGCGGTCCAGCGAGTTCCCCGAGCCGGAAAGATCGAATCCGGTGACGCGGGTACGCCTCCCACCGCCGATTGCACCGAATCCAGAACGATGGTGACAAGGTAGCCCGCCGTGTCCGGTGCAAGACCGACCCGGAGATACGCGGTGCGATCGATGAGCTGCTGTTGGCTTGCTCCACCGGGAAGCTGGATGGTCAAGCTGTCATGCCGCTCGAGGGCGTAGGAAGCATCGCGCACCGGCACATAGGTGATCCCGCCGGTCGGACCGGGAGCCCCGGGCGGCGCCGGGCCCGGCTCTGGCGTGGGTCCGCCCGGCCCTCCCGTCTTGGTCGTGGTCGATCCACATCCTGCCAGCGCAACACCGGCCAGGACCGCGAACGCGGGCTTCACGCGCTTTTGCCTCACCTGAGGGCAGTGATTTTAGTCTTCTGAACGATCACGATCGGAAGCGGCTGAGGTGCAAACGATCCCGAGATCGCGAGCGACGATTCCTGCTGCCAGTCGCCTCCAAGATACCGGCCATCTGGGCCCACGTAGTAGGAGGCTCTTCCCTTGCCGGTACCCTGGATCCGGGCGGGTCCATTGGGGGTTGGCTGCGTACCGGCTACCGAAGAGGTAAAGTCCTCGGTAATGCGGACCGCCTTCCGCGCGTTCCAAGTTCCCGAGCTCGCCGCTTTGTAGGCGCTTATCCGCCGGACGGTCACGCTGTCGGTCCCGGCGGCATTGGTCTTCGCGGTGGTGTCCGACCAGCTGTCGCCCAGCTTGATCCCGGCCTTGATCCAGGGAAAGAAGTCGCTCAAAAGCCCCTGAACCTGGGTGGCCGCCGAGCTCGCCGTGGTCGGCTCCAGTCCGGACGGCTTACCGGACTTCTGTAAAAAACCGTGGAACTCCGCGCCCTGCGCGCTGTCGAGCACCGCTTTCGGGATGGGTACCGCGCTGTCGCCTCGGAGGGAGTCGATCAACACCCGCATCACCTTGCCCCCGGCGCTGTCCGAGAGAGTGACCGTTACGAAGCTCGAGGTGTTGAAGGCTATTCGCTGCTTGACGCCACCGGCGGCGGTCGCGTCGACCAGCTGAGACAGCGATTGGTCGATCCGGTATTTCGTGCTGGTGGGCCCGCTGGAGAAAGCGGGAAGGATCAGAGCCGCGGCGGCGAGAGCGGTGAACCGGCTGGAAGTGACTCGCATCTAACTCCCCGATCTGGAGGCTTAAGGCCAAAAAGGTAACCGGCAGTCCGCATCAAAACCAACAGCCCCCCGAACCTGAGTCCGGAGGGCCGCCGCTGGTCAGCCGTAAGCCGAGTTCTGTTTCCCACTTGTCCCCAGCAATGCAGGGAACAGCGGGAGATGATCATCTGTCTGGGATGGCCGTCGCCGGCCACCTCTAGCAGCCTACCCGCGGCTTTCCCTTGCCTGGAAACCAAGTGGCTCGGGACTGATCGGTGTGGGTCACACCTCGCCGCTTATTTGGCCTTGCTCCGACTGGGGGTTACCGTGCCGCCGCTGTTACCAGCGGCGCGGTGGGCTCTTACCCCACCGTTTCACCCTTACCCTTTCGAGCCAGCCTCTCGGCCGGTCTGGGGGCGGTCTGTTTTCTGTGGCCCTATCCGTCGCCTTGCGGCGCCCAGGCGTTACCTGGCAGTCTACCCGATGGAGCTCGGACTTTCCTCGGGCACCTTGCGGCACCCGCGATCATCGCGCTTGACCAGTGGGTGAAATATAAGCGGGGTAGCAGGAAAGCGGGGAGTCACCCCGTATGCCCCACCCTCGCAAGGCCCCGTTCCGCTTGCTGGATGAAGGGCTGCAACGCCGGGTCGGCCCGTTTCCATTGGGCCAAGGCTTGGCGGTACTCCTCCCGGGCTTCGGCCCGCCGCCCCAGGCGCTCGTAGGCGGCGCCCCGAAGTAGTCGCACTCGTCCCAGGATTCCCCATCGCGCATCGAACCCCGCCGTCTGAAGCGCGGACGGCTGAAAATCTTCCAGCACCCGTATCGCGGTGGCGTAGTCGCCCAGTAGATAGTACGCCTGGGCCGCATATGGCCGGCTGTAGGCCATGTACATCAGCTTGGCTCCTAGGGAATCGGGCTCTGCCAGCGTCCGCCGTGCCCCGGCCGAGTCTCCCCGACTCACTGCCAGAAGCGCACGAACTTCTTTGGATGCGGGCTCCCCGGACATGGCCTCGAGCTCGGTGACGGCTGTGGTGTCTGCAGCCAGGCCGGTAAACAGCCCGACGGCCGCCGTAGCTCCGGTGTGGATGATGTGCTTCCGTTCGTCGGCCGGCGCCATGCGGGCCGCCTCCGCGGCGGCCTGCCAGATCTGTCGGAGCGCGGAGCTGGGTGTGCCGGCGGCGGCGTAAAGCTCTCCCAGCACTACCCGTCTCCACCCCTCGTTCTTAGCGGCCATAGGCCCGGACTGATGCACCACCTCGCGGCGCACCTGGTCCGCCAGATCGAGTGCCTTGGCGGCGTTGATCAGATCGCCCTGGTAGGCGAACACGTTGGCCGCGGCCGCGATGTCCATGACGACGGTAGGGGTCCCCTCGTAGGTCCGAAAATCCTTCGAAGCCGCGGTATCGAGCGCGGTGCGTAGCTGCGCCGCGGCCCGGTCCACGTCACCGGAAGCAAAACGAATTCGGGCCTCGACAAAGGGTAGCTCGGGGTGAAGCGGCGTTGCTTGCCGGAATCGCTCCAGCTCGGAGAGAGCCCCTCCAAAGTTGTGGGCCGAAACGTAGGCGTTCACCATCGCCCCGTGAGCCCGGAGCGTCGTGGGCTGACTCGCTACCCAGGTACGCGCCGATGCCAGCGCTTCGGTCCGGGCCCGTTGGACCGCGGCCCGCAGCGTCACGCTATCCATGAGCGGGCGGCCCACGCTGGTGCGGGGAATGGCGAACGAGTCCCCCGGGAGTAGCGCGTAAAGAGGCTGATCCGTGGCGGCGAGGCTCAGCATGCTGTGGATGTGGTCATAGGCCAGCGAATAGTTCGGATCCAGGGCCAGCGTGCGCTTGAAGGCCCGAATCGCCTGGGTCCAGGCCGGCGCCTGGTTTACTCCCGCGGTATCGTGGAACCATGCCTCGCCCAGCCCGTACCACGCATCGGCATCGCCGGCGTCGCGTCCGATGAGCTGCTGGTACCAGGCGCGCGCCTCCGGATACTCGCCGCCCAGGAACGCCCGGTATGCGTTGATCACCGTGCGCTCGTGAGCGGGAAGGTTGCCGGAATAGGTCGTGGCGCGGAGAATGGCGCGGTCGGCCAGGGAATCATCGGTGCCCACAAGCCAGCCCCTCGTCAGGGCGAGCTTGTAGTACGCCAGTCCGAAGGTGGTGTCGATGGAGATGGCACGCTTGAGGTCTCGCTCGGCCCCGGCAAGGTCCCAGCGGTTGAGCTGCTCCACGCCGCTCAAATACGCGCGGAAGGCTTCCAGCGACTGGGTGGTGGCGCGGGCCAAGCCGGTTCGGATTTCATTGGGCGCGCCCGAGAGGTCAAGCAGCTTGGCGGCGAGCTGATCGAAGAGCGGGCGCACATCCTGGCCGGGCCGGTCGTCAGCCCTCGCGACATCGATCCGTTTTCCGCTCGCGACATCATAGACCCGCGCCACCAGGTGCAGCGAATCGCCGGCCGGCCTAAAATCGCCGAGTATGACGGTCCAGACTCCGGCTTCCCGCGCCAAACGCCGGGCCATGTCCAGCCCGATGTCGTCTCCCACCTTCAAACGGTGTTGGGCCAGGAGGTCGTGCAGCCGCTCGTGGTCCACCACGGTCAGATCGTTCCACTGGGACAGGTTGAGCCCCAGCATGCTCACGCTCCCGTCCCGGAGCCAGTCCACCGAACGATCATCCCGCAGGTTGTCGAACGGCAAAACCAGAATGGAGTGCCGCGGGTTCACCCCCCGCGGCGGCCCCGGGTTCCGGTGGAACAATCCCACGGCGGCCGTGAGCGCCGCCACCACAACGGCCGCTGCGGCGATGGTGCGCCGGCGAGCGCGACGCCGGGGAGCGGGTCTCTCTCCTCTGATGCCCTGGCGGAACTCCTCGCCGGTCTGCCAGCGGTCGGAGGGTTGCTTCTCGAGGGCACGCATGATGGCTCCGGCAAGCACGCCGGAGGCTTCGGGCTGCAACCGGTCGACCGGGACCGGTCGCTCGGCGATATGCTTCGAGACCACCACCCGATGAGGACCCTGGAACGGCGGGTGGCCGGCCAACATCTCGTAGGCCACGATGCCCAGCGCGTATAGGTCGCTTCGGGTATCGATCTCCTCGCCGGCGGCCTGTTCCGGACTCATATAGACCGGCGTGCCCACGGCCACACCCTGCCCGGTGCTGGATCCTCCTGGATCGGTCGCGACGGCACGAGCTATCCCGAAGTCCGCCAGCAGAGCTCGGCCGCTGGCCTGGTCCAGCAGTACGTTCTCCGGTTTTACATCCCGGTGAACCACGCCGGCACGTCCGGCGCAGTCCAGCGCATCAGCCACGTCGGCCACGATGCGCGCGGTTTCTTCCGGTGAGAGACGGCCTTCGCGCGCGAGGCGCTGGCGCAGGCTCTCGCCGGCCACCTCGTCCATGACATAGTAGAGAAGACCGTCGGCACTGCCGGCGGCGTGAATGGCAACGATGTTGGGGTGGCGTACCCGTGCGATGGTGCGCGCTTCGGTCAGGAAGCGGCGGGTAATCGACTCGTGAAGTGCCAATTCGGGATGAACGACTTTGATCGCGACCCGACGGTCGAGAGTCGTGTCGGTGGCCAGGAAAACCACGCCCATTCCCCCGCGTCCGAGCTCGCGCTCAAGCCGGTATTGCGGGCCTAGCGCCGCCTGGAGGGCGGCGAAGAGATCCAGGGTGGTATCGCTCACGTCAGGAGCCGGTGAGGGTGAGATAAAGAATACACCCGGTCCGCCGTCAAGCTGCAAGCCTCAATTAGATAATGCCCAGGCTCAGAACGTTGATTCCGGGGATCCTGCTCTACCCACTTTTTGGGCCTGACGAGGTTTCGCTTCGCACCGTTTCAGATTTAATCTCTTTTGACGCCAGAGGCCTACCGTCCCACACAACTCAAAGGGAGGACAGAGTGCGCTTTGGCTCGGAGGAGGGCTCACCCACCGTTGCTACGGTCCTGCTGCCGGTTGAGCGGGCGCGGGTCGACGCCGCCGGCAGCGGGTGCTTCGCGGTGGTGCACCGGGATTCAATCCCCGATGCCATGAGAATCGTGCGGGAGCGGCCCGTCGACGCGGTTCTCGTATCAGTCCACCGATGCGCTCCCGAACAGGTGGAGGTACTCGGTAATCTGGTCCGGGAGTTTCCCGGCATCCCCACGGTGGCCCTGGTCTCGCAGCACGACCCGCTCGCTACCGAGATGCTGCTTCGGCTCGGCGCCTCGGGTGTCCGCCAAGTGGTTGACGTCACCTCTCCTCTGGGCTGGAGTCGCCTGCGGCAAGTAGTTGGTCAGCCCGCCACCCGCGCAGTGGCCCGGATTCAAGGCTCCATTCTCGATGCCTTGACCGACGCTCCCGCCGATGCCCGCCTCTTCTTGGAAGCGCTCATCCGGCTTGCGCCTGACACGCCAACCGTCACCACTTTGGCTCAAAGGCTTTACGTCCGTCCCAGCACCCTCATGTCGCGCTTTGCCCGGGCGGGACTCCCCTCGCCCAAAAATTATTTAGCAGCCATCCGGCTGCTGCACGCGGCCTATCTGTTCGAGGCCGCCGGTCTGTCCGTCGCGGACGTCTCCTACCGTCTGGAGTATTCGTCCCCTCAAAGCTTCGGCCGACACCTGCGAGCCATGCTCGGCGTCACTGCTCTCGAGTTCCGCCGGCGCTTTCCCTTTCCGGTGGCCCTAACCCGCTTCGTAGGTGTCATGATCGATCCCTACACCCAGATCTGGCGAACATTTCACCCGGTGGCGGCGGGGAGCTGGGATGGGGCCTCTAGTGGGGTAGGCGTCCGTACCGCTGGAGCACTTCCCTGAGACGGTCGTGCGGCAAAGCGGGAACCCGAAGGTAATCGGCGCCCGTCATGGTTTTCGCGGCCAACAGGGCATTGATGATCGCCTCTTCGGTGGCCTGCACGGTGGCCTCATAGACCGGATCGATCCGCGCGTCGTCCAGCATCCGTATCGAGTTGACCCCGGCGCTGTCGGGCGTTCCTGTGCTCCCGGTCGAGAATGCCAGGAACAGATCTCCCGATCCCGCACCCGAAATGCCGCCCATGCGTCCTATGCCGAGCGCCGCGCGCTTAGCCAGCCGGCGCAGCTGATGGGGCAGCAGTGGCGCATCCGTAGCGATGATGACAATGATGGAACCGTGCTCCTTGTCTCTGGTCTGGCCTTGCTCCGGATCCTTGATCTCCTGGCCCACCGGAACGCCGGCAATACGCAGCTGTTGTCTCAGACCGAAGTTGCATTGTACCAACACGCCCACCGTGAACCCGCCGACCTGAGGCCCTACCCGCCGGCTCGCGGTGCCGATACCGCCCTTGAACCCCAGGCACTGCATGCCGGTGCCGCCGCCAACGTTGCCCTCGGCCACCACGCCGGGCTTGGCAGAGGCAAGAGCGGCAAAGACGTCCTCCTTCCGAACGTGAAAGCCGTAAATGTCGTTGAGGTCTCCGTCCCAGGTTTCGGTCACCACTGGAAGGCAGCAGTTGAACACGCCAGGGACCCGGCTCTTTCCCCACTCGATGACCGCGTCCCGCACCGTTCCCACGCTGTTGGTGTTGGTAATGGTGATTGGATAGAGCAGCAGGCCGTAGTCGTCGATCCATGGTGTGCCCGTCATCTCGCCATTCCCGTTGAGACTGAACCACCCGGCAAACACGGGTGCCAGGTCTCGAGTCCCTCGAGGGAACACAGCGGTTACTCCGGTGCGCACCGGTCCGATCCCCACCTTGAGTGGACCGGTTCCCCGAATCAACGTGGTGTGGCCAACGGCGACTCCCGGTACGTCGGTAATCGCGTCGAGCGATCCCGGGGTGCCCTCCAACGGAATTCCCAGGTCGCGGGCCCTCTCTGACCGTGCCTGTCCCGCCCCGTCCGAAGCGGTGGCCGACAGAACGATGAGGCCGGCCAGAGCTGCCCGGAACACGCTCAGGAAGCGACGCCCGGCGAGCGGAAAACGAAATACACCGCGCCGACCAGGCAGAGTGCAGCCCAGAGATAGTCCAGTTTGATCGGCTGGCGCATGTACAGCACGGCGAACGGCGCGAACACCAGGAGCGTAATCACCTCCTGGAGAATCTTGAGCTGCGACAGCGACATCGCGGTATAGCCGATCCGGTTGGCCGGTACTTGAAGCAGGTACTCGAACAGCGCGATACCCCAGCTCGCAAACGCCGCCAGATACCAGGGGCGGTCGTACAGGTTTCGCAGATGCGCGTACCAGGCAAAGGTCATGAAGATGTTCGAGAGAACCAGCAGGCCGGCCGTGCGGATAAAGACCGAAGTAGTGATAGAGCCTCCTGTTAGCGGATATGACAGCTCGCTAAACCGTGCTTCTCCAGGTAACGCTGGTGATACTCTTCGGCCCGGTAGAACGTCGAGGCCGGGGTGATCTCCGTGACGATCGGCCGGGGAAATCGGCCGCTCGCTCCCAGCTGTGCCTTGGACGCGACGGCTGCCGCTTTCTGGCTCTCATCATGATAGAAGATCGCCGACCGGTACTGGGTCCCGCGATCGGGTCCCTGCCGGTTGAGCGTCGTTGGATCGTGGTTGGCCCAGAAGACGTTAAGCAGCTGTTCGTACGAGACCCGGGCCGGATCGTAGCTGACCTCGACCACCTCGGCATGCCCGGTCCGCCCGCTGCAAACGTCTTCGTAAGTTGGGTTCGGAAGCGTGCCGCCGAGATACCCCGCAGCGGTCGAGATTACACCCGGTACCTGCCGGAAGGCTACCTCCACGCCCCAGAAACAGCCCGCGCCAAATGTTGCTTTGTCCGACTGCGTCATCGAATGCTCCTCAGAGGGTTCCACCGCAGAAACCAACGACCGCGGCACTTCGTTCCCGGCGCTCAGCCCCATCCCATTCGGGTCCGTAGGGAGGTTATGTGAGCCACGTGGTGGCGACCGTGCCAGGCGTACAGCGCAAGAGTCTCATTCAGCTCGAAGGCGCGGCCGTGCTCGGGATGGAGGTATCGCCGGCTGAAATCGGTGGGGCTGAGCTGGCGTAACAGAAGCACCCAGCGATGATGCAGGCTCTCCAGCAAGGTAAGCGATGGTTCGATCGGACCGGAGCGGCCGTCCACGAGCTCGGCCCATCGAGCCTCCTGATATGGCTTGATGGTGGGCTCATGCTCGGTGAGTGCCAGTTTGAACCGGGTATAGGCGTTGAAGTGGCTGTCCGGCACGTGATGCACCACCTGCCGTAGGGTCCATCCGTGGTCCCGATAAGGTGTATCCAGTTGGTCGGTTGAGAGGCCCGCTACTGCCGCCCGCAGCTCAGACGGGGCCCTTTCGATCTCGCCGATCCACCCGAATCGGCGCTCTTGGTCCGCCCTGCCGTCGTATCGGAACTTCCCGACCGGGTAGCGAGGGTCGACCTCACCATTGTGCAGCTCCATCTCCCTACTCCTCCGGCCTATCGGCGGCACGAGACGAGCCCCGCGGGGCTCCGTCGGGTGTCTCTCCCCGGAACTCAAAGTGTTTTTCATTCAGGACTCGATCCTGGAGCGGAGCTTCGGAGATCTCCAGCAGAAGCAGACGCGCCAGAACCACTTCCGCCACCCGGGCAGCAGGTTCCCACTGTCCGGGTGTCAGCGTCGGATAAAGATCGGCAAACTCGGGAAGCAGGCGCGCTTCACGCATCCAGGGGGCTTCCTTCCATGCTCGATCCTACCTTTGCTTCTGACCCGACGCTATACCTCGGCTCGACCCAATTGGTACCCGGTGGTGGGCCCGACGGTCTTCCGCAGGAGAATTTCCGAATACCCCTGGACGATATAGTCGGTTAACTCACCGACCACGCGATACCCCAGGCGCTCGTATAATCTGCGGGCGCCATGATTGAAGGACGATACACACATGAAAATATTGGGCGACACGCGGAGGATGCGCTCTTCGGCAAACTCGACCAGCTTCGAGCCGAGCCCCTCTCCCCTGCGGTCCGGATGGACCAGGATGGTTTGGATGTAGCCCACCAATGCGCCGCTCATGCAGAGGATGAGGAACCCTGCCAAACCCGACCCATCCCGGGCGACGTATACCTCCCGCGTAGGATCCTTGAGAATTTGAAGGGAAGCCTCGTACGACCGTTCCAGGGTGACCCAGGGCTCCGAGCTGGCCATCAACTGTGCGCCCGCCCGCGCGTCCGCTTCGGACTCGAGCCGAGCGATGGAGAGTGGCGATCCGGGGATCATGGGGGATGCGGACCGACTTTCACGCCCTCAGCGCTATCCGCTCCTTCAACACCCAGACCTTCGTCGCAAAGAACAGCCGGATCATGGCCACGTGGTCGTTGGCAGGCACCAGGATGACCAGCGATTCGCCGTCCGTTCCCTTGGTGCTTTTCACTTTTTGTTTGACTCTCATGCGGCTCTTGAGAGGGTCGAACCACGATGGCAGCTCTCCCCGTTCGCTCCCCCGGACGATGCTCCTGCTCCTGACGCCGGTAGGATCTGCCAATGCTACTTGGCAGTACCACTTCCCCCGTGCAGCTCCCTTGGTGGCGCGCGAAAACGTGAGTGAGCGATCGGGCAGCTCTGCCCACACCTTCACATTGGGGGTTGTCCGCGGCCGGACCTCGATCCGCTCACCCGGCGACTTCGGGAGGCGAACCACAAACTCCCATCGATTTCGGGCTGAAAAGTTGCCGTCCTCGACCACATAGCTTTGCTCCATCCCAGACACGGGACTGCCCCCAAATGTCCAGGTGGAGGCACGCTGCTCTCCCGGCACGACGGTCACGCGGTCCAGACGGTAGCGCGTTCGAGGTGCCATGCAGCCTCCTTAGTGGTGGGCGGCGAGGGACGCGGGCAGTTGAATCAGCCGGTTTCGGGAACCCTGCCTGAGAGTGCTATTTCACCATCGATGTGGAGCTCCGGGAGCACGCCGGGTATGGTCAGCGTGGCCTCGACTTTGAGGATTTCATCGCCCGCGAGCGACCGGCGTTGGATGGCTGCCTCCACGGCTTTCTCGATCTCCCGTTGGGCCGTCACCCCGAAGCGCTTCAGGAACTTCCGTAGCTCGAGGTTAAACACTTCCTCGTTCATGACTACCTCCAAGTCAGCCCGGCAGGCCGCAACTGGCCGAGACGCGCATGCGATGCCGGGCGAACGTACGATAGGCCCAGTCGAAGGCTCGCCGCAGGCCGGGCGTGACTGACAGCAGATAGAGTGGGTAGGTCCACCACAGTCGCTGCATGATATAGCGGTACACATCAGCACCTGAGGTGAGCTTCCCGTCCGAATGAAGCAAGCGCAGATCCTCCAGGAGCACGCTTTGGGGGAGGCCGGTGCGCGCTTCGACCCAGGGGCTCTGGAGCGGAGCCACGTCGATCCCCAGTCGGGCCAGAGTAGCGCCCCAGCTCGGCACCCATCGGCTACAGATGCCGCAGGCACCATCATAGAGAACCCATCCCTGGACGGGCCGGCTGGATGTCGCCCTGGTTGCCATACTAGGAAGATAGGGCTGCGGGGGCCACCTGGAGACGGAGATTGTCAACTCGGGTGAATTGAGCGATCGCGCGGCGTTCCAATGCCCCATAGTCCAGAGTGCGAAGCTCCGATAGATGAGCGGATGACGAGGCGAGAGCCCGCCATAGGGCCGCCTTTCCCTGAATCCCCAGCGCTAGCGCCTCCAGCGCTTCAAATACTCGGAACTCTCCGCCGCCGGGATCATCGAGACGCAACTTTGCCTGGCCGATCTTCTCGGTGAGCCAGGCCAGAGCGCTGCGAACCCGGCTCTCCTTGCCCCCGACCGCCCGAAGCATCCGAAGTAGCACCTGCTGATCTTGCTCGACTTCGTCCCTGATGGTGACCAGTTCCTGCCGCCGATCCGCCCCTCGCTCGAGCGAAATGAGGTGATCCAGCAGCTCCAGCGCGGCAGCGGCGCCGGCTAGATGATCATTCAAATAGGTGGTGAGCGCATCTTTGCTCATGCTTCAGCTCTTCCGGCTCCGCGGTGTCGAGGCCGTTCCTGGTGGAGTCCACTCCCGAAGTGCCAGCCAGAGGCACACGTATCCCACGACGAGCGCCGGCCCGACCAGGTCGGCGCCCGCCAGGAACCAGGCTCCCCGGAGGCGGGTGAGCAGCGGGATATGGTGCCGAACGGCTGATAGGGCCAGCGGTAGGACGCTACCGGCCGCGGCCGCAACCGCGATTGCGACCAGGGATCGGTCCCGCCGCCAGCGCCAAATGAAAGGAACTATCAAGGCGACCGCTATGACAGAGCCCAGGATCATTCGGTAGCCGTCGTATACTCTGTATTCCGGCATGGCGGACGCGTAAGCCGCCCAACCGGCCCAGGCGAAGGCAACCACGGCGCCGAGGGCGGCCGCGCTTCGGCCCAACCGGCGCCGGTTCATCCGGACCCTAGACCCAGGGCGGTGGCGGTCGTCAGCGTCAGCACCCGCCGGCCACCGGCTTCGAGCAAAGCCTTCCCACCCTCTTCCCGGTCCACCACTGCGACGATGCCCAACACTCTACCACCGCCTTCCTCGACCGCTGCCGCGGCCCGGCGGGCCGATTCGCCCGAAGTGATGACGTCTTCGACGATGACCACGGCGTCGCCAGGCCTGAAATTGCCCTCGATCAGCTGGGCGGTTCCATGGTCTTTGGGCGCTTTCCGAACGCTGAAAGCATTGATCGGGGCGTCGCTACCGAAGCTCGCCGCCGCGATGGCGTACGCCACCGGATCGGCACCCATAGTCAGACCTCCCACGGCCACCGGCTTCCAACCCGCGGCGCGAATGGCCTCCCAGCCCATCTTTCCGATGAGCACCATACCGGCGGCGGACATGGTCGCACGCCTGCAGTCGATGTAATAGGAAGAGTGCCGTCCTGAAGCAAGGGTAAAGCTGCCCCGCTCAACCGAGCGCTCCAGCAGCAAGCGCCGGAGCGGCTCGCTGTCCGTCACTCGGCGCCTTTGCGGAAGAGCGAGGTAAGAAAGCCGGCGCGTTTGGGCAACTCTTCCGCCACCGCCGTGCAGAAGGCCCGGGAGAATTCGTCCACAGTCTTACATCGCTTCGACAGATCTCGCTGCAGGCCGTGCATCACCACCGATTCGATGGCGGGGGGAAATCGGAGTCCCTTCTTGGCGGCGTTGAGTGGAATCGGGTCCTGGGTAAGGAGTTGCTGGAACAGTTCCCGGGGACTCTTTCCGGAAAAGGGCAACGCCTCGGTGAGCAGGTAGTACGTAATCGTCGCCAGGCTATAGACATCCGCCTGTTCTTTTACCAGTTCACCACTCAGCGTCTCGGGGGCTACATATTGAATCGTGCCGACGAAGAACCCCGCCCGCGTCAGCCGCTCTTCCGGGTTCAACTCCGCGTCCCGAGCGATGCCGAAGTCGAGCAGCTTGGCGGTCTGCTCGGCGGGATTGTACATGATGTTGGCGGGCTTGAGGTCGCGATGGATGATCCCGGCGCGGTGAGCGACAGTCAGCGCGGCTCCGATTTGCTCCACGATCTTGGCCACCAGCGGCGGTGCCAGGCGCCCTGAACGGGCAACGAACTCCGCCAACGGTTCTCCGTCGGCCCATTCCAGGGCCAGGTAATGGAGCCCGTCTGCCTGGCCATAGTCATATGTATGCACGATGTTGGGATGGCTCACCCGGGAACCGTACTCTGCTTCGCGCAGGAATCGTTTGACGGCCACGGGATCCTGCGCTAGGCGGGAGCGCAAAATCTTGACCGCAGCCACACCCCGCTGCGGGTGCTCGGCCCGGTACACCGTCGCGGTGCCGCCCTCGCCGACGTACTTGGTGAGCTGATATCCGGCGACCGTGCGACCGACCAGGGTGTTGGTCTCCATGCAGTGGCCAAGCTAGTTAATCTCGCATAAGGCAGCAAGTTGAACGATCTTTCGTGGTCCGCTTGACGCCTCTCGTGCGCCAGCACTAACGTTCCGCCGGCCGGCACTCGCCGGTCCAGGGCAGTTCACTTGGGGGTATAGTCATGCGTGGGCTGCTCGTCGTGGTACTGCTGGCTGTGGGTGTGCTCGATTGCGGTAGCTGGAAGCGGGTGGGTACCCAGGACGCCCCCACTCCCGCCGATCAGCTCACCAAGCTGGTCAACACGACCGCGTTTTATCAGAGACTCGGACGGCTCGCGGCCGCGGAGCCGCTCCCCTTTGTGGGAACGGTCGCTTTCGTGGCGGGCCCGGCGGATTCGGCGATCGCGGTCCTGGGGCTCTCTCTCGAAAACCGGGCTCTGTCCTTTCAGCGCGAAGGCAATCTCTTCGTCGCCCGCTACCGGGTCAGCATATCGTTTCAACGCGAAGGCGTCCGATCGGTGGAGCTCTCCCGTGAGGAGATCGTCCGGGTGCCGACGTTTCAGGAGACGCTTCGGGCCGAAGAGAGCGTCTTATTCCAGCAGATTCTCCGGCTGACCCCCGGCACTTATAATGTCAGCGTCACCGTCAGAGACGCGGGTTCCACGGCGGAAAGCCGGGCGCAAGGCCATTACACGGCTCCCGCATTCCAGGCCGGCACCACCTCCAACCCCATTCTCGCGTACCAGGCCACCGGACGGGGAAGTCTGACCGATCCGCTATCGGTCGTGCTCAACCCTCGTGGCGCTGTCGGGTACGGAGCCGATACGCTGCTCGCCTATATCGAAGGCTACGGCTTTACAGCGGCCACCACCGTGCCCTTTGAGGTGCAGGACGAGCAGCAGAATGTCATCTATACCGACTCGCTCCGGTTTCGGGGCGGCCGGCCGGTTGAGAGTCAGGTCATCCGGATAGCGCCGGACAGTATTTCACTCGGCGAGCTCAAGCTCACCGTGGGTGCCGGCCCGCTGGCGCGGAGTGTCTCGGCTCTGGTGTCCTTCTCGCAGGCCTGGGTCATCACCAACTTCGACGAGATGCTCGATATCCTGCGCTACTTCGGCCAGGATGCTAAAGTCAACGCGATGCGGAAGGCACCGGCCGCTGAACGGTCGCGTCTATGGCACGAATTCTACGAGTCGACCGACCCCAACAAGATCACGCCGGAAAACGAGGCGCTGAATCAATACTTCGGCCGAATCAGCGCTGCGAACTCACGTTTTACCGACGAGGGAGTCGCCGGGTGGCGAACCGACCGGGGCGAGGTCTTCATTACCCTGGGCCCACCGGATGAAAGCCTGGAGACCACTCCCGGCACGGCCGGCCGGGTGGTGCGCTGGACCTACCTCGAGTATCGCCTGACGCTCTTCTTCCAGGATGAAACCGGCTTCGGCCGGCTCCGCCTCACCCCCGGGTCCCGGGCCGAATACGAGCGAACCCTCAATAGAGTAAGAAGGCAGAGCTGATTAGATCCAGAGCGGTAAGCGGTAAGCCGTAAGCCGGGACCGATGAAGGTCCTGCTCCTCACGATCATCCCGCTCACCGCTCACCCCTTACGTTTATTTTCAGTCCATGTCCCCCAACCACACCCCACCCCAGCTTTTCCTGATAGACGGCTACGCCCTGATCTACCGGGCTTTCTACGCCATGATCTCGCGGCCGCTCCGCACGGCCAAGGGGGAGAACACGTCGGCGGCCTGGGGGGTAGTAAACTTTTTGCTGCGCCTGAGAGAGAAGTATCGTCCGGATTATGTAGCATGGATCAATGATGCGGGCACCTCGTTCCGGGAACAGCGGTACGCCGATTATAAGTCGACCCGGCAAAAGCTCGACCAGGAGCTGCAAGCCGACTTTGACCGTTCGGTCGAGCGGATCTGCCAACTACTCGAAGCGTTCGGGATACCGGTCATAGCGATACGGGGATATGAAGCCGATGACGTGATCGGTACCCTTGCCACTGTGGGCGCGGATCGCGGGCTCCAATCGGTGATCGTCTCGGGCGACAAGGATTTCTATCAGCTGGTGGGCCCCCGCGTTTCTCTGTTGAATCCCGGCCGCGGCGGACCGGCAGCGGTGGACGAGACCTGGATCGATGAGTCGAATGCCGGCGAGCGTCTAGGCGTGCCCCCCAACCAGGTGGCCGACTTCCTCGCATTGGTGGGCGACTCGTCCGACAACATTCCCGGCGTCCGAGGCATCGGGGAAAAGGGCGCCCAGAAGCTCCTGGCCGAGTTTGGCAATCTGGAGACCATTCTGGCCCGTGCCGGCGATGTCACGGCCAAGCGGGCTCGCGAGGCGCTCCTGGCGCAGGCGGACAACGCCAGGCTCTCCCGGGAGCTGGTAACGATCCAGCGGAACGTGCCGGTGGAGCTGCAGGTGGAGGACCTGGTGCTCCAGGAACCCGATCGAGATGCGGTGATCCGCATCCTCACCGAGCTCGAGTTCTACACCCTGGTACGCCGCCTGAGCGGCCAGGGGGACGGGAAGGCTCCAGTCGAAGCCGATGTCAGCGACGCATCCGAATTGGGAGTGGCTCCCGATGAAGTCGAAGACTCCAGCTTCTCCGCCGACTCCTGGCTGAGCCTGTCGGACCTGTCTGGACCCACGGCCACTTCGGTGACGGTGATCGAAGATCCGGACGAGCTCGCCTCGGTAGTGGAGCGACTCCGGGCCGCTCCTCTCGTCGGAATCGATGTCGAGACCTCGTCCTATGAGCCGCACGACGCGGATATTGTCGGCATTTCCCTCGCCGCCAGTCCGGAGGAAGTCTGGTATCTGCCGTTTGGTCACCGGCCGGTCTCCGGAGAGCTCGCGGCACCCGCGCCGGTGCGCAATCTTCCCCCGCTCGCCGACTTCGCGTCCGCCCCAATCCACGCCCTGCTGACCGATCCTGCTGTTCCCAAGGCTGGGCATAACATCAAGTTCGATTGGCAGGTCCTGAGGCGCGCCGGGGTGGAGTTGTCAGGCGTCGAATACGATTCGATGCTCGCCAGCTTCGTCCTGGACCCCGGGCGCCGGTCGCATGCGATCGATACCTTGTGCCTCGAGCACCTTGGGCGGGCAATGCAATCCTACCGGGAGCTCGCCGGCAGAGGAAAATCCCAGGTTCCCTTTGCCGAAGTCGCCATTCCCCAGGCCGCCAACTACTGTGGCACGGACAGCTCGACCGTACTCGCGTTGCATGAGTTCTTTGCGCCCATGCTCAGCGAAATGGCCCTCGAGCCCCTGTTGCGGGACCTCGAGATGCCGTTGGTCGAAGTGCTGGTGGACATGGAGTGGGAAGGCATCACGATAGATCGCGCCCTGTTTCAGCGGCTCGGGGACGAGCTGGGGGCCGACCTGCGCCGTCTGGAGCAGGAGATCGCACGGGTGTCCGGCACCGAGCTGAACCTGAATTCACCCCGCCAGCTCGCAACCGTTCTGTTCGAAAAGAATCAACTGCCCGTTCTCAAGAAGACCAAGACCGGCCCATCAACCGACGCCGACGTCCTGGAGCAGCTCGCCGCCATGGGTCACGAGCTTCCCCGGCTGATCCTGGAATACCGTGAGTTGCAGAAGCTCAAGAGCACCTACGTCGATACTCTTCCGGAGCGCATCAATCGCCACACCGGCCGGATTCACACCAACTTCAACCAGGCAGGTGCTGCCACCGGCAGGCTGAGCTCCGCCGAGCCTAACCTGCAGAATATTCCGGTACGAACGTCCCGTGGCGAAGCGATACGGGCCGGTTTTGTGCCCCGCCCGGGATGGGTGTTCCTGGTGGCGGACTATTCTCAGATCGAGCTGCGCATCATGGCTCACCTGTCGGGAGACCAAGCCTTCATCGACGCCTTCCGCCAGGGCGGCGACATCCACCGGCAAACGGCAGCGCTCATCTTTAACGTCCCTGCGCCGGAGGTGACGTCCGACATGCGCGCCCGGGCCAAAACGATCAACTTCGCCACGATCTATGGTCAGGGGCCATTCGCGTTGAGCCGGCAGCTCGGCATTGCCCAGGAGGATGCCCGGGGCTTCATTGCCCGCTATTTCGAGCGCTTCTCCGGGGTCCGGGCATTCCTGGATCGTCAGATTGAATTGGCGCGCCAGCAGGGATACGTGGAGACTCTCTTCAAGCGGCGCCGCTATATCCCGGAGATCAAGGAGCGCAACTTCAGCCTTCGGGCCTACGGCGAGCGCAACGCACAGAACTCTCCGCTCCAGGGCTCGGCGGCCGACCTGATCAAGCTGGCCATGGTGCGAATTCACCGCGCCATTCGCGATCGAGAGCTGTCCGGCCGGATGCTCCTGCAGGTGCATGACGAGCTCATCTTCGAGGCCCCCCCAGAGGAAGTCGAAGCCATGACTGAGCTGGTGCGCTCGCACATGGAGAACGTGGTTGAGCTTCGAGTACCCCTGGTGGTGGATATCGGGGTTGGGCCGAACTGGTTGGAAGCCAAGCGCTGACGGCCGCGCGCAGAACTTGCATCGTTTCGAGGGTTGGTGAGGGATGCATTTTCTTGCGGCATC
>JBJMPK010000116.1:0-8317 GCA_045803245.1 Gemmatimonadales bacterium
ACAATCATTCAAAACAAGACCCTAAACAAAAAAACCACCACCGATCACCTGTCCACCGGCTCCATAGAGGACCCCGGACTGTCCTGGAGCAATGGCGCGGACCGGCGTCTCCAGCGCAAGCCTCAAACGGGAGTGACCGGCCTCCAGCACGGTGGCCGGTGCACCTCGCGCTCGGTGTCTTACCTGCACTTCACACCGGTCACCCGGCTCGAGCGGATCGACCAGCCAGTTGATTTCCTCCAGCCGGACGCTGTGTCCGGCAAGGTCCTCCGCGGTTCCGAGCACTACTTCGCGGCGGTCTGGCCGAATCGCAACGACATAGCGGGCTCCGTCGAAGCCACCCGGCAACCCCTTGCGCTGGCCGATGGTGTAGCGGGCGTACCCCCGGTGCTCGCCGACGACCTCGCCGGACGTAGTTACCAGCGGTCCGGCAGCCAGAGCCGGGGCATCGTCCGGCAGGTGGCGCTCGAGGACCGACACGTAGTCATCGTTCGGCACGAAGCAGATCTCGACCGATTCCTTTTTGTCGGCGGTGGTGAGTCCCAGGCGGCGGGCGTAGCGCCGAGTCTCGTCCTTGGACATCTCGCCCACGGGTGTGAGCATTCGGGCGACAACCGCCCGGTCGACACCCCACAGGAAGTAGCTCTGGTCCTTGTTGAGGTCGCGCCCCCGGTAGAGACGCCCCTCCCGCGCCACGGCATAGTGACCGGTGGCGATGTAGTCGCAATCCATCGCGTCGGCGTGGGCCAGCAGGTCGCGGAACTTGGTGAACGAGTTGCACCGCACACACGGAATCGGGGTCCGGCCCCGGCTGTACTCGCTGACGAAGTTCTCGATCACGTGAAGCTTGAACCGGTCCTCGAGGTTGAGGACGTAGTGCGGTATGCCGAGGGCGTGGGCGACATCCCGGGCGTCGTTGATCGAATCCAGCGAGCAACAGGGCCGGTCCGGCACCTCGTCGCCATAGCAGAACAGCTTCATCGTGGCGCCGACCACGTCGTAGCTCTGCTCGACCAGCCGGGCCGCGGCCACGGAGCTATCCACCCCTCCCGACATGGCCACGAGAACGCGGGGGCTCATCGGCCGGTCGGCCGGTCGGCCGGTCGGCCGGTCAGCAGGGTATTTTCGACCTGTTCTCTTCCGGCACTCTTGGAGCTGACCGCCTGACCGCCCGTCCGCCCGTCCGCCTGTCCCCCCGCCCGCCCGAGCACGCCCGCGAGCTTCCGCACCTTGGCCACTACGCCGGGAAACGCGTCGACCGCCCGGTCGATATCGGCCTGGCTACTCTCCCGGCCCAGGCTGAGTCGGATGGCTCCCAACGCCAGATCTCGGGGCACTCCCATGGCCACGAGCACGTGTGATGGCTCTACGGCACCGGTGGAGCAGGCCGAACCACTGGACACCGCGACACCGGCGAGATCGAGGTGCATCAGCAGCGCCTCGCTATCGGCGCCGCGCACGGACACGCTCAGCACGTGGGGCGCGCGCCCGCTTCGCTCGCCGTTGACGACCAGCTCCGGCACCGCGGCCTTGAGCCGGGTGGCGAGCTGATCCCGCAGCGCGCCGAGCCGGCCGGCCAGCTCGGCTTGTTCGGCGGCGGCCAGCTGAGCGGCGCGGCCGAGCGCAACCGCACCGGCCACATTCTCGGTTCCGGGCCGGATACCAAACTGCTGCCCGCCGCCGTGGATGATCGCCTCCACCGCCTTCCGGTCCCTCACGATCAGCGCCCCGATTCCCTTGGGCGCGCCGATCTTGTGTCCCGAAATGGTCAGCAGGGTACAGGAGAGCTCGCGCACCGAGACCGGTACCTTGCCTACGGCCTGGACCGCATCGGTATGGAAGGTGATACCGGCGTCATGGCAGCGAGCGGCAATCTCCTGCACCGGCTGGATGATGCCCACTTCGTTGTTGACCCACATGACCGAGACGACGGCGGGGCCGCCGGCCAAGGCGGTTTCGAATGCCTCGAACTCGAGCCGGCCCTCCGAGTCGACCGGCAGCACCACCTCGCGTCCACCCAGGTGGCACACCGCGTGGGCCGCCGCGAGCACGGCCTTATGCTCGATGGCGGAAACCGCGGCGCACATGGCGGTGCCCCGATCGCGCGCGGCCAGGGCGGCGCCGACGATGCCAAGGTTGTCGGCCTCCGTTCCACCCGACGTGAACACCACCTGGTTGGGCTCCGCACCCAGCGCCTCGGCGATCTGGCGGCGCGCCTGCTCGATACCGGCGCGCGCCGCGCGGCCGAACCGGTGCGCGCTGGACGGGTTTCCGAACGATTGGTCGGTGAGGTAGGGGAGCATGGCCTCCAGTACCTCCGGGCGGACCGGGGTAGTGGCGGCGTGGTCGAGGTACACCGGCGCACGTGTCATGGTTTGTGAAACATACCTGCTACCAACCTGCCGTGCGACCGACGCGACCGGGTTTGATTGACACCGGGTCTGCAGGGCTGCATACTCACTTTGCACTCCCTCATCTCCCCTATCACAACAGAAGCAACCCTGTCGGTCCAGAGGTGCCTCATGCAAAGGTCCTGGCGGCTACTGGGATGGGTCGTTTGCGTCACCCTGGCTAGCTGTACCCCTGATTCACCGCCAACCGCACCGCCGGAGACTTCTCTGGCCGAAAGCGGGGTGCCTGGCATCAGCGGCCACATCTTCGTGGGACCAGGCCAAAAGAGCCTCTGTTCCTTGTACCCCGCGGGCACGTTCCTGATCGTGCGCGCGATCGCCACGGACGAGAGTTTCATCGGCACGGCCACGCCCGCCTGTCCGGCCAACGACTTTTCGATTCCACTCGATCCGGGCTCATACTGGCTGCGGGTCAACCTGCCGTTGGATCAGCCACGGGGACAGCTGCCCCAGCGGTGGCTGGAGCTGCAGCCGGTGGAGGTTGGCGGCGCTGAGGTGATCAAGGACGTGCATGTGCGGAACGGGCTCCCCCTCGGTGGCGGCGCGACCCTGGACGGCAGCCCACTCCCCGGTGTCCAGATCAGCCCCTCATATAGTGATGTTGCAGCGCACCTGGTCTCTGCCTTCGGCGTAAGCGGGTCCACCGGCGCCTGGCAGGATGCGTTCTTCGACTCCCCCATGATTTTGCAGGGCGGCATCTCCTGGAACGCCTCCAGTGGGTGCCAGGTGGGGCCGTCCGCGGGTATCAGGGAGATTCGGGCGACTCCGGCCGGTCCGGCCGTGTTCCCCACCGAGTTCGACCGGGTCGACTGCGAGTTCTTCAGCGGCGATGGCCTGCGATACACCCACCGGGCCACCCGGCTCAAGCTGACCTCGTACCCCGGCGATATCGGGGGACTCTCCGATCCCGTCATCTTTCCGGATCTGGGCTACGGCTATAGCGCGCAATTCCCTCTTCCGGCAGGCCAGTCCCCTCGAGCCGGTCCGGATCTTCTGAATCGACAGCTGTTCACCGGTGGACTCGTGCTGGGCGTCGGTGCCGACGTTGCCCTCGCCGGTGCGGAGCTTCAGGGCTACATCGCCTGCAGCGTGTCGCCTTGTCGTGCCTTCGGCTTCGACGGCCAGGCAAGCGTCACGGAGTTGGCTGGAGGACGGCGGGATATCGCCTGGAGCTATACCGACGCCGGCTCCCAGCGGCCGATGGGGTTGGAAGTCAGCCAGCATTCGTTCGACGGACAGAACGGCGGCGATTACGTGCTGTATGCCTTCCGGATCACGAATAGAGCCAGCACTACCCTGACAATCACCCCCGGTGTCTTTCTCGATTTCGACGTGAGTCCCCAGTTCTCTGCCAATATCGGGTACACCGAGCTGGGAGGACGGCTCATGATCACCACCAGCCAGGGTGACGTGGGAGCTCACTTCGGGCACTTAATCGTCAACGGTCCCCGGGTTCCCCGCACTTACTTCTTCACCGGGAACCAGTTTCCTCAGGAGAGCGAATTCGTGGCCGCGATTCGAGGGGAGCTCAGCAACGAGGCGGTGTCGGATCCCAGTGACGTGCGTGGGGTGCAAGGAGGCAATACCGTCAAGCTCGGCCGCGGCAAAGCGACCGAGCTCTGGGTCGCGGTGGTAGCGGGAGATGATCGAGCCCAGACCGTGGCCAACGCACAGGCAGCGATTGCCGACGCAACGGCCAGAATTCAGAGAGGGAATACTTTCAGTGCCTTTGCCGGAGCCATGACGCGGGTGAGATCGGTGGGCAGTCAGGCTCAGTCCCCTCACCTCCGCCCTTCCGGACCAATCTGCAAGGCTGGATGCGGGCTGGATTGAGGCGTGATCAGATGCTCTGAACGCCCAAGGTCACGACGTCCGTGACCTCCATGGTCTCGTAGCTGAAGAACGGCTCTCCGTAGCGCTTCCGGATGAGGGAGCCGTAGTGGGCGTTCTGAGTCTCCACCAGCGAGTAAAGGTCCTGTCCGGTGGGGAAGATCTCGCCGGCGGCCTTGGCTCCGTCGAACTGGCTGGCGTAGCACTTGATGGCCGCCAGCTTGCGCTCGAACTGCTCGCCGATGTCCACCACGAAGGTGGGCTTGAGCGGATCCTCCCGGTACGACAGCGCGTAGAGCAGCTTGTGGGGCCGGTGGGGAGCGCCGCCGGCATCGTACCGGGCCAGGCCGGCCAGGTAGCAGGCGTCACGGCCCAGCTCGGAAGCAACCCGGTGGTCCGGGTGCCGTCCGACAGGGAAGGGGAGAATCACGACCCGAGGCGCGAAGTATCGAATCTGCTCGACAATAGCTCTCCGGGTCTCATCCGAGTTCTTAAGGTGAGCGTCGGGTAACCCGGCATTCCGCCGCTCGTTCACCCCGAGAATCTCCGCCGCGCACAGCGCCTCCTTGGCCCGCAGCTCCGGATTACCCCTGGTACCCATTTCGCCTTCGGTAAGATCCAGAATACCGGTTCGGTAACCGGCATCCGTGGCCTTGAGGAGGGTACCGGCGCAAGTCAGCTCGACGTCGTCGCGGTGCGCCGCGATGGCGAGAATATCAACGGGCATGCTATCGCTCCTCAGGGTGACAGTGGTTTCCGCCGGTATCTCTTCGCCACAACCAGCGTCCCCCATCCCAGAACCACAACCGGCCCCACAAACCCCAGCGACGCGATCACGCCGGCCAACAGACCCACAAAGTTGCGCCACGCGGTCTTGAACGCCTCGCCGATGACACTCTGCCCCGGGTGCGAAGCCACGATCGGTGGGGGCTCGTACAGGTTCACTGAGAGGGTGCTCAACTGGGCACTCGTCTTCAGGAAGCGGAGCCGGCCCTCCATCCGCTCGATCTCCTCCCGCACCCGGGCCAGCTCGCGCTCGACCGACAACACATCCTGAAGCTTGCCGGTGCGGGTTCGCAGCAGCTCGATCAGGCGCTCCTCGAGCCGATGGCCGTTGGCGACGCGGGCGCTCAGATCCACGAACTCCTCGCTCACGTCCTCCGCGCCGACATTGACGAATTGCAGCCGGCCCAGCGGTGCGAGCCCCTCGGTCAGATCGTCGAAGCGCGATGCCGGCACCTTCAGCTCCAGCGTGGCGGAGCGGAGCTGATTCCGGCCGCTCTGGACCGAGGCGTCGGCCACGAACCCACCGACCCGCTGGACCAGACGGCGCAGCTCCGTCATGGAAGGCTGGAGCGAATCGACCTCGATGCTCGCCTGTCCGGTGCGCACGATGAGTCGCGCGGTTGCATCGAAGGGAACGGCCCCGGACCATTCGTCAGGCCGAGCCGTCTCGGAGGCAGGTGCCTCGCGTTGGGAGACGGTGGCCTTGCCCATCTGGCCCAACGACACCGGGCTCGCGGCCTGGTCCGAGACCGCCTGGGTCCGATCCCGAGCCGCTTGCGCCTCGTTGTGAGTGGGCTTGTTACAGGCCACCAACAGGGCTGCGAGGATCATCCCACCTGCCATTATCTGCACGCGCATTGTCGCCTCCTTGGGGAGCACAGGAGATGCGGGTGGGGTTCAGGCTTGCACATGCGAGGGCGCCCTCGCCGCCTCGCCGCCCTTCACTCGTGCCTCAGCGCCTCCACTGGATCCATCCGCGCCGCGCGATTCGCGGGATAGAGGCCGAAGACCAGCCCGATTCCGATGCTCACCACGCAGGCCAGTACCGCACTCCAGAGCGGCACGGCCGACTGGAGCCGGAGTACCGATTTCAGCAGCTCGCCCGACGCCAATCCGAGGATGATCCCGAACAGGCCGCCGGTCAGCGTCAGGGTCGCGGCCTCGACCAGGAACTGCCACAGAATCTCCCGGCGCGTGGCGCCCAGTGCCTTGCGCAAGCCGATCTCCTTGGTCCGGTCGGTGACCGACACCATCATGATCGCCATCACGCCGATTCCCCCCACCAGGAGCGCTACGCTCGACAAGGCGACCATCGCGATGAAAAAGTAGGAGGTGAAGTTGCCGACCACCTCCAGAATCTGATCCTGCGAGATCATGTCGAAGGTGTTGGGCGCCCCCGGGCGCAGGTGCCGGGCACGTCGCAGCGCTACCGTCACCAGGTCCTGCGCCTCCGCCACCGACACGCCGGTCCGGGGCTTCACTGCGATGACCAGGCTGTTGGTCTCATCGTAGCGGAAGTTCTGCCGGGCGGTCTCGAACGGAATGATCCCACCGATCTCCTGTCCCGGTGGCTCGAAGATGTTCCCCGGCTTTTGATAAATACCGATCACCCGAAGCGACTTGCCTCCGATCCGAAGGTTGCGGTCGAGCGGATCGACCCGTCCGAACAGCCGGTCGGCCACGTCGCTCTCGATCACCACCACGTCCGATCCCGCCATTTCAGACCGGGTGAACAGCCGGCCACGTAAGAGTGTCCCGCCTTGGATCTCCATGTACCGTGCATCGGCGCCGAACACGGTCAGGGTCCCGGTCCGCTCTCCCTGGTACTCGATCCGCTGAAACAGCTGGACCCAAAGGGCGCTGTAGCCGATCTCAGGAATCCGGGCGATCGCCTCCGCATCGCTCGCCTTCACGATCGGCCGGATCCGCACCTCGTAGGGCAGCCGGTCCGGGTTGAGCGGCGTCTGGGAGAAAAACCGTACTACGTAGAATGCGGTCGGACCGGCGGTCTCGATGGCGTTGAAGATCTGGGCCCGGATGCCCTGCACCATGGAGGCGATGGTCATCACAGTGGTCACGCCGATCACCACGCCGAGTATCGTCAGCGCCGACCGTAGCTTGTTGGCCCGGATCGAGTCGGCCGCGATGCCGACCCCCTCGCCCAGATTGTGGATCGCTCTCATTCCGAGCGGAGCGCCGTGATCGGATCCAGTCGTGCGGCCCGGGTGGCGGGGAACACGCCGAAGAGGATCCCGGACCCCGCACCCAGGGCCAGGGCCACCGCCACCGACCAGAGCGTCACCCGGGCGGGCAGGGGAGTGACGGTGGAGACCAGGGCGGCGAGGCCCCACCCCCCCAGCACCCCCTGCAGTCCGCCCAGCGTCGCCAGTACGATCGCCTCGATGAGGAACTGGCGCTGGATGTCGCGGTGGGTGGCGCCGAGGGACTTGCGGATGCCGATCTCCCGGGTGCGCTCGTTGACGGTCATGAGCATGATGTTCATGATCACGATCCCGCCGACCACGATGCCGATACACACCACGGCCGGGATCGCGGTGAACAGCAGACGGGTCAGGCTACGCCAGAACGCCACCAGCGCGTCGGCCTTGTCGACCGTGAAGTCGTTGCCCTCGTCGGGATGGAGCCGGTGCGCCACCCGCATCGCCTCCTCCGCTCGACCCATCGCCTCGGGTATCGCGTCGGCATTCACCATCTTGACCGACACGACCGTGGTCTTGCGCCGGCCGTACTGAGCCTCGAACGTGCTGAACGGCAGCAGGATGAATCCGTCGAACGACTGGCCCAGCATCCGTCCCTTCTTCGCGATCACGCCTTTGACGGTCATCTCCCGGCCCGCCACCCGGATCTTCCGGCCGATGCCGCTCGAGGGTTGCACGAACAGCTTGTCCGCCACGTCGTAGCCCAGCACGGCCACCGGCCGGCGCCCCCGCACGTCTATGTCGCTGAGCGGATCGCCGGCCAGGAAGCGATAGTCCTGCACGATCTGATACGGCGGGGTGACGCCGAAGATGAGCACATTGCCGACGGTGCGGTTACGATAGCTGACATCGCTGACCGGCGTGGGCCACCCCGACTGGAGCGACACCGCCTGGGCGTCGGGCACCGCGCGCCGAACCGTCTCCGCGTCCGTGGCGGTGATGATGGGACGCTTCTGAATGGCCTTCACCTGCTCTTCGTCGAGCAACCCGACCGAGATGGGCGTCCGCCGAACCTGGAAGGCATTGGTGCCGATCATGGCGCCGGTCAGATTCTCCTTGACGTAGGCGTTC
>JBJMPK010000005.1:0-11893 GCA_045803245.1 Gemmatimonadales bacterium
CCGCTAGAGAAAGCGCTGGCGGTCGCCACAGTTGTGGGTCCGTCGCACCGGTATGCTCTCGCGGAGCAGTGAGCTAGGTCCATGTAGAATCAATCGTTACGGGCGACGGGAGGGGGTCCGAACGTCCCCCCGCGATTGGCACGGCTCTGGCGCATGCGGCCCCATCAAAGCCGTTGGCCCCCTCGGCACTTGTCGCTTGTCTGGGATGATTCCTATGCGATCAATCGGTCTGCTGGCTGTAGTAACTGGAATGCTGATGCTGGCCTCGGCGTGTGGTGGTGGCGGCGGTATCTCCCCGTCCGATAACACCGCGCCGGTCGCGAACTTCGATGTGCCGGCCTGCACCCTGAACGTGCCATGTAGCTTTGCCAGCACCAGCACTGACGATGCAGCGGTGACGGGGTGGAGCTGGGATTTCGATGGCGACGGCATTCCTGACTCCGGCAAGGCGGATACAGTGTTCACCTATACCACTGCCGGGGAGTTCAACGTCAGTCTGACGGTTCAGGATGCCGAGGGCTTGAGTAGCAAGAAGACCAGCACCATAAGCATCGCTTCGGTCAACCCGACACCGACAGCGGGCTTCACCCACAGCTGTAATGCAGCGGACTGCAGCTTTACCAGCACCAGCACCGACGTGGCCCCTGGCATCATCTCGATCTATGCCTGGAGCTTCGGCGACGGCGGCACTGCCGCTGTGAAAGATCCGTCCCATAGCTACATCGTAACCACCCCCACTGACTTCACGGTCACTCTCACCGTCACGGATAACGAGGGCGCCGCCGACGTCGAGACCCAGACGGTCAGCGTGGTTCCGGCGCCTAATACACCACCGACGGCGGGCTTCACCCACACCTGTCACGCAGCCGACTGCACTTTCACGAGCACCAGCACCGACCTGCCCCCCGGGACCATCATGACCTATGCGTGGACCTTCGGCGACGGCGCCACTGCCGCGGAAAGCAATCCGACGCATAGCTACAACGTTATCGCCCCGACCGATTTCACCGTGACACTCACGGTGACGGACAACGAGGGCGCCACCGACGTCGAGACCCAGACGGTCGTCGTGTCACCGGCACCTCCGGTGGCGGAGGGTTGCACCACGTCGGGCGTGCGAGTGGACTGCGTCGTCACCATGATCGCCCAGTCCACCGCGAGGCTCACGTTGCTCGGGGTCAGTTGCGACCTGCGGGGGAGCAGCGTCACCGTTCCGCAACCAATAGGGGACCAGGTCTTCTTGAACGTGTGCTTGAGGACGGCCGGCGAGGAGCTCGGGGTGTTCGGCGGTCCCACCGACTCGTTGATAGTGTTCGAGGCGGGCTCTCAGCTGCGGGTACGGTTTACCCAGGGCACCCCTCGCCGGGGTGACCCAGCCGTAGGTCCTCCGTCGGCTCACCTTGAGGGAACCTTCCCCGACTGGACGATCAGTATCGAGGATGGCGGCAATGCGAGCGGAACCGGCGAGCCCGATTTCACCGACGTCGTGGTAGGGATCAAGGCGGCAGAGGTTCACTAGCCTGACTGGCCGCCGCGGCTATCAAGCGACTGGCTCCGACTGCACTTTGGGAGCGCGGCGGAGCTGGTTAATTTCGTGGCGTCAGGACTTTTGGGGCGGTAGCTCAGCTGGGAGAGCACCTGGTTTGCAACCAGGGGGTCGCCGGTTCGATCCCGGTCCGCTCCACTTCCGTGCATCCTGTACCGCCTTCCCACTTTTCCGCATCGGCCTAGCCCCGGCCGGTCTTCCCACCGGACCACCTCCAGCAAGCCGGCCCCTATCGCGCCCGCGCTCGCCCCATAGCTTGGCAGGAGGCATCTCTGCTACCGTTTCAAATCCCCAGCGCTTCGCGAAGATGCAGAGCTGGCTCGCACGACCGCAGAGGCAAGGGGGGAGGACGATGGGTCAGAGCCTAACTTGGACCCGCGCCATGGTCTTCTCCTGGCGTGCGCTTCGGTTGCACTGCCCCAACTGTGGAGGGGGACCACTCTTCGAGCATTGGGTGAAGATGCGGGAGCGGTGTCCCGTCTGCCGAATACGACTGGCACGGGGTGAAGAGGGCTATCAGGTCGGCGCCTACATGTTCAATATGGTGGCAGCGGAGCTGATCTTCGCCGCCATCTTCCTCGCCGTTCTGCTTTCGACCTGGCCGGCACCGCCCTGGCATCAACTCCTCTATGGAGGCGTAGCTTTGATGCTGATTCTCCCGGTCCTGTTCTATCCCTTCTCCAAGACGCTTTTCCTCGCCTTTGATCTGACTTTTCGTCCGCCCTCTCCTGAGGATTTCGAGTAGCCGCTAGATCATTCTTATCCTTCGATACCGGGCGTTGACCAGCTCATACACCCCATACGCAATGAGCCCGAGAGCGATAACCACAAACGGCCACCGCCCGATATCCGCCAGTGTCCCTAACGATTTCCGGATCCCGCCGGCCTCGGCGGCATCGTGTCGCGCCGCCGCTCGGGCCATGAGATAGCCTGCCAGGCAGAACACTACGCCGCGCGCCGCGATGCCGAACCGGCTCAGTCCAACCACCCAGCGGGTAGGTCTTGGGCCGAGCTCGTTCAGATCGAGCTGCCGGCTCAGCTTGGAGGTGTACGCCCGATACAGTTGGTAGAGACCGTAGGCACCGATCGATAGAGCCGCAATCCATACGAGCAGCTGGCCGGCAGGAAGACCGAATGCGACGGCGGTCCAATGCCGGGTCTGGTCCGGGTGGGGGCCGGCCCGCCCGCGAGTGGCGAGTCGCAGCGCGGTGACGGCCAGCGCGCCATGGAACACGCCTCTGGCAACGAAGCTCGCCCGCACCGCAACGCCTTTGAGATCGCTACCGTGGCGATCGGGGTCGACCACAGCCTCGACCAGGCGCCAGAGAGCATAGCCTCCGAGACCGGCCGCGACGATGAGCAGCGCGATGGGTCCGAAGCTGAGGTTGTGCACCACCCCCATCGCCCCTTGAGAGTCGACCGTGCGCCCGCCTCGTCCCAGCCCCGCCGCTGCTGCCAGCAGGCCGATGGTGATATAGAGGAGCGCCTTGGCGGCATAGCCGATTCGGGCCAATCGCTCGACCCAGGGCGCAACTTGTCGGGTAGGGGAGACGGTCATCGAAAACCAAGCACCGACACCCTCGCCGCTTGGGCGGGGATGCCGGTGTGTGGGACGGGTGCTCCCGAATGCGCAGCGCGCGCACCGGGAAAGTTCAGGTTGTCAGGACTGTATTATAGCGAGTAAAGGCGTCGAGGATGCGGCCGGTGCCGCGGACTACCGATGTGAGCGGGTCTTCGTCGACGCGAACCGGAAGGCCGGTCTCGTCCATGAGCCGCTGGTCGAGACCCCGGATCAGCGAGCCGCCACCCGTGAGCATGATCCCGTGCTCCAGCACGTCGCTGGCCAGCTCGGGCGGAGTCATCTCCAGCGCGCGCCTCACGGCGTTGACGATGTGGGAGATCGGCTCCTCGATGGCCTCGCGCACGCCGCGGGAATCGATCCGGATGGTCTTGGGCAGGCCGGAGACGAGATCCCGTCCCTTGACGTCCATCTCGCCCTCGCGCTCCAGCTGGGACGCGGAGCCGAGCCCGATCTTGATCCGCTCCGCCGTGGGCTCGCCAATCAGCAGGCTGTAGGTCTTGCGCATGAATTGCACGATGGCCTGATCCAGCTCGTCCCCGCCGGTCCGGATGGATGCGTCGCACACGATCCCGGAGAGGGCGATGACCGCGATGTTGGTGGTCCCACCGCCGATGTCGATGACCATGCTGCCGACCGGCGTATCCACCGGCAGACCCACCCCGATCGCCGCCGCCATCGGCTCCGCCACCATGTACAGCCGCTTGACTCCGGCGGACTGAGCCGAATCGCGCACTGCACGGCGTTCGACCTCGGTGATCCCTGAAGGGACGCACACCACGACGGTGGGCTTGACCCGCAGAATGGTGCGATCGATGACCATCCGGATGAAGTGCCGGAGCATCTTTTCGGCGATGTGGAAGTCGGCAATGACCCCGTCCTTCATCGGCCGGACCGCCAGCACGCCTTCCGGGGTGCGGCCCAGCATCCGCTTGGCGTCGAGGCCTATGCCGAGAATCTTGCCGGTGGCCTGATCGACCGCGGCCACCGAGGGCTCATTGAGAACTATTCCTTCGCCTTTGACGAAGACCAGCGTATTGGCTGTCCCCAGGTCTACCGCGAGCTCGCTGGCCGGCCGCCAGGATCTCCGCTTGGTGAGCTGACCCCGCTTGGCTCTGGCCTCGCTCAGGTACGCTTCGGCCGCAGCTGATGGATTGATGTCGATGGCTAAGGTCACGGTGCGGTTAACCCTTATGCTGGAGTGCCTTGGGGCGGTGTACCGAGGTTCACGGCCTTGCAGATATCCGGGACGATTGCGTTTCACCCGAGCAATCGGGAACGCGATCGTCCGGCAATTCTCGCGTCAGAATCCAGATTGTCAGAGTGAGAGACAGCTCGAGCGGCGAGAATTCGCTGCGCTCGAAGCCTGGATGGTGCAAGATGCGATCCACAACCCTCATACTTTGCAGTCGCTAGGCCATCACCGCCAAGGCATCGAGTATCGGCGCTCCCAGCCTGCTGTCTCCCTGGATCCGGACCTGTGACCGTGCCGCGGCGGGAGACAGCCCTTTGGAGAACAGCTTCCAGGCGGTCTCCTGATCCAGGCTCACCCGCCCCGTTGGCTTATCGCTGCCACCTGCGAACAGCCGCCAGCCATCGGATCCGCGGAGCAGGGTCCAGACCCCACCGGCTTGGCCCTCGATCTCGAGCCGCACACTCGAGCCCGCATCAGCCTGGATCGCACGATAGGTGTGAGGCAGCGCTCGGACAAAGATGTCCAGGGCAGGGCGGAGCCACTCGCGGCTGGTGAGCCCCGGCGCGCCGACGGCCTCCCGGATCTGCTGCTGGTGCAGCCATCGCTCGGTATACTCCCGTCCGATGTCAAACCACACCGGGGAGGACTCCTCACCGGCCCAGGCCACGCCAAAATCGGCTTCGGCCAGGGGATCCAACGAGCGGAAGTAGTCGTCGAGTTGAGGAGCGGTGGCGTCAAGGAGGTCGATCAAGACACCGGGACTGAGCCGCCGCGCGGCGCCGACCCATTCGGCGTTGAGTCGGTTGAGGTAGGCAACCAGGTCCGCGTAGCTCGCGATCTCCTGGTCGGGGACCGCGGGTAGGCGATCGCGTCCATAGGAAAGCCGCCGGAGGCCGGTATCGAGCAGGTGGGCAGCGATGTCCTTGACGGTCCACAGCGCGCAGGCCGTCGGCTTGCTCCAGTCGTCCTCCTTCAGCCCCCGGAGGAGGCGCATCAGCTCTGCGTGCAGCGCGGGAAACCGGTCGACCAGCAGGATCGGCTGCACCGGCACGAGCGCTGAATCCTGGACCACGCGTTCCGGCATCGTCGTTGACCCCTCTCTCACACGCAATGATATTTCGCCACTTCAGCAGGAAAGTTACCGAGGTGTCTTCAGCGCGAGGAGCTGGTCATGCCGTTCTCCCTTCCCCCCCTACCTTACGACTACAAGGCGTTGGAACCGCATATCGACGAACAGACCATGCGGATTCACCATGACAAGCACCACGCCGCCTACGTCAACAATGTCAACGCGGCGCTGGAGCCGTATCCGGATCTCCAGAAGAAATCGATCGAGGAGCTGTTGTCCAATCTCAACCAAGTTCCCGAAAGTATCCGGGCCAAGGTCCGCAACAACGGCGGCGGCCACGCCAACCACACCATCTTCTGGGAAATGATGGCGCCGGGCGGCTCAAAGGAGCCGAGCGGGACACTCGCCGACGCCATCAACCAGTCCTTCGGCAACCTGGCGGGATTCAAGGAGCAGTTCGCCAAGGCGTGCATCGACCGCTTCGGCAGTGGCTGGGGCTGGCTCACGGCCGACCGGGGCGGCAAGCTGGTCATCGAGAGTACCCCCAACCAGGATACCCCGATGATGGAAGGCCGGACACCGGTACTCGGCTGTGACGTATGGGAGCACGCTTACTACCTCAAGTATCAGAATCGCCGGCCCGATTACGTAACCGCCTGGTGGAATGTGGTCAATTGGACGGTGATCGCGAAGCGATTCGAGAAGGCCAGGGGACTCGAGAAGGCCATGCGGTGAGCCGGACCATGGCATCTTTGCCGTCACGCGGCAGTCCCGCTCCGGAGTTCACCCTTCCGTCCACCTCCGGAACCGACGTCACCTTATCGAAGCTCCGGGGGAAGAACGTGCTGCTGGCGTTCTTCCCTCTGGCCTTTACCAAAGTTTGTACCCAGGAGATGTGCTCGTTCACGGAAGATTACGGCCGGTTTCGCGATGCCAACACGGTGGTGCTGCCCATCAGCGTGGACTCGATTCCCACCCTCAGGGAGTTCAAGGCCAAGGAGCGGATAACGGTCGACCTCCTGAGTGACTTTAAACGCGAAGTCAGCCGCCGGTACGGCACTCTCCTGGAAGACAAGTTTTTCTCCAACCGCGCCTACGTGCTCATCGCCCCCGACGGCATCGTTCGCTGGGCTTTTTCCGAGGACACTCCGGGCACGCGGCGGGACAACGAGGAGCTGCTCGCACAGTTGGAGGCGCACCGCCAATCCGCATGAGCGGCGCGCGCCTCGCGGCCCTCTGGCTCGGTCTGCTGGCTATCGGAGGGTGCCAGATCGAGGACCGCACCCCGACGGGCACCCGGCGGGATGAAGACAGAATTCAACATCTCATCAGCCGTTACGCCCGCCGCCTGTCGGAGCGGGACTGGAACGGTGTCCGATCGCTCTTCTGGCAGGATGGCACCTACGCCGGTCCGATCGGGCCGGGTGCGCCGCTGGACTACCATCAGGCGGTCTCGATCGACGCGGCACTTCGCGTGCTCGACCGTTGGCTTCGGGGAGTGGACCGCAAGAGCTTCGATGTCCGGGTGCTGCGCACCGATCTGCGCCAGGAGGGAGATCTGGCCGCTGTCTGGGTCGTCACCCGGCGGCGCACCCCGTCCGGTGCCGGCGCTCTCGAACGGGAGTGGATCGAGCATCTGGTGCTTCGCCGTATCGACGGAGATTGGCGGATCTTGAGCGTGGCAGCAGCCTCATCAGCCAAAGGGAGCCCGCGCTGACCGCGAGTCCTGGTATCGAGCTGGTTGGCAGTATCGCGAAGCTTCTGAACGCCGGGCTCGAGGACGACGAGACGGTGGCGGGTGTCGCCCGATTGCTCCACACCGGCCTCGCCGCCGAGCAGGTGGGGATCTGGTTCCGGGACGTGCAGACCGGATGCTTCCGCGTGATCGCATCCCCTCCAGTCACAGCGCCCCCCTTGCTGGCCGATTCTCTGGACGCCATCCCTGATGGCGGGCCGGCGGCCCGGCTGCTCCTGGAGCACGACGACGTCCGCATCGGTCTGCTCGAGATCCGGCCGGAGCCCGAGCCGGCTGCCCGCGAGGTCCTGGTCCTCGTGGCCGATCTCCTGGCCACCTTTCTCGCCTCGCTGGCGTTATCGGCGGACTTCGCGGTCGAGGTCGCCTCCCAATCGCGCGAGATCGAAGAACAGCGCCGGTTCACCAGCCTGATCATCGACAGCCTGCCGATCGGCTTGTATGTCGTCGACCGGGACTACCGGATCCAGATCTGGAACCGGCAGCGCGAGATCGGGGCGCCGGGTCTCCGCCGGGACGAGGTCGTAGGCCGGGAGGTGTTCGAGGTGCTCACCCGCCAGCCCGCCGGCGAGCTCCGGGCCGACTTCGACCGGGTGTTCGAGACCGGCGAGATCCAGCAGGCGGAGCTGGAGGTCACCCTGGGCGGCGAGGTGCGCTCCTTCCGGCTGAGTAAGATCCCGATGCGGCTCGAGGGCGACACCATCAGCCACGTGATCACGATCGGCGAGGACGTCACCGAGTCCCGCCGGACCCAGGGCCAGATTATGCAGAGCGAGAAGCTCGCCGCCATCGGGCAACTGGCCGCGGGCGTCATGCATGAGATCAACAACCCGCTTGCCACCATCAGCGCCTGTGTGGCGGCGATCGCCGGCCGGCTCGGCACGCTGGCGGCCCGGGAGAAAGCGGCGGTCGAAGAGTACCTCGAGATCATCGACAAGGAAGTGGACCGGTGCACCCGCATTGTGGACGGGCTGCTCGATTTCAGCCGCCCCAAGGGGAAGAGCAAGGGTCGTGTGGTATTGAACGCGCTGGTAGACGAGACGCTGTTTCTGCTCAAACACCATCAACGATTCAAGCGGCTGACAGTGTCTCGCGAGCTCGATCCTTCGCTGCCCACCACCACCGGGAACGCCGAACAGCTGACCCAGGTGCTCATGGCGCTCATGCTCAACGCGGTGGACGCCATGGACGACCGGGGCAAGCTCACGGTTCGAACCAGCCGCAGCGCATACCATGACGATGAAGTAATGCTGGAGATCGAGGACAATGGCATCGGGATCCCCCGGGCCGATCAGTCCAAGATCTTCGAGCCGTTCTACACCACCAAGCCGCCGGGGCGGGGGACTGGATTGGGGTTGTCGATCTGCTACGGGATCGTGGAGGAACACCGCGGCCGGATCGAGGTGGATAGCCAGCCGGGACGCGGCTCCATCTTCCGGGTTTTCCTGCCGTCGCATACATCAGAGACATGAAGATCCTCGTCGTCGAAGACGACCGGACCGTCGGCCAATACGTGAAGCGGGGTCTGGAGGAGCAGCGGTACCACGCCGACCTGGTGGACGACGGGTTGGAAGGACTGCGTCTCGCGTCGGGTGGGCGGTACGACTTGATCGTCCTCGATCTGCGGCTCCCTGAAATGAACGGCCTGGAAGTCTTGCGCACGCTGCGGGACCGGGGCAACACCACCCCGGTGCTCGTGCTCACGGCCCAGGACGCGGTGGACTTCAAGGTCCAGGCGCTCCGTTCGGGGGCTGACGACTACGTGACCAAGCCGTTCGCTTTCGAGGAGCTGCTGGCCCGGGTGGAGGCGCTGGGGCGCCGCCCCAAGGAGATTCGCGCGCCGCTGCTTCGGGTGGCCGACCTGGAGCTGGACATGGCCACTCGCGAGGTCAAGCGCTCGGGCGACCGGATCGAGCTCACCCCCAAGGAGTACACCGTTCTCGAATATCTCATGCGGCACGCCGGCCGGGTCATGTCACGCACGTTGATCACCGAATACGCCTGGGATTACCACTTCGACCCCGGAACCAACATCGTGGACGTGGTGATCAACCGCCTGCGCAAGAAGGTCGACTCGGGCCATACCCAGAAGCTGGTACACACCGTTCGCGGCGTCGGGTACGTCGTAAAAGCCTGAGATGACCACCATACGGTGGAGGCTCACCGTCTGGTATACGGTGGCCCTGGCGGTGACGGTCCTGGCGTTCGGGACCGCGTTGTACTTCGAGCGGCGCCATGCGAGCGAGCGGGAGCTGGACCAGCGGCTCGGTCTCGAATCGGATCTCGCCCACCGCTGGCTCACCCAGTCGTACAAGGTGCTGGGCCGCATCGTGACCAACACCGGCCTCCGACCATCGCTCGACCCCGCCATCAGTGCCTACCTCGAAGCAGCCCGCGATTACCTGGTGGTTGCGGACACCGCCGGGCAGGTCCTGGGCCTTTCGGATGTCACTCGTTCGCTCAGCGCGGAGGCTCTCGAGCGGCTCACGGCGCCGTTCGACCATCTCCCCCTCGCACGACAAACGGGCGTGCTCACCCTGGGGCCACCGGCGGGCAAGGTCCGCTATCTCATGGTCACGGTGGACAGCGCCGGCCCGGGGGTGGGCGCATTACTCGTGGCCACGCCAACCCGGCAGGCGTCGTTCGGACCGGCCGATCTGCTGCGCTCGATGTTGGTCATTGCTCCCCTGATCCTGGTAAGCGCGGGTCTGATCGGCTACTGGCTGGCCGGCACCAGCATGCGGCCGGTGGAAGGGATCATGGACGAAGTCGATGCCATTTCCGATGGCCGGAGCCTGCATCGCCGCCTCGCGGTTCCGCTGTCGGGCGACGAGATGGCCCGCCTCGCGCTCACCGTCAACGGCATGCTCGCCCGTCTGGAGCAAAGCTTTGCCAGCTTGCACCGGTTCACCGCCGACGCGAGTCACGAGCTCAAGACTCCACTGATGGTGCTCCGGGCAGGAGTGGAGCGAGCGTTGATTCATCCCGGGGTGCCCGCCGACATCATGCAGTCGCTCGATGAGACGCTGGCGCAGATCAATCAGATGACCGAGATGGTGGAAAACCTGCTGACCCTCGCCCGGGCCGATGAGGGACGGGCTCCCCTGGCGGTGGAGGAGTGTGACCTGCGCGAGCTGGTACTGGATGTGGCCGAGACGGCGGGAATTCTGGGTGAGGAAGCTGGAGTCACAGCCGTCCATACCATTCCCGAGCGACCGGTGCGGCTGGCGGTGGACCGTCACCGCATCCGCGAGATGCTGCTCAACATGGTGACGAACGCCATCAAGTACACGCCGCAGGGAGGCACGGTCTCGCTGGGTCTGGAAGAAAAGGATGAGGCCCTCACCTTCACGGTGCGGGATACCGGGATTGGAATCGCGGCCGGCGACCTGCCTCACATTTTCGAGCGGTTCTGGCGAGCGGACCCGGCCCGTTCCCGCACCGGCGACCGGCCGGGCATCGGGCTGGGACTCGCAATTACCAAATGGATCGTCGAAGCGCACGGTGGGTCGATCACGGTGCAGAGCCGGCCGGGGCGGGGAACCGTCTTTACGGTGTGGCTGCCGAAAGAAGCGGGGCAGCGTGGCAGCGGGGCAGCCGTGACTTAAGCCCGTGGTGGCCGGCTCGGGTTCCGTTCGGGTGATCGCCAGCACAGAGCCTGTCTGCACCATGTCCGTTATTAAGGGCGGTGCCGAGTGCCGGTTTCAAACCGGGACGCCGCGCAGAGCTAATGCGGTTGTAATCGAATTGTCATCTGGCGGCAAAGCGGATGTAGCCAGCCGCCCTTACCTTCGGAACACGATCACCCTCCCCCTGGAGGTAGTAGCGTGTTCGAGAACCTGATCGAATCCAAGCAGAAGAACCAGCGCACCTTGGGACAGACGGTTCTGTCACTGCTGGTTCACGGCCTCATCATCGTTGGGGCCATCAAGGCGACGCAGGGCGTGGCGGAGACCATCAAGAATCGCCCGGTCGATACCACCATGGTGTTCCTCAAACCGCCGGAACCGCCGAAGCCCCCGCCGGAGCAGCCCCCACCCGATGTCATCGTCGCCGCGAATCCCCCACCCAAGGGGTTCCAGACCGTCGTGGCGCCCACCGACATCCCCAAGGACATTCCGCCGGTGGATCTCAACGAGAAGCCCTTCGATCCGCGGGACTTCACCGGAAAGGGCGTCGAGGGCGGAATCGGGACCGGCGTCGTGGGCGGTACCGGTCCGGTTACCGGGGAGGTCTTCCTGGAGGCACAGCTGGACGATCCGGTGCAGGTGATCTCGCAGCCGCAGCCGCGCTACCCGCCGGTGCTGGCAAGCGCGGGCATCACCGGCCGGGTCGAGATGCAGTTCGTGGTGGATACCACCGGACACGTGGAGCCCCCTTCGTTCAAGGTGCTGAAGACCTCGCACCCGGCGTTCGCGGAGCCGGCGCACGAAGCCATCCTGAAGAGTGTCTTCAAGCCTGCCCGGTTCAAGGGCCGTCCAGTTCGGCAGCTGGTGCAGCAGGCCGTCTCGTTCAAGCAGCAATAGCTTCGTTCTCTCTGGAGGCACCACAAGATGAGCTTAGATCTTCTTCACCTTTGGGCCCAGATGGGCTCGTTCGCCAAGGGTATCGTCGTGATCATGGCGATCATGTCCATCTATTCCCTGACCATCGTCATTACCAAGCTGATCCAGCTGAAGCGCAGCGAGCGAGAGACCCGGCGGTTCGCGCCCCAGTTCTCCCGCGCAATTCAGGAAGAGAACCTGGACCAG
>JBJMPK010000117.1:0-5627 GCA_045803245.1 Gemmatimonadales bacterium
ACGGTGCATGCCGCCATTGGCGCTGAAATCATCCATCAGCACCCCTCCTGTGACGGAGCGGCCCTGGGCGACACCAGCCATCGCGACTTCCGCCGCCTGGCCGGTTCGATCCCCGAGCTTGACCACGGCGGCGTGGTCCTGTACGGGGGGAGAGCGGTGATGATGCCGGAAGTGTTTCTGAAGGCTCTGACCGTCGCTAGGAACACCGGGGGTGGGATCCCCACTCACTTTGTCGCTGCCGACTTCGACATGCAACGGCATTATCGCCCGCGGGTGAATGTGGTGCAGCGTCCCACCCGAGCCGGGGGGACCGGGTTCTTAATGACCGGTCACCATGAGCTGATGCTGCCGATGTTGGTGTGGGGGGTGCTGGAGAAGCTGGACGCTGGGAGCTAGCAGTCATTGCGAGGGTGAAGCCCGAAGCAATCCAGCGGCCTGAGCACGGGACTGCTTCGTCGCTGCGCGACTCGCAATGACTTCTGGGAGAATCTCAGCTCCTAACTATGCCCCGCGATCATCTCGCGGACCCTCTCGGCAGTCCCGGGGGCGAGTACCTTCAGGACCATATATATGATGAACCCGATGAAGGCGAACCACAGCACAGCGCCGAGTAGCCCGATGACCAGGCCGAAGAGCCCGAAAACCACCTTGAGGAGGAACATCGCCACGATGGCGAAGACCGCGAATCCAAACAGGTTCCGGAGCATGCCAGTTTCCTCGTGAGAGCAGGTCAGGCTGCAGTACGCCACCACGTTTCAAATAGTTTCATAGGGCCCCCGTGCCACCGACCTACGACGTAATTGTGATCGGCGGCGGCGCCATTGGAGCCGCTTGCGCCCGCGAGTTGGCGCTGGGGGGGCGAAGCGTCCTGATCATCGAGCCCGGTGGTGCCAGCGGGCAGGCCTGGCAAGCCGCGGCCGGCATGCTGGCGCCCCAAATCGAAGCCAACGGTGCCGATCCCTTGCTCGAGCTGGGGCTGGCTGCGCGGGATCACTACCGCGATCTCGGGGCGAACCTCCGCGAAGCGACCGGCCTGGATATCGGTCTCTGGCAGGATGGGATAGCCCGCGTGGCCGGCGACGATGTTGAAGCGGACGAGCTCCGCTCTAAAGTAGAGTCGCAGCAGCAGCGAGGCCATGCGTGCGACTGGCTCGAGGCGGGGGAAGTTCACCGGCGGTGGCCCTGGCTCGGGCCTACCGCTGGTGCGCTGTGGGCCCCCCGAGATGGCGCGCTCGATCCCGAGCAGCTGGTCCGAGCGCTTCTGGCCGATGCCGCCCGCTATAAGGCCACGCTCGTGAAGGACCGCGCCATCGGTATCGATGAAAGAGAAGGCCGAGTGGCCGGGGTGAGCACAGAATCGGCCCGATATAGTGCGCCGGCGGTTATCCTGGCCGCAGGTGCGTGGTCCGGTCAGCTGAACGGTGTGCCCCGGTCGATCCCGGTGCAGCCGGTGCGGGGGCAAATGGCGGCGCTCCCCTGGCCTGCCGGAGTGGGGCGGGCCATTGTGTATCACAAGGACTGTTACCTGCTCGCCCGGGGCAATGAGGCCATTCTCGGGTCGACTATGGAGTACGTTGGGTTTCGTCCAGAAGTGACGCCGGATGGCATCGCCCGCATCTTTGCCGCGACAATGGCGCTATGTCCGGGTCTCATTCGGGGGAAGCCGCGGCGCACGTGGGCCGGCCTCCGGCCGGTCACGCCAGATGGACTCCCCATCATCGGTGAGGAGCCGCAGCTCTCCGGGCTATGGTACGCTACCGGGCACGGCAGAAATGGCATCTTGTTGGCGGGCATCACCGGGGTGCTGATACATCAATTGCTCGATCGTGAGGGGCCGGTAGCTGACGTCCGGGCATTTTCCGCCAGTCGGTTTGAATAACACGAAAGGACCAAACGACGAGGATGAAGATATCCTACGGCATGATCCGCTTCCTCCCTATGGTTTTTTTCGCGTCCACCCTCGCCGCGCAGACCCCGCCTGACGTAGCCATGGAACGAGCCGGCTACCTGGCCTGGCTCAAGAAGGCACCGAATTCGCCACTAGCGGCTGTGGCTCAGCAGAACGTGGGCGACGGCGTACGGCTAGGCCCCGCCGGCGCCGACATCCCCCTGGCCGGGCTGGAGGAGTATCGCCTGTATCCGACTGGCGCCGGCCTGGTGTTGGATGGACCCGGTGGTAAGCGTCCTATCGGCCGCTCACATCCATATAGAATCGGCGACTATGCGTTGTATCTCACCGGGTCCGGGCCCGGGACGGTGTTGACCGTGTTCGCCGACGGCACCCGGAAGGAGCCACCGGGATACTACGAATACGATCCCAGGATGGTGTTCATCGGGCCTCTTGCGCGAGCCGAGAGGCCGGAAAGGGTACGCGTCCTGGCATCGGACGGGATCGAGGCCGATGCCACTGAGGTGGGGACGTTCGTCGTTTCGCTCGGCGGCAGCCGCACGTCGCTCCGGGTGCTCCGGATACCCGTGGCCGGAGGAGACGAATCTGACCTCGAGATCTTCTTCCGGGACGGCACTAATGGCCGTGGCAGTTATCCCGCCGGCCGATTCGTGAGTCTCATTCCGGGGGCGGAGGGCAGGTTCCGTCTCGATCTCAACCGGGCGCGAAATCCTTATTGTGCCTATAGCGCGGCGTACGCCTGCCCGCTGCCCTGGCAAGGCAACGTGATCGCTGCACCGGTCCGCGCGGGAGAGCGCTACGCGGGCGATGGCCTCGAACAACCCTCAGCCGGAGACACGACGAAACAGTGAGGGCACTGCTGCTGCAAACCGCCCTGGGCTTGACCCTCGGCTCATCACCCGTCGGCCCGTGGAAGGCGGTACTGGACCTGGCCGGCGGAGCGCTTCCATTCGTGATCCGGATCGAGAGAAAGGGAAGCGGATTGGGCGGGCAGCTCTGCAATGGCGACCGGTGCCAGCGGTTTTCGGCGGTGCACATCGAGCGGGATAGCCTGATCCTCGAGATGGCCGATTACGCCGCAACCCTGAAGGCCTGGCTCCACGGTGACTCACTGACCGGCTTCTACCACAACGTCGGCAGCCGGGGTCCCCGCACCATCCCATTCCGCGCTCAACGAGGACGGCGGCCCGTCACGCTCGCCTCGCACCACCTCTTGGGGCGCTGGGATGCCACCTACTATCAGGACCTCGGCACCAGTCCGAGAGTCTTCGAATTCCAGAACGCGGCCCATGGATTCCAGGGGCGTATCATCTCGAGCACCTCTGACTACGGCCCGTACGGCGGCAGCGTCACCGGAGACAGCTTCGCAATCGGGCTCTTCGACGGATCGTTCGTCTACCTCCTTACCGGCAAGCTCGTGGGCGATACCCTTCACGGCATCTTTCACGCGGGGCTTCGCACCCAGACTCCCTGGACGGCGGTGCGCAGCAGAGGTACACCGCACCTCGAATCGCCAACCGAGGTCTCGAGCGCCGACACAACGGAGCCGCTTCGATTTGCCTTTACGGATTTGAGCGGGCGGATGCTGCGGAGCGACGATTCGCAGCTGCGGGGGAAGGTTGTTCTGGTGGATATTTTTGGAACCTGGTGTCCAACCTGCCACGAGGCCATGCCGGCGCTGATGCGCCTCTATCGCCGCTATCACTCACGGGGACTCGAGGTGGTGGGCCTGGCATTCGAGGCCACCGGAGACACTGCCGCCGATGTCCGCCAAGTGCGGCGCTACCGTGACAAATTCCGGATCCCCTTCCCCCTGCTGCTCGCGGGCGTCAACGACGAAGCCTCCATCGCCGCCGCGCTGCCCCAACTTCGGGATGTGACGGCATTCCCCACAGCAGTGTTTCTGGGGCGTGACGGACGAGTACGTTTGATTCATGCCGGGTTTCACGGCCTGGCGGCAGGCTCGCAGCACGCGGAGATGGTCCGGGAATTCGAGACCGAGATCGAGAAGCTGCTTAACGAGCCTCCACCCGTGCCGTCGCCGCCTCAGGATCCACCCTGAGCTCGATCCATTCGCCCTTGAGCGCGTGACCGGGAACCCCGCATAACAGCCAGTACCAGCCCGGTTCCTCGGCCTCGAAAGTGGTTCGATCGATCTGACCGGTCGTCAGACCCTCGGTCACCATCCTGGTCATTGCGTTGCTGAAGGCCGGGCGTCCGCCTTCCAGCGGGATCTTTTCGCGCTGCACCATCACCACCAGGCTGTGGAGTGACGTTGGATCGGCGTTGCGCCAGGTCCATTGGACCTTCCAGCCCAGTGGCACCATGATCCGGGCCGCGCCGGCGCGAAAACCGCTGATCTGGGCGGACGGAGAGTTGGGCGGTGCCGTGACTTCGAGGGTGAGCGATGCGGTGTGGGTCGCGCTGTCGACGGTGAGCCAATCGACCGACGCTGGGGCCGGCCTGGTTGTGGGATGGGCTGGTGGGGAGGAGTCTGGGACCACAGCCGTCGATGGGGCCGATGGCGCCGGCGTAGTCTGACGCCGGCCGGCGCAGGCTGCCAATGTCCCCAGCACCACCACGGCGGCCGGCCGCCGGATTGAAGCAAGCACGAGAAGCATGGGTGTGCTCTGGCCTCAGATGAAAGCAACCTATAGCTTGCACGACCGTGGACCCGCGCCTTCGTCGGAATGTAAACCCGAGGAGACTCGTGATGGCGGGATTGTTGTCCAAAGAACGAATCATCGCCAAGCCCGGCTTCAACCGCTGGCTGGTGCCCCCCGCTGCGCTCGCAATTCACCTCTCGATCGGCATGGCGTATGGCTTCAGTGTGTTCTGGTTGCCGCTCAGCAAGGCCATCGGAATCACCAAGCCGGTGCCGTGTCACGCGGACATGGGCTTCTTCGAGCTGCTGACCACGCGCAGTTGCGACTGGAAGATCAGCACCCTCGGCTGGATGTTCACCCTCTTTTTCGTCTTCCTCGGTTCATCGGCAGCGCTTTTCGGCGCCTGGCTCGAGCGCGCCGGGCCGCGGAAAGCCGGGGTCGTGGCCGCCTTCTGTTGGGGCGGTGGATTCATGGTCTCGGCCGTTGGCGTCTACCTGCACCTGATCCCCCTGCTCTGGATCGGATCCGGTGTCATCGGCGGCTGCGGCCTCGGCCTGGGATACATCTCTCCGGTATCCACGCTGATCAAGTGGTTTCCCGACCGCCGGGGCATGGCCACCGGCATGGCCATCATGGGGTTCGGTGGTGGGGCGATGATAGGGGCACCGCTGGCCGATATCCTGATGAAGCACTTTGCCACGCCGGCCAACGTTGGAGTGGCCCAGACATTCGTGGCGATGGGGCTCATCTATTTTGTCGCCATGCTGTGCGGGGCCTTCGGCTACCGGCTGCCCCCGCCGGGCTGGACGCCGGCGGGCTGGACCCCACCGGCACTCAAACGCACGATGATCACTTCGCGCAACGTAGACGTGAGCCAGGCCTGGCGTACTCCGCAATTCTGGCTGCTGTGGATGGTACTGTGCATGAACGTCAGCGCCGGGATCGGGGTCATCGGGATCGCTTCGCCGATGATCCAGGAGATTTTTGGTGGCCGCCTGATTCAGGTGCCGGCGGCGCTCAACCAGCTGACCGAATCCCAGAAGGCTCAGCTCGCCACCATCGGCGCCGGATTTGCCGCGCTGCTCAGTCTCTTCAACATCGCCGGACGAATC
>JBJMPK010000118.1:0-7081 GCA_045803245.1 Gemmatimonadales bacterium
GCAGCAGGGACAGCGGGCGCAGCAACCGGTGCCGCAGGCGGCGCCGGTGTTTCAGGTGCGGCGGGCGGACCAGGAGCAGCGGGAGTAGCAGGAGCGGCAGCTACTACCGGAGCAGCGGGTACAGCAACCGGTGCCGCGGGCGGAGCCGGCGTATCAGGCGCAGGGGCCGGACCAGGAGCAGCGGGCCCAGGCGCATCCGGGGCGGCTGGGGCAGCAGGCGCTGCGAATCCAGCGGCTGGCGGAGCCCCTGCAGCCGGAGCTGGCCAGACACCCGGTAGTGCTGCTACCACTCCAGGCCAACCCAATCTCGGTCCGGTCCCAGGCTCGAATGCAGCACCAGGAACAGCAACCGTGGTCGCCGGCGCGGCCGGTGCGCCCCAGACCTATGTCCAACCGGGAGCGCCGTCCCCGGCCTACGTCCCGCAGCAGCAGTCAGGCGGTCAGCAGCCGCCGGCCGGGTATCAGCCGGGAAATCCGTCCACGGTCGCGCCTAGCCCACAGGTAGTTCCCGTGGCAGCGACGCCCACACCGGCCCCGGCAAAGCCCGAGAAAGGTGGCGGAGGTTTTTTCAAGAAGCTGGGCAAACATCTGAAGGACAAGGTCGGAGAGGTGGCCAGTCAAACCACCGAGAATCTGGCCAGCAGCGCTAATCAGGTGGTAGACGCCACCGCCCAGACCGGAAGCAACCTGGTCTCCGGTGCCACCGCGCAGGCCAGCAGCACCGCCCGGTCGGCGGTAGGTGGGGTGGCCAGCGGCATCCTACCCTTCAAGGGAACTGCCGACAACCTCAGCACGACACTGGATCAAGGAACCGCGGAATTCCGGAATAAGCTCTTCAACAGCAGCGCCGTCGTACTCGAGCCTGCCGGCACCGATCTGGTGGAAAGGCTGGCGATAGAACTGAGACTGCCCAAACGGAGCTCCAACCGGTTCGAAATCCAGGTTCACGTCGACCCCATGCCCGATGCTTTGAATACCTCGATGGCTCGAGCCGCGTTGTTTAAGGACAACCTACTCAAGCGGGGGGTTGATCCCGCCCGCTTCCAAGCGGTCGGATACGGGGCCCTGGTGTACAAGCCGGACGTACCACCTGACGCCGCTCCCGGAACGCCGCCGAGCAGCGAACGGGTAGTCATTCAGAGAATTCAGTAGTCCCAGCTGAGCGGATCAGGTGAGGTTGAGCTGGATGACCCCGATGGCGCTGAGGAGAGAACCGTGAATACCAGGTCGATGATGTTGCTGAGCGTCATGGTAGCTGCCTCGGGGCCGGTGGCAGCGCAACAGCTCATTCCGAGCACGCTCACCGCCGTGCGGAAGGGGCCCTCGAAAGTGCAACTGCAGTGGTCGACGGCGTCGGGGGCCAAGGGCTACAAGATCCTGCGTGCTTCCGGCAGCAGCACGCTTGCCGCCATCAACACCGACCTCGTTACCGGCACGACGTACCCTGATGACAATGCGCCGTCGACTGCCGAATTTCGCTACCGCATAAGGGCGCTGTATGCCAACGGCACCTCGAGCACCTGGAGTCCCCTTGCCGTTGTTCCCGCAAGTCCCGGCAATGTGGCCTCAACTACTCCTTCGTCATCGGCCCAGGTGCCCAGCAATCCGGTCACCACGGCCGTCCTGGCTACCCCATGGCAAGCAGCGCCGGTGGAGCTCGCGCCCGTGGAGCTCAAGCCCGTTGCCACGGCGCCACAGAATGTCGCGCCTGCGGCACCTCCGCCTGCGGCGGTGAGTGGCCGGTATCGCATCGTGGCCAACGGCTTCAGCGTCATCCACGAGACTTATGACGATGTGCTGTCCCGCGACGGAAAGTTCGATGAAGTCTACGGTGGCTTCGTGGCACTCCATTACGACCGCAAGACTGGGAATCTGCTGGATCAGAGTCTCCGGCGAACTAAAACGTTGGGAGACGTCGCCAACTTCCCCGACCGCTTACGGGCCGGATCCGGGAACGGCCCCGATGGGACGGGCGGTCTGAAGGCCGGCGATAGCTATCCCGATGCGGGCCACGCCCGGAGCCGGGGCGCGGACGGTGCTCAGCCCAACGACTTGACGTTTCCGTTCAAGGTCTGGGAAGGGACGCTGACCGATGGCGGAGACGCCGCAGTCATTCTCCCGACGATGTGGGAACGGGATGAGGACGCAGGGTACTTCGACGTCTGGCAACACGAGGAGGCTGGTAAAGCGTCCCAGATCTGGTGGGATCCGGCAGTTCAGGAGACGCTCAAGCATACCTCACTCGGCGTGATAGCTCCTCCCGGCTCCACCAGTCCGAACCCGGATCCGGACTTCGGAACCAAGTTCGCGGTCTTCCTCGCGTCGTCGCAGTTCTGGATGCTGGGAGTCTTCCTGGCCCCGTCCCACGATCAGCCGATCGGAACCGGATCCATGGCCGGTGGTGGACTCCCGCGGCGGGCCATCGTACTCACTCGAGAGATTGTGGAACAGGCCCTGAACGCTCCTCCGGCGGTTCCGAGTCTGGCAGCGATGCCGCCCGGATATCCCTGGCTGTTGGCGTACTTCTCCGTGCCGGTAGGCGTCATACCGGTCTTGCTGTTGGATGGCGGTCAGCCGAACCAGGCCGCCGCGTACGTGCTGTACCTCCAGGTGGAGCGACTGTAAAGGTTGGTGCCAGACCTCAATGAACGCGTCAGATCAATTTCAGGAGAAATCAACCATGCGGCCCCTAGCGGTTTTCCCTGTCACCCTCGGCTTCGCCTTGTGCTTCGGCGTGGGTCTTTCACGCTCCGCCTCCGCCCAGGCTCCCTCGCTTTCCCCGGCAACAGCACGAGGAACCGTGATCGAGCGGGCGGTTCCTCCGGAACCAACCACTCTCTCGCCAACGGCCGGTCAGCCGACGCCGGGGGCGCAGGCCCCTCAACCAGAGTCTCAGACGCCGGGTCAGCCGACCACGGGGAGCTCGGCCCCGGACGGAGTAACCCCGGTGACCGGCTCCTCAGGGACCACCCCAATCGGTGGATCTCCCAGCGGGGCAACCACGAGCAGCTCGCAAGCATCCACCGCCAGTTACACTAGCGACAAGAGAGGGTACACCGCCGCCAAGTATGGCCTGGCACTGGATGGCGTGCAGGTTGGGTTCGTCAAAAGCGTGGCAGGGGGACCCGCACCTGCCGTGGTGATCGAGGAAACGGTAGGGCCGGGTTCCGAGGTGAAGAAACACATTGGCCCACCCCGATACGAAGATATTGCCGTCAACATCGGCTGGGACTCCAAGCTGCTGCTGGATTGGGCTGCAACCAGCTGGAAGACGGGGTACCAGCGGAAGAACGGCAGCGTGCTCGAGGCCGATTACAGCAGCCAGATTCGGAACGAGCGCGAATTCTTCAACGCGTTGGTTAGCGGGGTGACCATGCCGACGCTGGACCTCTCGAGTAAAGACGCGGCCAGTATCGTCGTGAATTTCGCTCCGGAGTATACCCGGTCGAAGGCCGCATCAGGATTGCTCAAAGTCCCCGACCTCAAGGCGCAAAAGAGATGGCTGGCATCCACCTTCCGCTTTGAGATGTCCGGTCTCGACGGAACCAAGGTGAACAAGATCGAATCGTTTACCGTTTCCCAGAAAGTTGTGAACGATGAGATCGGTGACGCGCGGGATGCTGCGAAGGCACCCGGGAAGCTGAACTTTCCCAACCTTAAGGTCACCCTGAGTGAGAGCTCGTCCCAGGGGTGGTGGGACTGGTACAACGATTTCCTGATTCAGGGCAACAACACCGAGGACAAAGAGCGCAACGGCTCGATCGTCTACCTTGACCCTTCGCTAAAGGTTGAGCTGGGCCGGATCAATCTGTACAACTGCGGCATCTTCGGCCTGGCACCAAAGAAAATGGAGGCGGGAGCCGACGGCATCCGGCGGGTAGAAGCCGACCTCTACTGCGAGAAGATGGAGTTGGTAACAAAGTCGTCGTGAACCAGGAATTGCTCGACCACTCAGCCAGCGAGCGCGCATCTATGTGGAAATCACGGAGCATATATATCGCAATCGGGATGGCGCTCGGCGCTGCCGTCGTTCCGCGGCTGGCATCGGCCCAGGCCCCCGCCCTTAACCCAACCCTGGCGGTGCCGGAGAAGGGAGCAGTCATCGAGCAAACCCGGCCGGTAGAAAGGGCTCCGACGGCCCCTCAGGCCCCTGCCCCAAATGTGGCAGCACCCAACGAAGCAGTCCGGGCGCCAGGTTCCGAGCCGGCAGTGGTGCCGGCAGTGGTTCTCGATCCGGCAACCAGCGGAGCCGCACCTGCACCCGGCGTCACCGGGTCCACGGCATCCAACGCGGTGCTGACAGGGTACATCGCTGGTAACTCAGCACTCACGCTCGACGGCGTTCAGGCCGGTGCGTTGCGCAGTGTGAGCGGCGGAACTGCTACGGCAGAGGTTGCCCTGGAAAAGATGGGGGTGGATGGTCTAGCGAAGAAACACATGGCAGGGGTGACCTACCAGGACATCTCTTTCGAGACCGACCTCGGTTCCAAACCGCTCACCGATTGGATCGCGGCCTCATGGAAGGGCAACGTTGTCAGGAAGAACGGCAGCGTGGCAGGGTTGGATTACGCCAGCAACGAACGGGTCCTGCGGGAATTCCACGACGCCGTCATTTCGGAAACCACATTTCCCGACCTCCAGCCCGTGGCACCGAAGCAGGCAGCATTTATTACCGTCACCATCGCGCCGGAATACACCGCACTGAAGCCTGGCTCGGGGACTCGGGCGTCGGGGCTGTCTCGTGGTGGGGTGAGCGGTTTTCGCTTCGAAATGCCCGGTCTCGATGGGAGCAAGGTCACCCTGATCGAGTCCTTCACCGTCCGGCACCAGCGGAGTGAGCACACGGTGGGGGAGCAACGGCTGCCCAGCACCCCGTCTGCGGTCGAATTCCCTAACCTGAAGCTCACCATGTCCGAATCGGGCGCGCAGAGCTGGGCCGCGTGGCTCGACGATTTCGTGGTGAAGGGAAACAACTCTGAAGACAAAGAGAGGGACGGCAACATCGTCCTTCTCGGGACCACCGGTGAGCTGGGACGGGTCAAGCTGTTCCATTGTGGGATGGTAGGGCTGACGGCGACGCCCGGGCCGCAGCAAGCCCATTTCGGCCAGTCTATCTCGTCTGCTTCCCGGCGCATGACGGCCGAGCTCTACTGCGAGCGCATGGAGCTGGCGATGAACTGAACGTTGGCCCAGCACAGCGGCAGAGACGCATTGGGCCAAATAATTGGGAGGGTGGTACGATGGGAAGCTTCATCCGCACGGCCAGCCTGGTCCTCGTCATTGGCCTGCTTGGGACGCCGGTGCGAGCCCAGCTACCTAAGCCGGGGAATCTCCAGGCCACGGCCACCGGCCCAACCACAGTGAGCCTGACCTGGACGGCGGCTGCCGGCGCGAATGGATATGTGGTCCAGCGCGGCACCGGCACCGCGGCTCTGGATCGTTTGACCCCTACAAAGATCTCTGGGACTGCCTACACCGACGCTGCCGCGCCGGCTGTTTCGACGCTGCGGTACCGAATACGGGCGCTATTTGCGAACGCCCAAAGCAGTCTGAGTGACATCGCCAGCGTGACGACTCAGCCAGCGTCTCCCAACACCGCATCGGGTTCTCCCGCCGACCCGCAAACCGGCGGCGCGACTCCGGCAGGATCCACCGTCCCGGGTCAGCCGACCACCACGTTGGCCACTAGCCCGGGAGCCACGGTATACCAGGGCGGGCAAGCCGTAGCGATGGGAAGCACATTCCGGCGGACTGCGCCGACTCTGACTGCCGTGACACCGGCGACGCCGGAGACTCCAGCGACAACGGCCGGGGATCCCGCCCATTTCACCGCGGCAGTTCAGGCCGACAAGGTCGTGCTCACCTGGGATGCCGTACCGGGAGTCTCGTGGTATCTGCTCGGCGGTCCGACCATGAGTCTCTATGGCCAACAGGTGCAGGGCACCAGCTATGCGATCCGAGGGCTTGGCGTCGGACAGTACGAGTGGACGGTCGCGTCGCTTTCCGATGCTCGATCTCCCCTCACCAACGGCGCCACCTGGCCCAAGGCCCAGCTCAATCTCACGCCGGACAACATCACGGCGGGACGATACCGGGTCACCCTCAACGGTTTCACTGTCAATCGTGAGAGCTGGGACAACATGTTCGAGACCGATGGCAAACGGGACGAGGTGTACCTGGCCGCAGATGTGGTCAAATACGACAAGGCCGCTGCCACTCCGCCGGACGAACGAGTAGTAAAGACCATCACGATCGGCGATGCAAATGGATTTCCCGATCGCCTGGCCGCCGGTTCCGCCAGCGGCGCTGGGGGACTCATGACCGGCAACAGCTTTCCCAATCAGCCTGATCCTTGGAACCGTCACGGAAATCTCAGCTTCGATCGTCTCCCGCTGCTCCTCTGGGAGGGAAATCTGCTCCAGGGACAAAGCGTCGTGGTGATCACCCCCACGGTCTGGGAGTGGGACGGGGAGCCGAGGGTGTTTAACTGGTGGAGTACCGGAACGGCGATCGCCCAGTCGATCACTACAACCATAACCCAGGATCGGAAAGCACAGGGTGTTTTCGACGGTCTACTCGGGCGAGCCGATTTGCAGCCTTTTGAATTTCCCCGAGATGATCAGCACGCGATCTCCGAAAACGGGACCCAAAAGTATAAGGTGGATGGCGCAGACCGGCCTATCGGTATGCGCATGATGAACAGCCCCTACGCCGGAAACCAGAGCTATCGCTACCATGAATTCGCGCCCAAGACCGTTGCGCTCACCGTGAGAGGCATCGAGACCGCGCTTCAGAACACGAGCTCGATGGGGGGAAGAGGCGCAGGCATCGTGGAGGTACGCTACCAGGATGAGGAAGACTGGAAGGGCGACTACACCTTGTACTTGCAAGTTGAGCGGATTCAGCAAACACCCTGAGGAGCTTGGAACGCCATGATACGAAATCTTCGCAGCCATCTGCTGGGTTGCCTCGCAATCCTTGGCATCTGGGTGTCACCGCTCAGGGGGCAGGCCATTCCCGGCAATCTGAAGGCGACCGCCAGTGGCCCCACTACGGTCGGTCTCACTTGGACCGCCGCTCC
>JBJMPK010000119.1:0-11061 GCA_045803245.1 Gemmatimonadales bacterium
AGTACAGGGGATGGCCGTTGCCACCCTGGAGGCGCTGGTGAAAGTGGTCGAGGCTCAGGACCCATGGTTCTCCGGCCACTCTCTTCGTGTCGCTCAGTTTGCGGCCTCGATTGCCGCGGAGACCGGCCGCGGCGATGAGGAGGTGGAGCAAGTACGCGGTGCGGGCCGGCTCCACGATATCGGAATGATTTGCGTCCCCGAGGGGCTACAATCGAAGGAAGGCCCTCTCACTCCGGCGGAGTTCGAGCAGATCAAGCGTCACGTGGTCGTCGGATCGACGATTCTCAAGCCGCTCCCCCACCTCAGTACCGTCAGCACATTTGTCCGGGGCCACCACGAGCGTTGGGATGGAAAGGGTTACCCCGACGCGCTCGCCGGAGAAGCCATACCGTGGGGTGCCAGACTCATCGGCGCAGCCGAGGTCTATGATGCACTGACCACAGCCCGGCCCTATCGGGAGCAGCTCACCCCGGAGCTCGCCGTAGAACGCATGAGGGAGCTGACAGGCACCGTTCTGGCTCCGGAGGTTTTTCGGGCTGTTGCCTCGGTGGTGGAGCGGGGAAGTGCCCTGGTCTTTGTGGGGGACGAGCGGGGGAAAGAGCCGGTGCTCTAGGCCTAGCAAGTTGCCGACAAGTATGGCCGTCTCGGCCCCGAGCCGGCGGGGACCAGGCGATTAAAAACTGGTCACCTCTCTCCGTCAATGGTTACCACTGCGCCTTAGCTTTCCCCGTAAGTTCAGTCACGTCAACGTAGTCCCAGAGCTGCGCAACGGTCTGCGCCAGCCAACTCTCCCCTTCAAATATTGGATGGTACAGGCGTTGCCCTGGGCTGCTCCAGAGCTTGGGGTGCACGGTACCCCCCCGCCCCCGACGAACCAGACTACGAACCCGGATGCGAGATGTCTCTCTTCAACACGCACGCGGGACACCCACGGTGACCGCCGTCCCACTGACCACCGATCGCACCGATGTCCTCTGGGCGCGGTACCGCTCCGCCGGGGATCCGGAAGCCCGCTCTCAGCTCCTGACCCGCCACCTCGGACTGGTACATCACGTCGCGCGTGAAGTATCGCGGAGAATCCCCTCGGTCGAGCTGGGCGAGCTGGTGAGCGCGGGTGCCTTAGGACTCATGAAGGCGCTCGACAGCTTCGATCTATCCCGGGGTCTGGCATTCAGCACCTACGCGGTGCTCCGCATTCGAGGCGCCATTCTGGACGACCTTCGAAGCCGCGATTCCACTCCCCGATCGGTGCGGGTCAAGCGGCGGAAATTGGAGTCCGTGGCCGCGGCGCTCGAAGCTCAGCTCGGGCGGGCTCCCACACCGCACGAGGTGGCCGATCGCCTGGAAATCGACCTGTCGACGTATTGGAAGTGGAAGGATGCCGTGGGAAGCTATGCCGAAGCCGAGGTTCCCCGGCCGACGCATGGGCGCCGAACCTCACGCGATGCGGAGAATCACGCCGATCCCACGGCGACATCCGCTCCTGAGCAACTGGTCGAATCGGAGCACGTAGCCCAAATGCGACAGCTGATATCGAGACTCCCCGAGCAGCAGCGCCGGGTTCTCGCGCTGTATTATTACGAGGAGTTAAACCTGCGCCAGGTGGGCGAGGTGCTGCAGGTAAGTGAGTCCCGGGTCTCTCAGATCCGGAGCCAGGCTCTGCGGCGCCTCCGGGCCGAGATTGCGGCGGTGGTAGGCCGGTAAGCGGGTAGCGGGTAACTTGGGAAAGCCGAGGGGGCCTGGAGCTGATGTCGAGCTTCGGGCCCCCTCGCTCCGCTCAGGTGACGGAGCTTGCTTCCCCGCCTATCTTCTTACTCCTCATCCACTCCCGGATTAGGATCCAACCGCTCCTTAGTCCTGCCAATGCCCTGCTGCACGTTACCCTTGATCTCCTGCGCTTTCCCCTTCACCTGCTCACTCGAGTCACCGGTCGCTCCGCCTACCGCGCTCCGCACTCTGCCTTCCACCTTCTTGGCCGTGCCCTTCAGCTCATCCTTCAATCCTTCGGATGCAAGGTCTTTTCTATCGGTCATGCTCCACCCCCGAAACGGGTTCTTGTGGCCGTGCTTGGAGAGTGGAACTTCGGGCCCTATGGGGTGACGAGCGGTGACCCTTGTCACCCCCCAGGCCGCCTACCCGCTAACCAATTCCCCTGCTGTCGGATTGGGAGTGGCCTCGGCATAGTGGCAGGCAGCCACTGTCCCTTCGACCCGCCGGAGACTCGGGACCTCCTTGCGGCATCGCTCGTCCTTGAGCGGATGAAAGCAACGGGTGTGAAAGGGACATCCGGGGGGTGGGTTCGAGGGGCTCGGGAGGTCACCGCCCAGCACGATGCGAGCCCGCCGAACGTCGGGGTCCGGCTCCGGCACGGCGGAGAGCAGGGCGACAGTGTACGGGTGCCGTGGATTCGAGAGAATCTGATCGGTGGGCCCTTCTTCGACGATCCGTCCCAGATACATCACCGCGATCCGATGAGCGATCTGTCGTACCACGGCCAGATCGTGGGCAATGAACAGGTAAGAGAGCTGGCGCTGCTGCTGGAGGTCGGATAAAAGATTGAGTACTTGGGCCTGCACCGAGACATCGAGCGCCGAGACCGGCTCATCGCAGACGATGAAGGCAGGCTCGACCGCCAGCGCCCGGGCAATGCCGATGCGCTGCCGTTGACCGCCGGAAAACTCGTGCGGGTAGCGCCGCGCGTAGCTCGGGTCGAGTCCCACTTCCTCCAGCAGCGCTCTCACCCGTGCGGAAACCTCCGGCCGCGGCGCCAGCTTATGAATTTCGATCCCCTCCGCGATAGCGGCGCCGATGGTCATCCGGGGATTGAGGGAGCTGTAGGGGTCCTGAAAGATGATCTGCATCCGCCGCCTCAGCTCTCGGAGCCGGGTGCGATCCAGGGAGAAGACGTCAAGGCCATCAAACGACGCCGTGCCGCTGGTCGGCTCCTGGAGCCGGAGTATCGTACGTCCCACCGATGACTTGCCGCAGCCCGACTCACCTACTAGCGCCAGCGTCTCCCCCCGTCCAACCTCGAACGATACGCCGTCCACCGCGCGCACCGGCGGTGCCGCCCGGCCGAACAGGCCCGCCGAGTGATAGTACTTCACCAGATCCCGTACTTGGAGTAACGGTGTCATTGCCCAGGTAGCCACGGCGCACCCGTCAAGGCGAGTACCCGAACCCGGATCAGTACGGATCGCTCCCTTTGCGTAACGGTCTCCCAGTCTGCGCTGGAAAGAAAAGCAGCCGCAGATACACGCTGATGAACGCAGATACCACAGAATCTGGTCTCTATCTGCGTTCGTCTGCGTGTATCTGCTGCTAATTGGTGTCTCCAAACTCCGTCGGTGCTGTTAAACAAGAGTTTCCATCCTAAAGGTGAGCAAGGAAGGTTATGGAGCAGGTTCTTCTGCCAGCCAGCAGCGCATTCGGTGATCCGGTTCCACCGTCAGCAGCGGCGGCTCGAGCTCGCTCTTGTCGAACGCCTTGGGGCAGCGGGGGCGAAACCGGCAGCCGCTGGGCCACGCCGTGGGGGCGGGGACAGTTCCCCCGATCGGATTGAGTCTCCGGAGCGGCCCGGTAATTCTCGGGACCGAAGCGAACAGGCCCTGGGTATACGGATGGGACGGGTTGGCGAATAGCTGCGCTGTGGGTGCTTCCTCCACGATCTGGCCAGCGTACATCACTGCAACGCGATCGGCCCGGCCGGCCACGATGCCAAGATCGTGGGTGATCAACAGCACGGCCATGCCGCGGCTCTCGCGCAGTCGATCCAGGACCTCCAGAATCTGGGCCTGCACCGTAACGTCCAGCGCAGTGGTAGGCTCGTCGGCCACCAGGATCTCCGGTTCGGCCGAGAGCGCGATGGCGATCATCACCCGTTGACGCATGCCGCCGCTGAGCTGGTGGGGATACGCCTTGAGACGCGCGCGGGGGTCCGGGATGCCCACTTCCTGAAGCAGCTGGAGGGCCCGCTCCCGCGCGGCGGCACGCGGCAGCTTGAAATGCGCCAGAATCCCCTCGACGATCTGGTCGCCCACCGTGAACACGGGGTTGAGGCTCGTCATTGGGTCCTGAAAGATCATGCCTATCCGCCGGCCCCGTATCCGCCGCAGTGCCTCGCCCCGCAGCGCCAGCACATCGGTATCGCCCAGGCGAATGACGCTGCCGGACTCGATCCGGCCGGGAGCCGGAACCAGCTGCAGCAGGGCCAGACTGGTCAGGCTCTTGCCGGACCCCGATTCTCCGACCAATGCCAGGGTCCGGCCCCGCTCCAACGAAAAGCTGACCCCATCGACTGGATAGAATCGAGTGTGATCGCCGGCGGGAAAGGAAATCCGCAGCTGTTCGACCTGAAGCACCCGGCTCATGCGCTTCGAGGATCGACGGCGTCGCGCAACGCGTCGCCGAAGAGGTTGGCCGACAGCACGGTGATCACGATGGCGATGCCCGGAAAGATGCCGGCCCAGGGCGCGCTGACCAGCACTTCCTTGGAATCCAGGATCATGCCGCCCCAGGAGGGAGTAGGAGGTTGGATACCGAGCCCGAGAAACGAGAGTCCCGCCTCGAGCAGAATCACATCGCCGATGGCCAGGGTGGCCGCGACCAGCAGAGGACCCAACGCGTTCGGGAGCAGGTGCCGGAAGATAATCCGCCGCCGCCTTGCTCCCAGCGCTTCAGCCGCTCGCACGTAGCTCTCTTCCCGCAGGCGGAGCACCTCAGCCCGTACGATCCGGCTGGTGGGGAACCACCCCGTCGCGCCGATCAGGAGGATCAGCGCCAGCACGGGGACCCGTTCCCATACTGCCAGAACGAGCAGCAGCATGAACAGGCGCGGAATCGCGAGGGCACCATCGACCACGCGCATCAGGACTGCGTCCACCAGCCCGCCGCAGTACCCGGACACGATCCCGATGGCCGCGCCAAGCGTCATCGAGAGGCTGACGGCGAGCAGCGCCACGGCGAGCGAAACCCGCGCCCCCGCAACCACCCGCGCGAGAATGTCCCGGTTGAGCTGGTCAGTGCCGAATGGATGCCCCAAACCCGGTGGCAGGCTCCCGGCCAGAATATCGGGTTGGGCCAGCGGATCGGGCAGCAGCCAGGGACCGATAAAGGCGGCAAGCGTCACGAGAAGGAGGAGCACGGCGCCCAGGCGGCCGCGCGGATTTCGCCAGGCGCATCCCAGGGTCTCGAGAACGGACGTCACGCCAGCCGTACTCGCGGATCCAGCAGCGCGTACGCCAGATCGGTCGCGAATGCGCTGACGACGACCAAGCCCGCAACCAGGAGCGAGGTTCCCATCAGCAGCGGATAATCACGACTGCCGACGGCACCCGCCGCCAGTGATCCGAGACCGGGCCAGGCGAACACTGCTTCGACGAACACCGATCCACTGACGAGGGCGGGAAGCCAGAGCCCGAACAACGTGAGCACCGGGAACAGAGCGTTGCGCCAGGCGTGCCGCCAGGTGACGTCACGCTCGGACAGCCCCTTGGCCCGCGCGGTCAGTATATATGGAAGACCGAGCACCTCGAGCATGGCGGAACGTTGGTACCGCATCGTGGCCGCGATGCTCACGATCGAGAGCGTTACCGCGGGAAGCACCAGGTGCCGTAATACATCCGCCGCGCGCTCGGTTAGACCGGCGTCCGCGCTCAGCAGCGGATCCTGCATGCCCGCAGCGGGGAAGAGTCGCCAATGGATCCCCAGCAGCCACGCGAGGACCAGACCGAGCCAGAACGACGGCATTGCGTAACCAGCGAGGCTGAGGGTCGTGAGCCACCGATCCTCTCTCCGGCCCCGGCGCACCGCCTGCCGCACGCCCAGCCAGAGCCCCACGGTAAAGTTGAGCAGGAGAACGCTGCCCCCGAGGAGCATGGTCGCTGGCAGTCGTTCCGCAAGGAGAGCGGTAACCGGGCGGCCATATTCGATCGAGACGCCGAGATCGCCGTGCACCAGGCCCCGGAGGAAGGAGACGAACTGGGTGCCGACCGGTTGGTCGAGGCCGTAGCGCGCGCGCAGGGTGGCGATCTCGCGCGGGGAAATAGGCCGATCTCCGCTCAACCGGAGCAGCGGATCTCCCGGTGCGGCCCGCATCAGTACGAAGAGCAGCCCCAGCGCCACTGCGAAGGTGACCACCGCCTGCAACGCCCGGCGGAGCACCCAAGCGTTCACCTATTGCCCCCGAGTCGACGCGTCGGCTCCGACCGACCACTCGCGGAGGAGCATCCACGACGAGACCGGGCTCAGGCTCACGTTCCGGAAGCGCCGGTTGACCACGTAGACGTACGTCGGTGCGTAGAGAAAAACGGCCGGGACATCAGCTTCGATCCGGCGCAGTACCTCGTGCCAGGTCTGCTTGGGATCGCCCTGTCCCAGAATGGCCCGTTGGATGAGCGAGTCGACTCGGGGATCGCAGTAATGGCTGACGTTGTTGCCGCCGGCGCAGGTCCAGCTTTGGGTAAGTCCCGAGGGCGAGGGGTCCTGAATGATGGAGGTGAAATCGATGTCGAAGTCCCCGGCACTCCGCCGTTCGTTCCAGACCGGGAACTCGAACTGCCGCAGCTCCAGCCGCACCCCGATCGCTCGGAGCTGCTCCTGCGCCAGTGCCGCCATCTGCTTTCTCGCGGCGCTGGTGTTCGGGAGCGACAACGTCAGCTCCAGCGCCTGGCCATTACGGTCGAGGGTGCCATCGTGGTCGGAATCACGCCAGCCCGCCGCGGCGAGCAGACGGCGGGCCTCGGCGGCATTGTAAGACTCGGGCCGGGGAGCGCCGTGACGGATCCACAAGATCGGGGATGCCGGTCCGTAGGGGACTTCGCCGTAGGAGCCGAAAACCGCCTGGACCAGAACCGGCCGGTCGAGAGCGAGCCGAATCGCTCGGCGAACTCTGATGTCGTTGAGAATAGGATGGGAACGGTCGCGATGGTGGGGATCGCGCCCGTTGAAGAGTAGATAGCCGACGGTCGGGGAAGGCACGGGAATCAGGCGGAGCGAAGGCACCGCCGCAATACGGCGTAAGTTGTCCATCGGAGGCGGGACGTTGTCCATCGCGTCGGCCTGACCGCTGAGCACGAAGTTCACTCGGGCATCCGGATCGGCCGCGGTCCGGACGATTACCCGCTCGATGGCAGGCTTTCCCAGAAAGAAGTCCGGGTCGGCCGCGAGCTCGATGAACTGGCTCGGGACGCTCCGCACCCAGCGATATGGCCCGCTGCCCACCGGTTGGGCCGCGAAGCTGGACCGGGAGAGCGCCTCCGCGGGAATAGTGTCCAGGAGGTGGGCCGGAATCGGGGCCACGTGAAAGGTGGCGTCGTACAGCTGCTCCGCGTACCGGTGAGAGAATGTGAAGATCACTCGGCGCTCGCCTTCGGCGCTGACCGACGTGATGTTCTTCAACAAGTCGGCCAGCCTGGGCGCCAGCTCGTGATTGCGGGCCCGGGCGAAGGTGAACAAGACATCCCGGGAGGTGACCGGAACACCGTCTTGCCATCGAGCCCGCGGATCCAGATCAAAGACAAGCGTGACCGAGTCGCGCCGGGTCCAGGAGCGGGCCAGCAACGGCACGAAGTCGCGGTCCCCGGTCGTCACCAATGCGGGCCCGATCCCCGCCAGCCGAAGAAAGAGCTGGTCGGCAATCTCAGAGTTGGCCAGGTTGGCTGCGGCGCCTTCCATGAGGGTGGGGATCGGGAGCGTTGCCTGGGACCCGGTAACGATGACGATGCTGGCGCGGCGGTCGGCGGGCGACTGGCCGCCAGCCGGGTGGATGTGGCCAAACGCCACGAGAACAGCAATGATGGCAGTCCGTTGGTTCATCGCTCCCAGGTCCACGCCGGCGAGCGGAACTGCGGGTAATGCCTGGATGAGGCCCGGAGCACCTCGTCAGAATCCGAGAGCCCGTGCCAGCGTCCACTCCAGCCGACCTGGACCGCCCCGACGATAGCCTGAACCAGCTCGCCAGCCGAAAGCTCACGATTCAGCGGAGCAGGCAAGGCGGAGCGTTTCTCGGCGCCTTTCATCAGCCCGGCAATCAGCTGTTGCTCATCTTGGAGAAGGATCGAGCCGTGCTGAAGCAGCGCGCCGCCCCGGCGAAGTTGGGCGCTTCCGACCACCTTTCGTCCCTCCGTCATCACTTCGCCACCAGCCGGCTGGACAAAGCACGGGCCCGCGTCGAGCCTGGGTACGGCGGTGCGCGACGCGAGCGACGCCGGGACGCCGAGCTCCCGGAGCGCGCCGGCCAGCATCCGGTGAATCTCGAGGTAGGCCGCCTGAAGCGATCCAAAGTACCTGCATGGTGCGGCCACAGCGTAGGTAAGCTCCCGGCTGTGCCACACTGCCCGCCCGCCGGTGGGCCGGCGTACCGTATCGAGACCCATGGCGGCGATCCGATCGGCGTCGTAGCGCCGGCTGGCCGGCTCGTGTCGCCCAAATGAGAGACAGTGTGGCTCCCAGCTGTACAGGCGGAGCCAGCTCTCGCCCAACTGCTCGGCGCGATCGAGCAGCGTCTGGTCGATCGCCATGTTGGCCCAACCGGGACGGGGGGGATCATCGACCCAGAGTCGCCATTCGGTCTTCTCGCTCTTCGGTCGCGTTGCTCCCTCAGGATGACCATTCCTGGTGGCGCACGCCGCCTCGCCGCCGCCCCGCTGCCCTGCTGCCCCGCCTCTATCCATACGCCTCCACGGGCGGGCAGCTGCACACCAGGTTCCGATCGCCGAACGCACTGTCGATCCGGCCCACCGTGGGCCATACCTTGTGCTCCCGCACGGCGCGCGAAGGATACGCCGCCCGCTCCCGTGGGTAGGGCCGGTTCCAGGCATCCGAAATCACCTGCTCCAGGGTGTGCGGCGCGTTGGTGAGCAGATTGTTGTCGCGCTGGGCCCGGCCATCCTCGATCTCGCGAATCTCGTCCCGGATCGAGATCAGCGCGTCGCAGAAGCGGTCCAGCTCTTCCTTGGACTCGCTCTCGGTCGGCTCGATCATCAACGTCCCCGGCACCGGGAAGGACACCGTCGGCGGGTGGAAACCGTAGTCGATGATCCGCTTGGCGATGTCTTCGACGTCGACTCCCGCGGAAGCCTTGAACGGACGGGTGTCGATGATACACTCGTGGGCGACCAGGCCGTCCTTGCCGGTGTAGAGCAGGGGGTAATGATCGGACAGCCGGCGGGCGACGTAATTGGCGTTGAGAATGGCGATCTGGGTTGCCTCGCTGAGTCCATCGTATCCCATGAGCGCGATGTAGGCCCATGAGATCGTCAGGATCGCGGCGCTGCCCCACGGAGCGGCGGATACGGTGCCGCAGGCCAAAGGATGATCCAGGTCGACCACCGGATGTCCCGGAAGAAATGGAACCAGGTGGGCCGCCACCCCGATCGGACCCATCCCGGGCCCGCCGCCGCCGTGGGGAATGCAGAACGTCTTATGGAGGTTGAGGTGGCAGACGTCGGCTCCGATGTCGCCCGGGCGGCAGAGCCCCACCTGGGCGTTCATGTTGGCGCCGTCCATGTACACCTGGCCACCGTGCTCGTGCACGATCCGGCAGATCTCCCGCACCGACGCTTCGAACACCCCGTGAGTGGACGGATAGGTGATCATCAAAGCGGCGAGCGTGTCTTTGTGGGCCGCGGCCTTGGCGCGGAGATCGGCCACGTCGATGTTGCCCATCGGATCGCTCTTGATCGCCACCACCTGCATCCCGGCCATGACCGCGCTCGCCGGGTTGGTGCCGTGGGCTGATTGGGGAATGAGGCATGTGGTTCGGTGGGTCTGGCCCCGAGAGCGGTGGAAAGCCCGAATGACCAGGAGTCCGGCATACTCACCCTGGGAGCCGGCGTTCGGCTGCAGCGATACCGCGGCGAAGCCGGTGATCTCCGCCAGCTGATACTCGAGCTGAGTAAAGAGCAGCTGATAGCCGGCCGTCTGGTCGCGCGGCGCGAATGGGTGCAGCCGGTTGAACTCGCGCCAGCTCACCGGCATCATCTCGGTCGTCGCATTGAGCTTCATCGTGCACGAGCCCAGCGGTATCATCGCGGAGGTGAGCGAGAGGTCGCGCGCCTCCAGCCGCTTGATGTAGCGGAGCATCTCGGTCTCGGAGTGGTGCCGGTGAAACACCGGATGTTCCATGAACGAGGTGGTTCGGGCCAGGGCCGGGGGGATGGCGCGCTCCCGCTTCATGCCGATGTCGTCCAGCATGAATGGCAGCGCTTCGTTCAGCGAGAAGATCGTGATCAGATCGGCGACGTCGCCCAGGGTGACGGTCTCGTCGAGCGCGACGCAGAGGCGGGTGGGAGAGAGCTGGCGCAAGTTGATGTTGCGCACCCGGGCGGCGTCGAGCAGCCGGGGGAGAGCCCAGTTCTCGACCTCGACGCAGATGGTGTCGAAGAAGTCCTCATGCACCAGCCGGTACTGCAGGCGCCGGAGGGCGTTCGCCAGGATCACCGTCCGGGTGTGGACCCGCTCGGCGATGCGGCGGAGTCCGGAAGGCCCGTGATACACGGCATACATGCTGGCCATGACCGCGAGCAGCACCTGCGCCGTGCACACGTTGCTGGTGGCCTTGTCGCGCCGGATGTGCTGCTCCCGCGTCTGCAGCGCCATGCGCAGAGCTAGGCGGCCATCGCGATCCCTGGAGACCCCGATGATCCGGCCGGGCAGGTGCCGTTTGTGCGCATCGCGGGTGGCGAAGAATGCGGCGTGCGGGCCGCCGTAGCCCATGGGGACACCGAACCGCTGGCTGTTGCCCACGGCCACATCCGCGCCCCATTCCCCGGGCGGGGTGAGCAGGGTCAGGCTCAGGAGATCGGTTGCCGCCGTGACCAGAGCGTTCGCCGCGTGCGCCTTCTGGCAGAGAGGCCGGAAATCCCGCACCTGCCCGTCCGTCGCCGGGTACTGCACCAGCGCGCCGATAACTCCCGGCCCGAAGGTAAAGCCTGCCGGATCGCCGACCCGGACCTTGATCCCCCGTGCCTCGGCCCGGGTCTGGACCACCGCGATGGTCTGCGGATGGCACCGCTCGTCGACCTGGTAGATCGGGTCATCCTTTCCCGGGTGCACCGCCAA
>JBJMPK010000120.1:0-5915 GCA_045803245.1 Gemmatimonadales bacterium
CGAGCGATTGCAGCCCATGCTCCATCAGCACCTCTGCTGGGTGGGCCGACATGTAGAGGATGCGCTGATCCGGCCAGTCCTCCACGATGCGGTGTCCCAGCTCAACTCCATCGCAACCCGGCATGACGACGTCTATCATCACCAGATCCACTCGTCCCCGGGCCTGGCCCAGGACATCGAGCGCCTCAGAGCCTCCGTCAGATTCGAGTACCCGGTATCCCTCCTCGCTCAGAATACGGTAAGCGACTCGGCGGGATATTCGCTCATCATCGACCACCAGGATGGTCGTGGCAGCGCGTAGAAAGGGGGTAGACAGGTGACGCCTCGTGAGTGGGGGTTGGCTCATCTGGCCTACGCTGGCATCAACAGTAGCAAGAGTGATGGACATCGCAAGCCGGTAGCATCAGACGTCTAGACGTGACTGTGAGTGCGAACGCCGGGAGTTGAGCCGCAGGCCAACGGATCTACTAGACGTCACCCAGAGTGCGAACGGCGGGAGTTGAACCCGGACCCCTTTCAGGACAGGATCCTAAGTCCGGGCGGAGCTACCCAGCCGGTCTCCAGTGGCTCGACGCTGCCCTATGAGTCCGTCGTATCCGCTTCAGCTGACGTCTCGTCCGTCTCCTCAGATGAGGGCTCCTGCTTGAGCTCACCGGCAGCCTGGGGACTGGCCAGGTATCGGATGGCAAACCGGGCCACGGCAGGGGGAGCGGGGGGTTCCGTCTCGAACGGATTCTTCATCCTCCACAACCCGAGAGCCAGCTCGCCATGTTCGACATCACCCTTTTTCTTCCACCGAATGCCTTTGGGAAGGGTCACGAGCGTCGCGGAAAGTGGAGCGTTGAGGGTTACCTTCTTGGCGACCCAGGTGAGACCCTGCGTGTCAGTCATGCGCAGGGGGATAGCCGGAGCGTCGGGCAGGACACAGGCCACCCGCTTCCCGGCCCGGTACTCATCGCACCTCTGGCCAGCGATGGTCTGGGTTCCTATCTTCTCGCCAATGAGTGGCAGCGCGAGCTCATCCTCATCGAACCGCTGGGCGAGCTTGAGGTTGGCGAGGACACGCTGCTTCCCGGCCGGGTCCAGAGCCTCAAACTCTTTCGCCAGTAGAGGCCGGAAGTTGAGGCTCACTTCCCCTTCATCATCAGTCAGCCGGTACACCGAGTCGCGGTTCTCCACCACATGGATCTTCATGGCGAGTTTTTCACCCTCAAACACCGTCACGACGTTCAGCCGAAGGGCAAACTTCTGGCCGGCAACGCCCAGCTCCATGGTGGACCCGGACATCGGGACTCCCTTGGAGGTCACGTCGTACGTGATGTAGGCCGATTTGACCGAGCCGCCGGTCAGGGCGAAGGGGTTTTGCTGGCCGGCCACAGTAGCCGGCACGAGGCTGACAATGAAAGCTGCTGCGGTGATTGAGCGCATAAGGGGCTGCTCCTTCGGGGTGGAGAGTAGGATCATGCGCCTCAGTCCCACCGGGCGCTAGTCCCCGAGGGAGCCGCCCGGGACTGGCGGGAGCCGCGGCGGAGCTATATCTGTAGCTGGAAGCCCCAGGCAGCTGATAAGCGCAGGGATCCGCAATGCACCACCGCTTATTCCATTCCAACAGAACAGATCACGGCGCGATAGAGGTGCCTATGCGTCTTCTCGTCCTCGGGAAGCTCAGCCTTGCCACAGTCGTGATGATCGGCTTTATCGGCGCGTGCGGGAAGAGTGATGACAAAACCAGTGGGAGCAGGACCACACCAAGGGAGGTTAGCGGATTAGCTGGTGATCTCACCCGGGCCAAGGACTTCAAATCCGCCGTACAGGCTACTCAAACCGCTCTGGCCAGGGGAGGCATTGCCGTGGCCCAGGGTGATCAGATCGTGGTCAGCTCCGTCGGCCCCGCGGCCAGTGTCTCGTTCTCCCCGGGCGAGGCCTACTCGATGGCACTGGAGGCCCGTCACCGCGCTACCTCTGGCCGCATGACGCTCGGGAAGCTGGGCGACATGCTTTACGATCTGGGATGGCCCTTCGAGGGTGGGCCGCTCCCGGGAGAGCAGCTGGCCCAGTTCCTCAAGGTGTGGGTGACTGAAGCTCGCAAGGACCCGAAAAACCCTCACAATTTCACCCCTCTCTTTCTGGCCGATATGGCGCAGGCGCAGGTCCCCGCCGTAGACCTCGCCAAGGGTGAATACAGCCCGGAGGAGCTACGCCTCACTCTGCTCGAGCTCCACCTCATCGCCGCAGCCTTCGACCGGGCTCTGGGCCCGAAAGAGAAGCCGCTTTCGCTTCCTCGCTGGATTGTGCCGAGCGTAGCATACGCACAGGGTGATCCGTGCTCTCGGTGGAAAGATCGCATGAGCAAAGCGTACGGCGATCTCACCAAGGGAACCACCGAACTTGCTAGCGTTGCCCTCAACGAAGCGGTGGAAAAGCTATGGGAGGCGGGAGGCGAATACGGGAAGAAGTTCGGCGATGCTCTGTCCGCCTTGTCGATTGCTGCCAAGCTGTGGAAGCTCGCCGAGCTATACAGCTATAATGAGTTCACAGTCGTGGTCGCGTCGAATAATCCTATGCACAAGCCGCTGAAGGGACAGGAGAACAAGGAGGCGGCGTTCACCGCACGGGCGGGACTGAACGAGAAAGACTGGGAAGAATATCAGAAGATGTTGATTGCCGGGGATTTTATGCGGGTACAGCGGGACTGCCTCGCAGAGCTAGGGTTCCCGAAGATACCGGACCAGGGGGACGTGGCTAAGGACTCGAAGAAATGGCGGGTCGAGTGGCGGCTCCTTCCCCACCCGGAAGTGGAAAAACACGCCTACATCGATGTCGGTCGAGAGAAAAATCCGGAGATGTTGCCGGAGGCGGGTGGGATGCGGGGTCAGCTACAGATGAACCTGACAAAGAGCCAGGATAACGAGCATTCCTCTACGGCAACCCTGGCGGTTGATATCCTGCCCGAGAAGTATGAACACAAGGGAATCGAGAAGAAGACCGAGGTGACAGCCGAGGCCACACTCGAAACTAGTGATCCCCCCGCGCTGAGCACCCTGGTGAGTGCCTTCAAGGGCGGCAAGGGCGTCGGACTTGCCGTCGGCGCCGGCGAGCTGGTCCCCATTGGTGCGATTCTAGGGATCACTAGTGCGCTGGTGGAGGTGTGCGCCGGATGGTTCCAGGAAATGGCCGAGCCGAAAGCCTATGCCACGCTCACCGTCACCTACCATGAGCCGGGAGTCAAGCTGCACATCGTGGACGCCAATAAGGTCAAGCTCGACTTCCGAGGCAAGAACCGCTTGTGGATCGTCGGGGGGATGGCCGCCGAGACCAGCTTGCACGTGTATGATGGGGGCATTCGCCTGGGAGAGGATAGTCTCTGGCACGGCCAGCTGCAGGTGACGGCCAAGGGCAGGTACACGAATATCGACAGCGCCGAGACGTGGAGGCGCGCGGCCAAAATGGGCGTGGTTGACGAGAACTCGTCGTTGGAAGACGCAATGAAGGCCTTCGTCAATGCCGTGGAGGTGCTCAGCGATCTGCCCACCTGCGAAGGAACCTACGAAGGTATTCAAACCTTTGCGGTGGAAGGATCGTTTACCTCCAATGATGCGGGGGTGCCGCAGGTCGAGCTGGCCTTGTCGCCCGTAGGCCCACCGGAGTCATATCGGGAGACTCCGGGATGTCGCTGGACCAAGGGTGAGATAGAAGGGATCGAGACCCTGCCGCTTCGCATCCCCAAGGGGGAGGAGACCGCCCTGGTCATCGACGTGCCCAAGCCGGGCGAGGTGCATACCCGTCGCGATTGGGTCAAGATACCAGACGTTTTCGGATCCACGGTGGTGACGGTCGGCCCCTGAGCTCGCGCGGTGCCGGGGCCGCCGCTACCCGCGGCGAAGATGGGGATGGGTGTAGGAAGCTCTGTCAGCCCATCACTACATAGGCTTGATTCCGGCCGCCTTCAGTCGCGCCGTTATCAGCTCCAGGTCCTTCTTCCTGAGCTCGGCGGCGCGAGGCCTCAGCGCCTCGATGACCTCGGGTGGCAGCGCCCAGGTCATCTGCTTGAAGTACGACTCCGCCTCATTCTGAAGATCCTTCTCCATCTTGGCGCGCATGCTCGGGGGCAACTTGGCCGCCTCCGGGCCCATTTGCAGCGCGAGTGGCGCCAGGTATTTCACCGCATTGGAGAGATGGCTCCGGACAAAGTCGTAGCGGGATTCGTCCAGCCCCGCCGCTTGGGCACCGGCGGGAGCCGTCGACCCTTCCTGCACCTCCATCATCAGCTTGGTCTTTTCCTCGCTGGTCTGGGCCTTGGCTTTACCGGCTATTTCCTGAACTGCCTGCCCCTCACCCGCCATGCCTTTCTCCCACCGGTCGATGTCCTCGACCGTGACCGGCCGGGAAGCTTCGTTCGTGGCCGCACCGGAGCTGGCTTCACTGGCTGATGGGGAAGCGCTGTCGGGGGCCGACGCTGACGTGGTATCGCTGACTTCAGGGCTGGCGGTATTGACGACAGCGGAATCGCCCGAAGCCGTTTCGGGCTTCTTCTCTCCGCATCCCAGTAGCACGGCCGTTGGGATGAGAAGGAGGGACAGGGATCGCAGATTGGACCACATAGGAGATCTCCTTCAGCTCAACTCCTAAAATGATGCGACGCTATTTCATCATGCGCCAGGCCTCTTTCTCTTCTCCCCGCCGCGCCGTAATTTGGCATTTCCGCACCTATTGAGCATCTGGAACCACCACCACTCCTGCCGAGGAAAGTCTCTATGACTGGTCCACTCTGCTGCCTGTTTGCACTTGCTCTGGCCGGGACCACCGCCTGTGGTCACGGCGGTGACCGCTCCGAATCCGCTGCCCGGTCCGATGCCGAAGGCACCGCCGATGAGGCCGGTGCCAGCTCGGGTGCTGCCGCCACCACCATCCACCTGGTCATCAGCGGCGGCCCCCATGCCGGCACTTACGACGCCAGGTCCGCCGATATCACCTGCAGTTACGGCCTGGTTGGTAAGGGAGCCTGGGGGAACCAGTATAGCGTCACCGGGAAGAAGCCCAACGAGTTTAGCTCGCTTCAGCTCATCGTCCCAGACACCAAGGATGCCGCCGACGGCACCGACAAGTTCATGGTGTTGGTCGGATTCGGTCAACTGATGCAGCCCGGCTATTCCGATCACACCATCAACACCCAGGCGGAGCGTTCGGACGACAAGAAGGGGAAGGGAACCCTCACGGTGGATGACCGAGGCAAATCCGGTAAGGTGACCTTCAAGGGCAAGACCGCCGACGGCGTCTCGCTGGAGGGCAGCATCGACTGCAATGAGGTCATGCGGATGAGCTGAGGTATTGGCGTCTGAGGCCTATTGCCACGCACCTGGTAATGCGTGACGAGATACAGCCATCGTAAATCGATCTACCGCAGCAGGGGATGCCGATCAAGAAATAGTGTGCTTCGGGTCACTCATCTCGTCGGGGTGATCTTGATCATCGTGAGCTGGGCATCATCCCCGACGGTATTTGCCCGCTGGACATCGACCGTAGGATCCGAAATTCTCTGAAGATCGACGTTCGCGAGCTCGACCTGAACCTGGTTACGTTCCGAAAACCCCTCCTGCAGCGCCTGGGTGATCTTGGCCGTGTCCTCCTTTGAGAGAGTGGAGAGAAAGCGGCTGCACCGCTCGTCCACCTCAAAATTCTTGCGGAGAAAGCCTCCTAGATCGGCGGCTGCATCCCTGGCGACCGCTTCGCCCCGGCCAGCAGCCCTGGCCTCAGCGAGAAACACATTCAGGCTTTCCTGGCGGAGAAGCGGCTTCTGTACACCGGTCGCGGCGGCCAGTGCCGCACGCAAGCCTTCAAGGGATCCGTTCGAGCCCAGCCATCCGAGCCCCGCCACCAGGCCGGCGGATTGACTGACGAACCCCCGGCGATCGAGC
>JBJMPK010000121.1:0-5211 GCA_045803245.1 Gemmatimonadales bacterium
GCACATCCGGCACACCGCCGGCGAGGACAGCGAGGGGTGGTAGCAGTAATGCGGCACCAGGATGCCCGCCTGTTTCGCGGCCTCGATGATGGTGGTGCCTTTAGGGACACTCACCTGAGCGCCCTCGATAGTAACGGTGACTAGTTCTTCAGCCATTCTCGTCTAGGGTCTAGAGTCCAGAGTCTAAGGTCTTCGGTCCAGAGCAACTTGCGATTCCGCAAATAGACCCTTGACCCTAGACGTCTTCAAACCGCCGCCATCGCCGGCTCGCGCGCGCCCTGAATGTACGCCTCGAACTCGTGGCGGAACTTCTGGATCCCGCTCACGATCGGTGCGGCGCAGGAATCACTGAGCACGCAGATGGTCTTGCCCGTCATGTTGTCCGAGAGATCGAGCAGGAGCTGGAAGTGCTCCTGCTTTCCCTTCCCCGCCAGAATCCGTTCCAGGATCCGCACCGACCACGCGGTGCCTTCGCGGCACTGGGTACACTGAGCACAGGACTCGTGAGCGTAGAACCGCGCCAGCCGCCAGATCTGGTACACCATGTCGGTGGTGTCATCCATCACGATCATGCCGGCCGAGCCGAGCATCGAGCCCTTGGCCACCACGCCCTCGTAGTCGAGCAGGCAGTCGTCCACCTCCGCGGCATTCATGATCGGCACCGACGAGCCGCCGGGAATCACCGCCTTGAGGACTCGGCCGGGCCGCATCCCGCCGCACATGTCGTAGATGAGCTCCTTCATCGGCGTGCCCATCGTGACCTCGTAGTTCCCCGGCCGCTGGATGTGCCCACAGACCGAGATCAGCTTGGTACCCGTGCTCTTGGGATTGCTCAGCGAGAGTCCCTTGTACCACTCGCCGCCCCGCATGACGACGTGCGGCACTGCCGCCAGGGTCTCTACGTTGTTGATGGTGGTCGGCATGCCGAACACGCCGGCCTGGGCTGGATAGGGAGGCTTGATCCGTGGGTTGCCACGCTTGCCCTCGATCGAGTTGAGCATCGCGGTTTCTTCGCCGCAGATATAGGCGCCGGCGCCGCGGTGGATGATCATCTCGATCCGCTTGCCACTCCCGAAAACATTGGACCCGAGAGCACCCTTGGCGGTCGCCTCGTCGATCGCTTGCTGCATGATCCGGAGTGGGTCGGTGAACTCACCCCGGATGTAGATGTAGGTCCGCTCGGCGCCAATCGCGTACGCGGCGATGGCGCAGCCCTCGATCAATTGATGTGGGGTCCACCGCATGATCTCGCGGTCCTTGAAGGTGCCGGGCTCCGACTCGTCCGCGTTGCAGACCAGGTAGTGGGGCCGCCCATCGGCTTTGGGCATGAGCGACCACTTGAGACCGGTAGGAAAGCCAGCACCCCCTCGCCCCCGCAAGCCGGAAGTCTTGATCTCTTCGATCACCGCCTCCGGCGTCATCCGAAGGACCTTGCGAAGCCCTTCGTAGCCGCCGCGCTTCACCCAGCCGTCGAAGGTCCGCGCGTCGGGATCGCCGAAGTGTTTCGAGAGAACCGGATTCTCCTTGGGATGAGTCGGATGGGGGTAACCCATTACTGGTACCTCTGGAGGATGCCGGAAACCTGGTCGGGCGTGACGCCCTCGATGAAATCGTCGTCCACCAGAATCGGGGTGACGAAGCCGCAGGCGCCGAGACACTCGACCTCGATGACGGTGAACCTGCCATCGGGACTGGTCGCGCCGAGCTCGAGGCAGCCGGTCTCCTTCAGCAGCGCCTTCACCACCGCCTCGGCCCCGCAGATGTTGCAGGGAGTAGTGGTACAGACCTGGATGAAATGCCGGCCCACCGGATGGGTGTGATACATGGTGTAGAAGGTCACCACGCCCTTCACGTAGGCCGGGGTCAGCCCCAAGACTTCGGCCACCTCGCCGATGGCCGGCTCCGAGATCCAGCCGCGGGCCTCCTGCACCAGCCACAGGGCTGGAAGCAGGCAGGCTTGTTTGGTGGGATACTGGGTGAAGAGCTGCTCCAGCGCGGCGCGAACTGGACCGGCAAAGACCGGCGCGTAAGGCTCCGTCTCCGTCGCGTGACCGCCGCCGCCGTCCTTCCCCACTTCCCGCCCACCCGGAGGGCTCCCGCCCCGCTTCCCCGCTGTCATCGATCCACCTCTCCCATCACAATGTCGACGCTCGCATTGATCGCGATCACGTCGGAGAGCAGCGCGCCCTCGCACATGGTCGGCAAGCTGGCCAGGTTGATGAACGAAGGTGGCCGGATGCGCCAGCGGACCGGCTTGGCGGTGCCGTCGGAGACCAGGTAGTAGCCCAGCTCGCCCTTGGGGTTCTCCACGCCCAGGTAGACTTCCCCCGCCGGCGGTTTCACACCCTCCATCACCTGCTTGAAATGAAAGATCATCGCTTCCATGTCGCTCATCGCGCGCGACTTGGGAGGCAGCACCACCCGGGGATCGGAGACGTTGATCGGAGCGCCCTTCAGCCGCTCCAGCCGGGTAAGGGCCTGCTCCAGAATCCGGTTCGACTGGGTCATCTCTTCGAGTCGGATCCGGTAACGATCGTAGATGTCGCCGTACTCGCCGACCGGTACGTCGAAGTCGTAGCTCTCATAATCCAGATACGGCCGGTCCTTGCGAACATCGTAGTCGACGCCGCTGGCCCGGAGCATGGGCCCGGAGAGCGACAGGTTGATCGCCTCGTCCGCGGAGAGCGCTCCCACTCCCTGGGTCCGGCCGATCCAGATGGCGTTCCGGGTGAACATGGTGTCGACTTCGGCGAGCGTCTTGGGAAACGTACTGGTGAACTCCCGCAGCCCGGCTTCCCAGCCGTCGGGAATGTCGGCCATGAGTCCACCGATCCGTGTCAGGCTGGTGGTGAGCCTGGCGCCGGTCCACGACTCCTGGAGATTGTAGATCCGCTCCCGCTCCTGGAACGACCAGAGGAACGGGGTAAACGCTCCCAGATCGATGCCTGTCGTTCCCAGCCAGACCAGGTGCGAGATGATGCGGCTCATCTCGCAGGCAATCACTCGCAGCACCTTGCACCGCTCGGTGATCTCGATGTCCATCAGCTTCTCGACCGCCAGCGCGAAGCACACGTTGTTGGCCATCGGCGAGAGGTAGTCGGTGCGATCCGTCAGGGGGATGATCTGGTTGTACTGGCGATACTCGCCCTGCTTCTCGAACCCCGAATGGAGATAGCCGATATGGGGAATGCAGCGCTTGACCGTCTCGCCCTCGAGCTCCAGCACCAGCCGGAGCACGCCATGGGTGGCGGGGTGCTGCGGCCCGATGTTGACCAGCATGTGCTCCGCGCCGAGGTCCTCGCGATACTGGCCGTTGCCCTCGCTCACTCCGAGGGGGACCCGGATGGGATGCCCGGAGGCGTCGACCCCAGGGGTGCCCAGCGCCATCTCCACCGTTCGCAGGGTCACTTGAGGAACCCCCGTTCTCCTTTGGCGAGCCGTGCCTGCATCTCCTGGGGCAGCTCACCGTAGGCCTCGGCGATCGACAGCTCTTCCAGCGAGTAGTGGGCTTCGGGGTTGGCCGCCAGCGCCTGTCTGGTCTGTTCGGCCCGGCTGAAATGACCGCGCAGCGGGAAATCCTTGCGCATGGGGTATCCCTCGGCGTAGGTCTCCCACATCAGGATGCGCCGGAGATCGGGATGACCGGTAAAGGTCACGCCGAACATGTCGTAGACCTCCCGTTCGAGCCAGTCGGCGCCCTTCCAGAGATCGTAGACCGAGCGCACCTCCAGGGAGGCCTGCTTGTCGAGCGCAACCTTGACCCGGAGATCGGCTTTCCGGGCCAGCGAGCGGAGCTGGTATACCACCTCGAGCGGGCGCTCGGGGTCGCGGTAATCCACTGCCGTCACATCGGTCAGATAATCGAACTCCTGGCCCGGCGTGGTCTTGAGCCAGGCCAGCACATCGTGCGAACGGTCCCGGGTGACGTAAACGAGGGTCTGGCCGGAAGAGACGGCGTGGCGCTCGATGGCGGGGCCGAACTCAGAGCGCAGCGCGGAAACCGAAGGCGAAGGCGTGATCATTCAAGACAGGTGATAAAGACTGTAAAGCACGGCATCTAGGAGGAGCGCGTCTGGTTGACCGAGTTGCCGAAGGGCTCGCTCAGCTCGTCCACCTGATCGGCCGGCAGGTAGAGTCCCGATGGGCCGACCAGCTTCTCGACCCGCAGCGAGTCGTCCGCGATGGTCTCACCCCGGATTTTCTTCTGCAGCAGGATAATCCCATACATCAGGCCTTCGGGCCGGGGCGGGCATCCCGGCACATACACGTCGACCGGGATGATGGTATCGATCCCCTGCACCATCGAGTAGTTGTCGAAGATGCCGCCGGTCGAGGCGCAGGCACCCATCGAGATCGACCACTTGGGCTGGGGCATCTGGTCCCAGATCCGGCGGATGACCGGTGCCAGCTTGAATGGAAGCCGGCCGGCACAGATCAACACGTCGGCCTGGCGGGGTGAAAAGCTCTGCCGCTCCATCCCGAAGCGCGCGATATCGAAACGGCTGGCCGCGGTGGCCATGTACTCGATGGCGCAGCAAGCGGTGCCGAACGGCATGGGCCAGAGGGAATTCGAGCGGGCCCAGTTGGTAAGGAAGTCCAGCTTGGTGGTGATGAAATTGGGCGACACCGGCGAGATGGTAACGGTCTCGTCGGCCCGGTTCTCGGTGGCGGGATTGCTCAATCCCATTGCAATGCTCCGCGCTTCCAGAGATAGACGTACCCGACCGCCAGGATCAGGATGAAGACGAACATCTCGATGATGAGGAGTCCGGCCATCGAGCTCAGCTGCCGGAAGGCCACGGCCCACGGGATCATGAATACGGTCTCGATGTCGAACACGATGAAGAGCATCGCGACCAGGTAGAACTTGACGGAAAACCGCTCCCGCGCATCGCCCAGCACCGGCATGCCCGATTCGTAGGGTGCGATCTTGGTCGGGGTGCGGCGGTAGGTCGAGAGGAGATGGGAAACGCCCAGCATCAGGATCGCGTTGGCGACCACGAACACGATCAGCAGCAGGAGCGGGACGTAGGGCTGAAGCATGAGACTCGCTATCGCGCTTTAGTGAAATTTTTCACTTAGGTATCGAAATTAACCGCGTCCGGAATGCGATTCAACCAGCACGCACGCGGCTTGGCCAGGGGGCGGATCCCCCGACCATGGACCTGGAAACAGATGCGATCTGGCTATATTCCGCGCCTGCCGCGGACA
>JBJMPK010000122.1:0-65397 GCA_045803245.1 Gemmatimonadales bacterium
ATGTGAAGGATCGGGTGCTGGAGTTTCTCGCCGTCCGGCAGCTGAGGCTGCAGATGGAAGCGGCGGAGCGGGCTCGTGACGCCCAAACCGATGGCGCCGGCAATCTGGAGGAGGTCAAGGCCGAGCAGAAGGCCGAAGAGGTAGCCGCTGGCGAGTCGACCGACGCGCCCCAGGCCACCGCTACGGTGCCACCCCCCAACGCTCCGGCGGCGGGGAACGAGGACGATCGGATCGCCAAGGGTCCCATCCTGCTGTTCGTGGGGCCACCGGGCGTGGGCAAGACTTCCGTAGCGAAGTCGATCGCCCGAGCCATGGGACGCAAGTACGTCCGAATCTCGCTCGGCGGGGCCCGGGATGAAGCCGATATCCGGGGCCACCGGCGGACCTATGTCGGGGCCATGCCGGGACGCATCGTCCAGGGGATGAAGCAGGCCGGCACCAAGAACCCCGTGTTCCTGCTGGATGAGGTTGATAAGCTCGGTGTCTCGTTCCAGGGCGATCCCGCGAGCGCGCTGCTCGAGGTGCTCGACCCGGCCCAGAACGACTCGTTCGTCGACCATTACCTCGGCGTGCCGTTCGATCTGAGCGAAGTGCTGTTCATCGCCACCGCAAACTTCATTCAGAACATTCCGGGGCCGCTGCTCGACCGGATGGAGATCGTGGAGTTTGCCGGCTATACCGAGCGGGAGAAGCAGGAGATCGCCCGGAAGTACCTCATCCCGCGCCAGTTCAACGAGAATGGGGTCAACGCGGAGCAGCTGACCATCACCGATGGGGCGTTGTCGGAGGTCATCACCAGCTACACCCGCGAGTCGGGAGTCCGGCAGCTGGAGCGCGAGATCGGCCGGCTGGCCCGGAAGGTGGCCCGGAAGATCGCGACCCAGGAGGTCGATCGAATCACCATCGACCGCGAGATGGTCGACGACCTGCTCGGCCGGCCCAAGGTGCATCCGGAGAAGATGGCGCGGGAGGACGAAGTCGGTGTCGCCACCGGCATGTACTACACGCCCACCGGCGGCGATATCATGTTCGTCGAAGCTTCCACTATGCGGGGCAAGGGCGAGCTGGTCTTAACCGGTCAGCTGGGCGACGTGATGAAGGAGTCGGCTCGGGCGGCCTGGACCTACGCCCGGTCTCATGCGGCGGCGTTGCAGATACCGGACGAGATGTTCGACCGGGATATCCATATCCACGTCCCGGCCGGAGCCATCCCGAAAGATGGGCCGTCGGCCGGCGTGACCATGGCGTCAGCTGTGGTTTCGGCCCTGTCTGGCCGCGCCGTCCGCCACGACATCGCCATGACCGGGGAGATTACTCTCCGCGGTCGGGTGATGCCGATCGGGGGAGTCAAGGAGAAGGTATTGGGTGCGGTCCGGGCCGGAATCACCCACATCATCCTGCCCAAAGAGAATGAGCCGGACCTGGAGGATCTGCCGCGCGAAGTGCGCGATAAGATCGAGGTATTCCTGGTCCAGGAGCTGGGCGAGGTGCTGGCCTTTACCCTCCGCGGCGCCACTTTCCGCGAAGGACGGCTGCTCTTCGGAGACGAGAAGAATCCCAGAGACGTGCTGCCCCTCTCGACCGGGTTTCGGCACTAAGCAGCGGCGCAGATGGGCAGCGGGGCGGCGGGGCGGTTCGCTCCGCAAACACGAACCCTCTCGAGCTGAGTATGGCCCGAGAGGGTTTCTGTTTTCGTAGACCCCCCCTGTCGCCGCTACGGCCCCGCCGCCTCGCTGCCCCGCTGCCCCGCTCTTCGCAGCGCCCGATCCGCCATTTGAGCCAGCTCGGCGGCGGTGGTGCCGTCCTGGGGGAACACGGCGGTGCCCACCCTCACGTGGAGGGTGATGGCCTCACTCGCGGTGGTGCGGGCCGGCTGTTCGCTCAGAACCCGGTGGAGCTTCTCGCTCAACACCGCGGCTCCCCGGGCATCGACGCCCCGAAGCAGCATTCCGAATGCCTCGGACCCGTATCGTCCTATGACATCGCTGGCCCGGACGTTCGATCGAAATATGCCGGCCACGTGCAGCAGCACTTCATCCCCCGAGCGCGGGCCCAGACGCTCGCTCACCCTGCGAAAGCCCTCCAGCTCGAAGAGCACGAACGCCAACGGCTCGCCATGACGTTGGCTGTAATCGACCGCGTTCTCCAGCTCGGCCAGCAGCGTTGGGTGGTTGAGCAGGCCGGTAAGGGCGTCTCGATGAACCATCTCCCGGAGCCGGCGCCCTCGAGCCGCCCGTGCGATCACCGTTTGCACCAGGAGCTCCGGCTCTATGGCAGCGGTGACGAAATCATCCCCGCCGGCTCTCAGCATCGAGATCCGCTCTGCCGGAGTATCTTCGCCGACCAGAACGATGGGAAGCAGGTGATAGCGTGGATCCTGCCGCACCACCCGGGTGACCGCGAATGCATCCGGGCCGGCGATGCGGGTATTCAGCAGCAGGAGGTCGGGCACGTCGCGCTCCAGCGCTTCCGGTACCGTTTGCCCCTGCAGGCATCGGGTCACTTTGATATTGGCCGCTTCCAACGCGGGAATGATACGGGCGGCAAATACGGCGTCGTGATCCACCAGCAGCACATTCGATGGCGGTGGACCGATCCGCGCGAAGGTTCGGGCATAGCGGGGGAGCTTCTGTTCGACCTGTTCCGCCGGAAAGACCGCATCCACCCCGGCCGCAATGGCCCGCAGGCGATCGACCGCTCGAAGAGTCTCGACCAGCACGACGGCACCCGGCCTCCGGGCCGGGTTGTTGGTCCAGGCGGAAGCGATGGCCGAAGGGTCGCCATCTCCGGCCTCCCCACCGATCACTATCAAGTGGGGCAGCTCCTCCAGCGGTGTCGCGCCGGGGTCGTCCTGCCGGTTGGCAAAACGAACCTGATAGCCGGCATTCCTGAGCTCCTGCGCGATTCGCTCCCGTTGGGGGCTGGGCCGAAGGATGAGCAGGGCGCGCGGGATTGGATTGGGTGACCGGTCCGCCGTGGTTGCGGACAGCTGTGCTTCGGCGTTCCGCGCCGCCTCTCCCAGTCGAGCCACTATGCTGGGTAGTCCGTCAGGCTCGGGCCCGGCGCCCGACGCCAACCAGCGCTCCCCCTCGCGGGCGATTGCGCTCAGCTCCAGAAATCCAAAAGACCCCCCGGAACCGGCGAGGCGATGGAGTCTCGCCTTGAGCGATCCGGTCGCCTCCGGGAGGCCTTGCTTCATTCCCGCGAGATCGGCGCGTAGCTCCGTGAGGCGGGCCGGCATGGATGCCAGGTACTCCCGCTGGAGCTCCAGAAACGCGCCATCGAGCGCATCAGTCATTCGCCCATCCTGAACCGTTCGAGGGCTAATCGCGCCGCAGCCACGAACGCCGGCGCCGTGCTCCAGTGGCCGCTGACCCGGGTGCCCTCCCGGGAGCCGAGAATGGCGCTGCGATCGTCCACCACAACGATTATCGGCGCGCCAGGCCATTCGGGTCCATCCGCAATCACTTCCACGGGTGCAAAGCCCAAGTCGACCGGTCCGGTAGACCAGAGCGATACCGGGAGGCCGGCCGACACCGGCTTTCGGAGCGCCGGGCTGAGAAGAGGGAATGCGTCCATGGGAGCCAGCAAGGCGACGGACCGCGTGGCGCGGGCTACGTCATGGCTGATCAGTTGGAGGACGGCGCGACCCGACTCGATCTCTACCACGGTGGGGGTGCTGGGAACGGAGATCTGCTCCAGGTCGGTACTGAGCCGATCCAACGCCAGGCCGTGGAGGTGCGCTATTCGGGCGATGAGACCGGCGGGAGCCTCGGGGCGATAGAGCCGGGGACGCCCTCCCTCCACCCGCGCGGCCCCCTTGGCCACCAGCCCCGCCAACGCGCTATAGGCATTGGCTCGGGCCAGACCCGCGGCCCGCGCGATGGCGTACCCGGTGCCCGGTCCGCTGGTCAGGAGGACTTCGTAGACCAGGCTTTCGGTGGGCGTGAATCCGAAGTGCGTCAGATCGAGGCGAGGCACGGTAGTAGTATGAACTGCTACCCAGTCCGCCGCAAGCTGCGATTTAGGTGTACGTCAGCGTCCAGCCTAGCGCTTTAGCGATCAGGGCCAGGCGAAATGTCAGGTCCACCTCTTTCCCTTCGGCTGACTTGGAATCGAGGTGAAGAGGATAGTAATGGTGGGTAATCTTATTGAGCGGCTTGGGTTGCGATCGAAGGTTCTTAGGCCGCCAGACCCCGGTGGGATCGCAATCGTCGAGTAACCGGCCCAGGACCTTGGTGGCCACCGGCGCCCACTCGAGGGCACCCATCCGGGCGAGTAGCTCGATGTAATGAAGAGCCAGGGGGATGTCCTTAGCGTGCCCCTTGCTGTCGGCGTCGATCGGGTCGCCCAGAATGAGATGCTGCGGCTTTACGGTCTTCTTTCCCACCTGAAGCACGAACGCCTTCTTGGGGGCGGGCTGGGCCAGGTAGTGGCCCAAGCGCTCGGTAAAGCCGGCCCGCTCACGCTGGAGGTTGGGCATAGACGCCAGCATAGCGACAGAATACCAACTCGGCGGGTATGCCTGGGGGTGAAGGACGATCTGCTTGCCCGATTTGAGGAAAGGCTTTTCCGCCAACGGGCTGCGCAGGAACTGGGAAATGGCACTGGCAATCTTGTGGCCGGCGCCCCTGAGCCGGGGATCTTCCGCGTATCCTGCTTCGGCTAAGGCTGCTGATGCGGCCTCCCGCATGATTCCGCGGGCCCATGCCTCTGCCTCCACATCGGCCTTCACGCTCTTCTGGAACTCGAACAGCAGGGAAGGATCTTCGTCCCGGGAGAGCAGCCGGAAGAGGACCCTGTCCGCCAGCTTGAAAGGCCGGCCCGAACGGGGCCACTCCAACTGGAGCAGGCGGCGGTACTGGGGGATGGTGCCGACGTCCTTGATGCCCTGGGCCGCCGAAACGGCTAACCCCAGCAGGTTCCCCCCCCAAATCCCGTTGTCCTTCTGCTTCTTTACTACTGCCAGGGCCGTCTTGGACTCAGGAATCGCATGCCGAGCCGCTTCCACCACCTCGGCGGCAGCAAATCCTTCCGGAGCGAGCTCCCGGTAGGTGCGGTAGCGGATTGACGGCCCGGCGTTCTCGATTAGCCAGGTGAGTGGGATCCGGTGCTCGGAAGGCAGGTCCAGAGTGGCTCCGGAGATCGGGGGGCAGGCGCGAGCGGCGGAGAAGATAGCCGCTGGCGGGAAAGACGGGAAGGTCGCTCAGCGCCGCCGCTCCTCCCCTGCCTGACGAAATTCGGAGTTCCTGTTCCACGCCGGTTGCTGTGAAGCATCGGCTACTGCGAGCGCTGTACGGACGATGACTCGAAGCTGTTGAGCTGCTCCGTCATAGTTGAACCAGGGCGCCACCTCGTCGCTGGGCTGGTGATAGCGCTTTTCGGTGTACTCTGCCTCCCGCTTGCTGCCGTAATCCGCCGGCTGACCCACGTACTGGCGCCCATTCTCGATGGAGGTTCCCGGAATGCCCGCCCGGGCAAAGGGGAAGTGATCAGAACGGAAATAGGAGCCGCGAATCAGGGCATCCTGGTTGACGCTGACCGATAACCCTTCGGCGGCGGCTGCGCGGTTAAAGACGCCGCCCAGGGATGACTGATCCAGCCCCAAAGCCGATACGTCCCGGGTCCGGCCGTACAGGTTCATCACGTCGAGGTTGAGAATCGCCGCTATTCGGCTCAAAGGAATGGTGGGTTTGACCACGAAGGCCTGGGAACCGAGCAAGCCGGCTTCCTCGGCCGTGAACGCAACGAATACGATGGAGCGTTCGGTTGGCACCCCGCTCCGGACGAAGGCCTCGGCCGACGCGAGCACGGCCGCCGTGCCGGAGGCGTTGTCTTCCGCGCCGTTATAGATGGAATCGCCATCGATGGGTGTGCTGATACCGAAGTGATCGTAGTGGCCCCCGATCATGACCGCCTCGCGCGCTAAGGGACCACGGCCCGGCCGGCGTCCCAGCACGTTGCTGGTCGACGATCGTGTGATGGTGCTGCGAACGGTGGCCTCGAGCTGCACCCCCAGCGGAACGGCTTTGAACCCGCGGTGCCAGGCTTGGTCCATGAGACTCGTCAGGTCCTGGTTTCCCTGGCGGAACAACTTTGCAGCCGCATCCTGATTGAGCCATCCTGCGACGAGGAGCGACTGGGCCGGCTCCTCGATACGGACCTGAGGGCCGGTCCAGCTCGACTGGACGGTGCTCCACGGGTACGTGGCGCTCTCGGTTGTATGCACCAGCAGAATTCCGGCCGCGCCCTGGCGTTGGGCCTCCTCGATCTTGTAGGTCCAACGGCCGTAGTACGTCAGGATAGGACCGCGAAAGATGGTCGAATCGCGGAGGCCCGGATCGTTCACCAGAACCACGACAATTTTGTTCTTGACGTCGATGCCTTTGTAGTCGTCCCACTGGTATTCCGGCGCCACGATGCCGTATCCGACAAAGACAAGATCGGCTTTGACCGTGGTCGTCGAGTCGTTGCGCATCGACCAGAGCACGTAATCCGTGCGGTAAGCCAGCTCCCCAGCGGCCGGGCTGGTGATCTTCACCGTGGGATTCGGTGTCAGCGTGATGATCGGTACGTGATGGAAGTATGTGCCGCTGTCCCCGGCGGGCTCGAGTCCCAGCCGCTCGAACTGCGCCGCGATGTACTTCGCCGCAAGGTCTCCGCCTCGGGTGCCCGGTTTGCGTCCCTCAAGCGCGTCGTCGGCCAGAAACTCGAGGTGGGCTCGCATGACCTTTCCGTCCACCGCTCGCGCGACCCGGGCTGACGGCGGTCCAGCAGACGGAGGCTGCTGGGCCATTGCGGTGGCCGCACCGCAGCAGACGAGAAAGGTGATAGTCGGACGGATGCGCATCTGGCTTCCTGAAAGAGGGTCAGACGAGAGACGACGGACAGAGCTGCGCGAGCACGCAGTCGCCGCAGCGGGGTCGCCGGGCGATGCAGACCTGCCGCCCGTGAAAAATCAGCAAGTGCGAGAGGAGGGCCCAATCCTGCTGGGGAAACAGCTTCATGAGCACCTGCTCGATCTTCACGGGATCGTCCTCCCGGCTCAAACCGAGCAGCCTACTGAGGCGGGTGACGTGAGTGTCGACGGTGACCCCTTCATTGATGCCGAAGGCGTTTCCCAGCACCACGTTGGCGGTCTTGCGGCCGACACCGGGAAGCCGGCGCAGCTCCTCCATCGTCCGGGGTACTTCCCCCGCGTGGTCGGCCACGAGGGCCTGGGCCATTCCGATCAGACTCCTGGCCTTGTTGCGGAAGAACCCGGTGGATTTAATGATCTCCTGAAGCTCCATCGAGTCGGCCTGAGCCAGCTCAAACGGCGTCGGGTAACGGGAAAACAGGGTGGGAGTCACCAGGTTTACCCGAACATCGGTGCACTGGGCCGAAAGGATGGTGGCGCAGAGGAGCTCGTAGGCATTCCGATAATCCAGGGCGCACCGGGCGTCGGGGTAGAGGGCCCTGAGCCGGGAGAGGAGCTCGGGGGCACGGGCGGACAGGCGGACGGGCTTACGGGCCGACTGCGGACCCTGAGTATCCGACCTTGAGAGAGCGCCCTTCTTAAGGCGAACAGATCCCTTCTTAGCCGGAGTTTTTCTGTCCGGCCCTCCGGCTGCCCGCCTGTCCGCCCGTCTGCCCACCTTCATCACCGCCGTCTCCTCGCGTAGGCCACGAATTCGTCCACCGGCCGCGCATTCAGAATATCCTGTGCCGCCAGCCAGCCCTTTCTCGCCATCCCCACGCCGTACTCGACATAGCCCAGGCCGGCGACGTTGTGCGCGTCCGCGCCGATCGAGATGGCCACCCCTTTGTCGCGCGCCTCGCGCAGCACGCGCCAGTCGAGATCGAGCCGGTGAGGGTCGGCATTGATCTCCAGCGCCACGCCGGTCTCAGCCGCCTTGTCGGTCACCGCCTCCAGGTCTATGGGATAGGGATCCCGCGAGAGCAGGAGCCGGCCGGTGGGATGGCCGATGATGGTGAGATGGGGATTGTCCATGGCGGCCAGCATACGTGCGGTCATCTCCCGCTCACCCATGTTGAACCGGCTGTGCACCGACGCGATCACGAAATCCAGCCGCTCGAGCACATGCGCGTCGTAATCGACCCGGCCGTCCTGGAGGATGTCAGCCTCGATCCCCTTCAACACTCGAAAACCCTCGAGCCTCGCGTTCACCTCGTCGATCTCGTCGGCCTGCCGGGCCAGATCATCGGCGCTAAGGCCACCGGCATAGGCTGCCGCCTGGCTGTGATCGGTGACGCCGAGGTAATCGTACCCCGCGGCCTTGCAGGCTAAAGCCAGCTCCTCGACCGTGCTGGATCCATCGGAGTAGCTGGTGTGGCAGTGCAGTAATCCCCGGACATCCTTCCTGTCCACCAGTTTGGGAAGCTGCCTGCGTTCGGCCGCCGCTACTTCGCCCCTGCCCTCGCGCAGTTCCGGCGGTATGAAGCTCAATCCCAGCGCCTCATAGAATGCATTCTCGTCGGGCGTGGGAACGAACTGGCTGCCGCGCCACAACGCCGCTCCGCTCAAGGCAAACCCGTTGCTGCCGGCGTAGGCGGCCAGCTCCCGTAGATGTCCCTCGCTTCCGGTGGCCTGAACCAGGACGGCGCCGGCGTTGACCGGCGTCGTGGCGACAACCTGAGCGGTAGCCCCGCCGGCAAACCGGAGCGTCAGCCGGCGTTCATCCTGGCCGGCGAACTCGTGCACCCCAGGCAGCTGACTGAGCCGGCGAAACAAGTCCGCGGGGGAGGACTCCGCCACCAGGACGACGACGAGCTCCCGCACCACCTCGGACCGGCGCCGGACGTCGCCCGCAACGATCGCTCGGGTCACACCGGGCAACCTCTCCAGGGCCGCGCGCAGTCCCTCTGCCTCGTCCGCGGCGTGGTGGGAGAGCCGAAACGCGCTCGCCTGGCGCAGGTAGGCGATAGACTTGAGCAAGTTCTCGGATGTTTTGGGGCCGAAACGGGGCAGCTTGGCCAATCGTCCGTCGTGCGCGGCGGCCTCCAGCTCGGGCAAGGTATCGATGCCGAGCACCTCGTGAATCTGGCGGATCTTGGCGACGCCCAATCCGGAGATCTCGAGCATTTCGACCAGTCCCGGCGGAATCTGCTCCCGGAGGTCTTCCAGCATGCTGGCCCTACCGGTGCCCACCAGCTCCTTGACGATCTGCAGCGTTGCCGGTCCGACTCCTTTGGCCGACGCGAGCGAGCCGTCGTCCAGAGACTCGCGGAGATCACGGGGGAAGCCACTGATCGCTCGGGCCGCCGTCCTGAAAGCCCGAATGCGAAACGGATTCTCGTTCTTGAGCTCGAGAAATGCGGCGATCTGTTCCAGCACCTGGGCGACCGCCTTCTTGTCCATGTAGTCCTTTACGCTCTCCATCAACCGGCCTCCACCGCAGGCTCCTCCGCCAGCGCCCGGAGGCGCCAGCCGAGCTCGAGGAGCTCCTCCTCACCCGTGATCGAGAACAGTCCCGCCGCAGCGCCACCGGGCAATGCGGCTGAAAACAGGTTGCTGCCGTCGGCCCTGAGCAACGCGCTGGGCCGGTCTCCTGCTATCTCGACGACGCTGAAACCGGCCCGGTCGCGGTGCAGCCCAAAGATGCCAAGTACGTGGATGGCTCGACTGTCGGGCGAGTCGTAGATGAAGCATCCATCGAGTGGCTCCTGCGCTGCACCGGGGACGGCTTCGGCCCAGACGCGACGCTCCGGCATCCGGGCGTAAAAGGGCCGCTGTTCGGGTTGATCGCCGGCCGGTGGGGGACCCATCAGTTCCACCACTCGCTCTTGATCCACATCCACTGTGCGACACCCGGAGTCCCAGAACAGGTAGCAGTGGTGTACCAGTGCCGCCAACTGATCGATTCCCTCGCCCAGCCCTTCGTCCGGCCGGAGCTCGCGCAGCAGCTCCACCACCTCCCGTATCATCAGGAAGGCATCCCGGTCGCGGGGATCCTGTCCCGCGCCGGTCAAGGCGGCTCGGATGCTCTGGAGACGGGGGCCGGCGCTGTCGCCGAAGACAAGATCGAACGGGGTAGGGCGAGGGGCTGACATGGGTGGAATTTAGCGGAGTCGCGGGTCACGAGTCGCGAGCCGCCAAGTCCCTCTAAACCGCGCCGGGGAGCCCTTTGGTGTCGTGACTCGCGACAATCGTCTCCCGACTAGGTCGCCGGCAGAAACCCATCCATCAACCTCACAAACTCATCGAATGCCTCCACATACGGCACATGTCCGCTGCGAGGCAGCAGCTGAAACTCCGCACCGAGCAGCTGGGCAAGCTGGCGGGTGGCGTCGACCGGAATCACGTCCTCCTCGCCCTGGACGATCATGACCGGCAGGTGCAGGCGTGAAAGAGCCGGCCTGAGATCGTAGCCCTCCAGGCTGCCCCAGACCTCCTGCTGGGTCCGACCCGTCACTCGAAAGGGGGTGAGGTCGCGCGCTCGCGCTGGATCGTAGAAATACGGAGTGACCGAGAGGTCGAACTGGCGCCGGGCGTATTCAGCCGGATCGCGCTCTCGAAGCCCACTCTCGCGGAGCGCGGCGCGTTGCTGCTGGAGCTGGGGAGCAAGGTTTCGGGCCCCAAAGCGAGACTCGAATTCCCGCCTGGCCTCGGCCCACGCCGGTGCCGGCGAGACCAGCGCCAGGCGCGCGACCTGGCCGGGGAACTCAGTGGCGTAGAGCAGCGCCAGCAGCCCACCCCAGGAATAACCGGCCAAGGTGAGGCGCTCCAAACCCCATTGCCGCCGGAGCTCCTCGAGATCGGCCACGTGCTCGCGCCAACCCACGGGAGTATCGCGGGAGACGGGAGACCGTCCCCCACCGCGCTGATCGTAGTAGATCAGCTCGCGGCCACGGGCCAGAGCATCGAAGCCCGGAAGCAGATAATCGTGGTGCGCGCCGGGGCCACCGTGCAATACCACCACCGGTGGCCCGCTGCCGATCCGCCGCTCGAAAATGCCGACTCCGCGCACCTCGAGGGTTTGGGTGCTTGGAATCAACTGACGCGCGTGAATTCTGTTTCCCAACCTACTCACCAGGTGGCCGCGAGCGGAGTTGGGCTGGACCCCGCAGGCTGAGTGTCAGGGGTAGGGTAGGGGGAAGTCGTACACTCGAAGCCGAAGGGGTCCAGCCCAACACTGCTCGCCGGCGTGGGGTGATTCACAACAAGATCGCCAGCGCATCGGCCACCCGCTTGACGGCGGACTCCTCCTCCGGCGAGAACGGGTCGGGCACATCGCTGTCGATGTCGATCTGGCCCAGGACCAGGCTCCCCCGGCGGATGAGCACCACCAGCTCGGAACGGGTCCAGGCGTTGCACGCGAGGTAGTTCTCCACCGCCCGAACATCGGGGATGTTCTGATCTTCACCGCTGGCCACCGCGGTTCCGCAGACCCCCATTCCGACCGGGATCCGGGTATGGTCGGTTTCCCGCCCGTCGAAAGCCTCGAGCACCAGCTCGTTCCCGTGCAGCATGTAGAGGTACACCGAGGTGTACGGCGGGCCCGAGGCCCGGATCTTCTGGGCCGCGGTCCTGAGCACCCCCTGGCGGCCTTCCTCCCGGGCGAAAGCGCCGCGCAAGGCCGCAATGACGCGATCGCTGTCGAGCACCGGCATGGCTCAGCCGCCGCGAATTCCGAGAGTGGCACGCAACGTCGTGACCGTCGCGCCGCGTCGCACCAGAATTTCCACGGTCTCGCCGGGGCGGTGGCTCCGCAGCGCGTCGGTCATCGCTTGCAGGTCGGGTGTTTCCCTGGTGCCGATGCGGGTGATGATGTCATCCCCCCTGAGTCCCGCTCGTTCCGCCGGGCTCCCCGCTCTGACCCCCACCAGGCGTACCCCTCCGGGCGTCCCAGCCAGATCGGGAACCGTTCCCAGATAGGCGCCATAACCGGGACTCGGCGTCGGGGCGGCGGTCTGCGTCGGTAGCGGGGCGGGAAGATCTTGAAAGGTGAGCGGATGGGGGCGGTTGGCCAGCGCCGTCACCAGTCCGAGGGTGAAATCGGAGACCCGCTTCAGCCCGTCCAGATTGATCTTCTGCCAGTCATCCGTGGTCCGGTGGTAGTCCTCGTGCAGGTCGGTGAACAGATGGAGCACCGGGCGTTTGGCCGCATAAAACGAAGACTGGTCGCTGGGCCCGTATCCGTCGCCTTGAGCCTTGAGGTCGAAGCCGGCGTACCAATTGAGCGAGTCGAGCAGCGGGGGGAACTCCTTCGCACTCCGGGCGCCGTACACGATCAGACGGCCATTCCGGAGCCGGCCGACCATGTCGAGGTTCACCATGGCGAGAGTTCCGGCCACGGGATAGATCGGCTCTTTCACGTAATAGGCCGAGCCCAGCAGGCCGAGCTCTTCCCCGCTGAAAGCGATGAACACCACGGTCCGGGCGGGAGGTGAGACCGCCAGCCATGCCGCGACCTGAATCAAGGCGGCAACACCGGAGGCGTTGTCATCCGCACCATTGTGAACCCTACCGGTGCTGTCCGGATCCAGGCTGCCGAACCCGCCCAGGCCCAGGTGATCGTAGTGCGCGCCGAGGACGACGGTCTGATTGCGCAAGACCGGATCACGCCCGGGGAGAATTCCGATCACGTTTTTCCCGGTGACCCCGCCCGACTTCGCTTGCCTCCCCGCCGGTGCCTCGGGTCCAACGCTGAACGATTGGAACCATCCGCCGGCCGCGGGCTGCAGCCCAACCTCCGAGAACCGGCGAGCCAGATACGCGGCTGACGAGTCGGCGCCGGGAGAGCCGGTGACGCGGCCCTGGAGCCGGTCGTCGCTGAGAAACTTGATATCGTCGAGCAAACGCGGCGGCTGAATGACCCGCTGCGCCTCGAGCCGCCCGGCGACAGAGGTCAGGGTGAGTAAGAGGCAGAGCTGCGAGAGGCGGGTCATTGGTTCGAGGAAAGATAAATCCGCTAGCGGGGCACGAAGCTGGTTGTGGGTGTCAGCCGGCCCACAAAGGCAGCGAGCAGGCGGGCAGTGCGATCGAGGTCGTCCAGCGCCACCATCTCGTTGGGGCTGTGCATGTACCGGTTCGGGACCGACACCAGCGCCGTGGCCACCCCGCGGTGCGCGTTGAAGATGGCCTCGGCATCGGTGTGGGTATCGCGGGAAGCAGCCTCGATGCTGTAAGGGATCTTCTCCGCCTCCGCCGTCTCCACCAGTATATCGAAGACCAGCTCGCTCACCGATGCGCCGCGCGAGAGGACGGGCCCTCCGCCCAGTCGGTAATCTCCGTGCTTGCGCTTCTCGATGCCGGGATAGTCGGTTGCGTGGGTCACGTCGATCACGATGGCCACGTCGGGCTCCAGCCGATTGGCCGAAGTCCGGGCACCGCCTCCGGTCGAGGCGATCTCCTCCCGAGTGGTAGCCACCGCGGTCACCGACGCACCCGGACGGCTGCCCGACAACAGCCGCAGCGTCTCGAGCACCACGAATGCGCCGATCCGGTTGTCGATACTCCGGCTGACCAGCCGCCCGTTGGGAAACTCCAGCACTCCGGCGGCCAGCACGCCCGGGTCTCCGATGCGGACCCTGCCCGCCGCTTCCGCCCGGGTCGCGGCACCGATGTCGATCCAGAGCTCCTCCACCTTGGAGACCTTCTCCCGCTCTTCCCGCTCCATCACATGGATCGCTTTCTTTCCCACCACGCCGCTGACCTGCCCCAGCTTGCCCAGCAGAACGACTCTCTGCCCCACGAACACCTGGTGATCCCACCCGCCGATCGTGTCGAAACTGAGAAAGCCCTCGTCGTCGATGTGGGTGATCATCACCCCGATCTCGTCGATGTGGCCGGCCAGCATCAGCCTGGGCGAGCCTCCGGGATTGATGGTGGCGAAGGAGTTGCCCGCCACGTCCGCCTCGACCGAGTCGCAAAACCGTTCGGCTTCGGCCCGCCAGATCCTGCCGGCCGCTGCCTCGAAGGACGACGGCCCCGGGGTATCCAGCAAAAGCTTCAGAAATTTCAGCGACTCAGGAGTCATGGTGAGGATCGATCCAGTTCCAGTTCCAGAAACACTGCCCCCTCGACCGGGTTCGCGGTATACGGCGCAATTTCCCGGAACCCCAGCCGCCGGTACAGCTCCAGTGCTGGGCCCATCGAGGGAAGGCTGTCCAGCCGCATTGTGTGATAACCGGCGGCGCGGGCCTCATCGATGATTCGGCGGGCGAGCAGACCTCCGATGCCAAGACTCCGGTAGGGAAGACGAACATACAGCCGCTTCATCTCGCAGACCCCGGGCGCTAACGGCCGTAGCGCTACACAGCCGGCCAGTTGGCCATCCGAGCGGGCGAGCAGCAGCCGGCCTAGCGGTGGCGCATAGTTGCCGGGGAGGCCGGCGAGCTCCTGATCGAAAGACTGGAAGCACAGGTCGACGCCGAGTGCTGCCGCGTACTCCGTGAAGAGGCCGCGCGCCTGCTCCACTCCGTTTCCATCCGATGCTTCTACGAGAGCGACGACTGTACCGGAGGCGCCCACTTCTCGATCTTTCCGGCCCACGGCTGGTCTCCAATGGCGCTGTGGATCAGCCTGGCACCGTCCACCACTCTTGGCCCCGCGCGAGAGGTAAAGCTGTTGCCGTCGATGATCCAGGTCGGAACTCGGCTCATCAGCTCGAGGCCTTCGGGGTCTTCCAATGTGCTCAGCTCGCGGCGGATCCGCTCGACCCCGAACCCGCAGAGCATGACGATGAGACAGTCCGGTTCGAGACGGTGCAGATCGCGCCATTCGCGCCGGAACGAGTGGCTCCCAGGGCGGGCCCCGACGTCTTCCCCGCCGGCGGCTTCCACCAGCTCCGGTACCCAGTGGCCGGCGACGTAGAGGGGGTCCAGCCACTCGATACAAGCCACCCGTGCGCGAGCTCCGTGGCGCTGGCTGCGAAGCCTCTGAAGGCGGCTCTCGAGACCCAGAACCAGCTCTTCCGCTTCGTCCCCGAGCTCGAGTGCGGCACCCACCGCATAGATATCACTCCAGATGCCGTCGAGGTTGCGCCCCACCAGCGAGAGCACCTCAGGGGCAGACGCCATGCTGCCGGCTAGTCGATACACCTGTCCATCGGAAACGGCGCACACGTCGCAGAGGCCCTGCGTGATGATGAGATCGGGCCTGAGCGCTTGCAGCTGCCCGGCATCGATCCCGATGACAGGCTTGCCCGACGCACTGAGCCGCCGAACGTCGGCGTCGATTGCCGCTCCCGACATCCGGGAGTCCACCGGCGTCGCGGTAACTCGAGGGAGCCATTGCACCGACGGAGGGTAGTCACACTCATGCGAGATCCCCACCAGGTATTCCGCGCCTCCCAGTGCCGCGACGATTTCGGTTGCTGCCGGCAGCAAAGTGACGACCCGCATCTCAGTCCTCGGTAAGCCGGCTGGGCCGGTAGTTCACGAACAGGAGCAGTCCGGTGAAGGGCGCGATGAGGGTGCGGAAATCATGGGTCAGCAGATACGCCGCGGTACCCAGGATGGCCGGTGCCTCGACCAGGGCCCATATGCGCACTGCGGTGCCGAAATTGGCCCGCCACCAGTCGTCCTGGGAGCTGCCGGATTGGGGTGGGGAAAGACGGCTCGCGGTATACATCGCGGCACCGAACAGCACGGCGCTCATCAGAAAGAGTCCCAGGTAAAGCACCTTGCGCTCGGGCACCACGGATACCGGCAGGGAGATCCGGGTTCCCACATACCACGATACCGCCCAAAACATCATCAGGCCTAGCACCAGCGCGGCGTGAATGATCCGGGCACTGATGGCCGGTGAAACCGGAGCCGCCGGAGGCATTACCGCCTCGCGATGCGGAAGAGCAGTCCCCCCAGCAAGCCGAACATCACCAACGCGGCCAGATCGCTGATGGCGAATCCGCCCAACACCCGTTGCAGGCCGGCCAGGTGCGCGAGATAGTCCGCCGCGGGCACCTGGGCGGCTTCCGCTTTGGCGACGAACAGGGCGGCGATGCCCGCAATGGCCACACCGGCGAGTGCCCCGCCCGCGATCAGCCCGCTGGAGAAGAGCACGCCGGGTCCGGACTCGACTTCAGCCAGCGTCCGGGACGCGCCACGGGTCTTCCGTTCCACCAACCAACGGACCACCCCACCGGCGAACATCGCGGAGGAGGTCGAGATCGGGAGGTACACCCCCACGGCGATCGGCAGCGACTGAAGCCCCATCAGCTCGATGGCGATCGTCAGAAATACACCGATGAGCACCAATCCCCAGGGAAGCTTCTGGGTCAGAATCCCATCGGTCACCAGCGCCATGATCGTCGCTTTGGGCGAATCGAGCTTGGTCACCGGCTTGCCATCGATCTCCCGAATGCGGCCGCCGATCCCCGGATCCACCAGGTACGCGATCTCATGAGTCTTGGGGTCGATGAGGTATTTGCCGGGCTGAATCCCCTGGGTGGGAATGTTCACCCGCACCACGTCCCACTGGCTCCCATCTTTCGCCATCCGCTCGCCCATGCTGGTGACCGAACGGTCCGGAGCTCCCGGAGGAGACGCCTGCAGCGCCACACCGGGGTGCCGCTCCGGCACGACGTTGGTGTACGTGGTATTGAGCAGCGCGAGGGTCCAGCCGATGGCCAGAGCCGAGGTGATGGCGCCAACCATGATGGCGATTTGTTGGCGGCGTGGGGTGGAGCCCACCAGAAACCCAGTCTTGAGGTCCTGACTGGTGGCGCCGGCGTTGCCCGCGGCCACCGCAATGACGCCGGCGATGGAGATGGCCCCTACCCGGTGATCGACCCCGGTCCAGCCGATCAGATAGAAAATCGTGGTTGTGCCGATCAGAGCCGCGATCGTCATTCCCGAGATCGGGTTGGCGCTCACCCCGATTTCGCCGGTGATGCGAGACGAGACCACCACGAAGAAGAAGCCGAAGACGATGATCAGGATGGCGCCGAGCAGGTTCACGCCGATTTCGGGGAGAACCGTCAAGAGGAAGGCGAGGACAATACTTCCGGCCAGGGTCACCCAGATGGGAAGGTCCACATCGGTCCGAAGCCGGGCCGCCACCATTCCCATGGAGCCCTTGAGGTCCTGGAATCCGGAACGAAACGCGCTCACGATGGTGGGCAGGGCCCGGACCAGGGCGATGATGCCGGCCGAAGCCACCGCGCCGGCGCCGATATAGAACACGAACGCGGCCCGCACCTCCCCCGGGCTCATGTCCTTGATCAGCTTGGTTTCGGCGAAGATTGGCTGGGTCAGGCCGGCGCCGAACAGCTTGATGGCGGGAATGAGCACCAGGTAGGCCAGCGATCCGCCGGCGAATAGGTAGCCCGCGATGCGGGGCCCGATGATATACCCCACGCCCAGCAGCTCGGGTGACACCTCGGCGGAGATCGAGGCGCCTTTGTAAAAGGTGGAGACCCGCCCGGGATACTCCTTCCAGAGCTTGAGCCCGGACATCAGGAATTTGTACAGAAACGCAATGCCGAAGGCCTGGAAGAGCAGCCGGGCCTGGAGGCCGCCTTTGTCGCCGGCGATGAGCACCTCCGCGCAGGCGGTTCCCTCCGGATAGGTGAGCCGCCCATGCTCCTTCACGATCAGGGCCCGCCGGAGAGGAATCATCATCAGAATGCCGAGCAGCCCTCCGATCACCGCTATCACCGCCACCTTGCTCACCGTCAGGTCGTAGCCCATCAACAAAATCGCGGGGAGCGTAAACACGATCCCCGCGGCTATGGACTCGCCGGCCGAGCCGGTGGTCTGCACGATGTTGTTCTCGAGGATGGTCGATTTCCCGAGGGTTCGGAAGAACGCCACCGCCAGCACCGCAATCGGAATCGAGGCGGAGACGGTGAGTCCGATCTTGAGCGCCAGGTACACACTCGAGGCGGCGAACACGATCCCGAGTATTGCTCCCAGGATCACCGCGCGAATCGTCAGCTCGGCCGGCGACTGCGTTGCTGGCACATAGGGATGGAAGGCGGGAGGCTCCGGCGGAGCGGCAGAGCGGATCGGGTGCGCCATGCAGTGCCTTTGTTGTGCTGGGGACCAGTGCGGGAGTGCCGAAGAATCCGAGAACGTAGAAAGTAGGGAGCGCGGGCAAGTACGTCCAGCCGATTTGCCCGGGGGTCTTGCGGAGAGGGGTACCCGGGGGTAGTATATGTGCCTCGCGCCGATGCCACTGTGCCGGCCGGTTCCAGTTCCAAGCCAAGTAATTCGGTTTTAATAACTTACGTCGAAGCGGAGCGCCTGCTCCGGAGCACGAGTTGCGGCCGATGCCTCACTGGATCTCGAATAACAATGCCGGGCTTCAAAAGATCGAGCGCCTCCTGTGTTTTAAGGGAGCCGCCCGCCTCGAGTCATCGCTTCGCCATCTCACCGCATTCTCCCACTCCATGTTCGCCCGTCTCCCCCAAACTCAGGAAGCTCACCAATGAAGCGTAGTTTTATTTTCGCCGTTGCTGCGGCGCTCGCTGTCGGAGCCTGTAGCGACCAGCAGGAGCCGACGACCACTAATTCGAATCCGGGCGAGTTCGCCTCGACCGCGGGAACCAAGCCGATCAACGTTGTCACCAGGACTCCAGCCACTCCTGCCCAACTAGCCGAGCTGGCCAAGTACGGCAGCGTTCTGAAGGAAATCCGCGAGATCAAGGCCGTCATCATGACAGGCAAGGAGTCGAGCCTCGCTTCTATCCGGGCGCTTCCGTTCGTAGCGGCGGCGAACTTCGATGCCGAGCGGAACATCCCGCCAGACGTTCAACTTGGCGTTTCGAATTTCACTACGATTGGACTAAGCACCTGGGATCTCGACGCGGTGAACGTGACCGACCGCGTACCAGGACTGAATAACGACAGGGTAATTGGTTACGATGGCACCGGTGTGTACGTCGCGATTCTCGATACCGGCTTGCTTCCAACCTGGCGCTATTACTTCCCGGTCGAGCGGATCGCTACCCAGTATGCCAAGTCGTTCGGCGGCGGCGGCAACGACCGCGGTGCCGTCTCCGAGCAGCCGAACAAGTGGGAGCACGACAATCACTCGCACGGTACTCACGTCACCAGCACCGTCCTTGGCTATGTCATCCGCGGCACTCCGATCAACGGAGTTGCGCCGAAGGCGAACGTCATTCCGGTCAAGGTCCTGGGCCAGACCGGCAGCGGTTGGTCCTCTGTCATCGCCGCCGGCATCACCTACATCGGCACCTTGAAGGGAGTCGGTGGGGCACTGCACAACAGCCCGGTCGTCATCAACATGAGCCTGGGCGGACCGGACCTCGATGCCGTGGAAAAAGCGGCGATCGACTTTGCGGTCGGTAACGGCGTCATCATCGTGGCGTCGGCAGGAAACTCCGGCCCCACTGGGAAGATGGGATACCCGGGCGCCTATCAGCCGGTTATCGGCGTGGCGGCATCAGGATGGGTGGGTGAGTGGCGGAACTGCAACGGAGCGCCCGGAATCTTCGGCGGCTGGTGGAATGCCTGTAACGTGCCGGATCCGACTAGCGCGGCCGACTTCTACATCACCGACTTCTCCAGCCGTCAGGGAACCAATTCAGACGGAACCCCTCAAGACCTCGATGTGGCTGCGCCCGGCAGTTGGGTGGTAGGTCCGTTCCAGCAGCAGCAGGGCCAGCTCAGCTGGTTCTTCCTCGGTGGCACCTCGATGGCCAGCCCGCACGTCGCGGGGATCGCGGCCCTCATGGCTCAGAAGAGGAACACGCTTACCGCGGCTGACGCCGAGGCCATCCTTAACGCGACGGCGATCCCGCTTGCACCCGGTTGCCGCAACGTCCTCAATCCCAACACGGGGGCGGAGGACAATACCTGCTGGGGAGCTGACGCCACCGGTGCCGGTCTCGCGACCGCTGATGCGGCGCTGGCAGGAACCTGATCTAACAATCCCTACGCAGTCATAAACAAAGGGCCGCCTGTATGGCGGCCCTTTGTGTATCGTGATTCACTAAAGCTCTGGCAGAAACCAGAACTTAGCGCGAGTATAAGGAGAAGTCTCAAGTGCGCCTACGCACCGGAGGGCACATGCTCTGGACTATCTTCGCGGTTCTTGTGGTACTCTGGCTCCTCGGAATCGTCTCGGCCTATACCTTCGGCGGCTTCATTCATGTGCTGCTCGCCTTAGCCGTCGCCGTGGTCCTGCTTCGCGTTATTCAACAGCAACGCTCCTCAGACTAGGCCCGAGCCAGAGCCATTCTCCGTTCCTCATCTGCGTTGATCTGCGTCATCTGCGGCTGCAGTATCGGCCGCGGTGGAATCCGCTGCCGCTGAGTCCGAAGGCCACCAGGACGGGGCCGCGGTCTGTTCTCCGCCCAGCTGCGGTGGCTCGCCCGTAGAGGTATCCGCCGGGATCACCACGCCGTTGGCTCCCAACAGTCGGAACAGCTTCCACTGAGCCTTGCGCGCCGCGCCGGGACGGGAGCCGTTGTACATGAGAGAAACGAGAAGAGTCCCCTCGGGTCGCCCCAAATATCCCACTACTGTCGATACCCGGCCGAGCGTGCCGGTCTTGGCCCGTACGACGCCCGCGCCAGGGAAGCCGCTGTTCAGTCTCCGCAGAGTTCCGGTTCCATTCGCCGGCAGCAGCTGGGGGAAGTTGTGGCCGGCGGCAGTGGCGGGGAACTTTGCCAGGTAGGTGACGAACGCCAAAGACGTAACCCGATCTTGATACGATAGCCCGCTGCCGTCGACCAGGTGCACTCCCTCGTCCTGGCCGGTTACCTGCTGCACATGGGCCATGAGGTTGTTCGGCCCCTGCTCCCGGCCGCCGGCCCACTGGAGCAACAGCTCGGCGCCGAGGTTGAGACTCCTGCGGTTGATCTCGCTCGCGAGGGAGTCCAGGGTCGGCGATGAAACCTCCGCGAGCACCCGGGGAGACGCGTCGAGCGAAGCTGGCGGCTTGGCGGAACGGTTCCAGATCACACCGGCCTTGCGGAGCGCATTGGCCCACACAGCCCCCAGTACCACTCTCGGATCGGAGGCAGTAGCGGTGAGCCGTCGAGGCACCGCGCGAATCCCGATGCTCCCGGTAACGACCCATCCTCCACCTCGGCGGGGCCGTAACCGAAGACGCGAGCGTCGCCCGGTGTGGGTCGTGGCGGTCACGCTCACAAGTGAAGTGATCCCTTCGGGAGCGGTCCCCACCAGGCGCGCCTTGTCGCCCAGGCCGCGGCCAGGACGGATGGTGAGCCAAACAATGTTTTCGTGCACCGTGAGCGGCCCGACCAGGGGGGCAAAGAGGCGCCCCATATGCCGGGGAGACCAGACGTCCGGATAAACCGCGTCGGCCGGCCCATCTTCGCTCTGTACCTGAAGCGGACCCGCCAGCCGATGAACGCCGGCGCTCGCGAGCTGAGCGGCCAGGTCGTAGAGAGTGGGGCCGGATCCTTCGGCTCGCTCCAGCGAGGGATCTCCGTTCAGCTCCAGGGCCCAATCACCCAGCCATTCGCCACTCGCTGTGTCGATCGTTCCGGCTCCAACGACTCTGGTAGCGCGGCGCGCGGTGCCGCCCAGAACGCTTCGGGCGTACCCGGTGGTAAAGAGTTTGACCGCGGATGCCGGCATGAGGGAGAGATCCGGGTTCATGCTCCAGAGGATGCGTCCGGACTGATCGGCAACGGCTATGCCCCATTCTCCCGGCGCGGCGCGGGTGGTGGTCTCGAACCACTCAGCCATGCGATCGTGCAGCCACAACGCGTTGGTCTGAGCCTGAAGGAGAGGTATTCGGCCGCTGAGCGCCGCCGTTGCGGCAAGGACAAGACAGGCGCGACGAGAGCAGGACAAAAGTTCCACGGGGTTCTCTGAGTTATCCGTTAGAGATGAGGCGGATCGTGCGGTCGGAACTGCGTCGTACCAACTCACGGCGGAGTCGCAAATCTACCCTGGTGCCCGTCTTGCGAGCCAGATTCAAGGGCAAATTGCAAAGCTGCTTATCCGAAAGTGGCTTGGAGAGAGAGCCTGACCGCATCTTAGGCGCTCCCCATTTTCAAAGCAGCAATTCCCGGGCCCACCAAACGATTGCACCACGAGCCGCTTCGGGCCTTCCCAGGACGACCGCGGAGCTGTCGCCATGGCGGTCCTGCAACGGGGTGAGCCAAATCACAGAAGCCCCCATAGCCGGCGGATATGATGCTCCCCTGGGACACTTTCGATGGGCCGAGCGTAATCGCCGGCATGGTGCCGGAACGCGGGACCCGGATGACTCATTGCACGGCGACCAAGGAGGTTCAATGCGAATTCACTCTTCCACCCGCTATGCGGCCCTGGCAGCACTTGCAGGCGCCTTAGCGTGTGCAGGCAACAAGGCCCGTACTGACGACACGACGCGGCCCGATCAAGCGGCCGCTGCCCGGGATACGACTTCAGGCCGTGATACCCTGAATGGCCAGGCCCAGAATCCACCGGGTTATCGGGGAATGGAGCGCGACACCAGCGTCGCTCCGGAACGCCAGCAGACCCCGACTGACACCTTCCTCCAGCGGCAGGGACAGGGTGCCCCTCAGGACACGGCCGGCTACTCGGGAATCGAGCGGGACACCACCGGCCAGGGCAGACAGCAGAGTCAGGCTGATACCACTGCCGCAGGCCGGACCGACACGACCAGCGCAGGCGTGGGCCGGGATACCACAGGCATGAGCGGCATGGATTCGACGCAAATGCGTTCCGACACCACCAGCAGCAGCGGCGCGGGCCAGACCGGTCTGGACTCGACCGGCATGTCTCGCAGCGGCGATACGACCGGCTACAACCCGGCGCAGCAACCCCAGGATTCGACCAGCGCCCGTTAAGCTCCACGCAGGTCAGGTCCCGGTTCGGGGGCGCGAGGTGGCGCCCCCGAACTGTTTTTCCTCCTCTGCTGGGTAACGGTGTGACCGGACTCACGATCATGCACCGTCACCTCTCACCGCGCGACACCCTGCAGCACCGTAGGCTGGGTCTGGTTCGCACATAACGCAGCCCCACACGCCAGTTTTTCAGGATCCTGGAGGATAGAGCTCATGAACTTCAACTCTCACGGCCGAGCGCTGGTCCGTAGCATCGTTGCTGGCGCACTGGTTCTGGCTGCGACATCCGGTTGTTCGCGCTCGGACCGCGACAACACCCAGTCGGGCACCGCCTCGAGCTCGACCGCAACGACCGACACCACCGCAACCGTCGATACCGCTGCCACCGCTCCGGCTCAGCCGAGTACTGCAACGCAGCCTACCAGCGACAGCCGCCGGGCCGGGAATGACACGGCTAAGGCTACCGCCCATACCCGCCCTCACCATCAGAAGCCAACGGCCAGCGGCCAGATCAAACAAGATTCCACCAGTGATCAGGCAGCCGCCGGATATGTGGGCATGCAGCGCGACACTACAGCCCAAGCCACGGACACGGCCTCCACTGAAATGGCGGGTGCCGCAACCGATACCGCGGATACCGCAGCTGCCGCAGGCTCCGAGATGGCGCGGGACACCAGCACCGAACTGGCCAGCGCCAACGAGGCGGGTAATGCCACAGTCGATACCACCGGTAACGCAGGACGGATTCGCCCACCCGAGGATTCGACCGAAATCGCAGGCCAGGTGACGACCGACGCGGCTGCCGGCGCGGCCAACGGCAACGTGGCAAACAATTCAGAGTCGGACCGGGTGCGTCCACCCGCGGATTCGGCTGAGACCGATACCGCGAATGTCCAAGTCAAGGTCGACACCGCGACGGCCGATGTGGCCCAGAGCGATACCGTTGCGGCTGCCGCAGATTCGGCCGCGACCGATACCTCAAACGCCGCGGTCCAGGTCGACACCGCCACGGCTGAGGTCGCCCAGGGCGATACGGCCACGGCCGCGGTAGACACGACAGGCAATGCCGGCCGTATCCGCCCGCCCGAGGATTCAACCGAAGTCGCCGGCCAGGTGAGCACCGACAGCACGACCGGCGCTATCGCCAGCAAGTCGGAGTCGGACCGGATACGTCCCCCCGAGGATTCCACCGAGACCCACGGAAACGTTTCCAGCGACGAGAAGGTCTCGGCCGACGCGACCGGGGCCGCGTCAATGACCCCCATGGTAACGGGGCCGGAGGCGGTCTCGCTGCTGACCCGCGCCGGCGAGCGCTGCACGATGTTGGACCGGGAGTCCACCGAGGCGGCCTGGGACATATCGGACAGCCCCGCCAACTTGAATCCTTGCGGTCCTGGCACGATGACGCTTTCACCCGTGAGGACCGGAGAGACGCATTAAGGCGGGGAAGCGGGGAAGCGGGGAAGCGGGGAAGTAGGGAAATTGCTGGGAAAGCCGAGGGGGCCTGAAGCTGGTCTGAGCTTCGGCCCCCTCGCTGCTTACTTCAACAACCCTTTCGCGATCGTCTGCAACTGCATGTTGCTCGTACCCTCGTAAATCGTTCCGATCTTCGCGTCGCGATAGTACTTCTCGGCCGGATACTCTTTGGAGTACCCGTACCCGCCAAACAGCTCGAGACACGAGGAGGTGATCCGGTCGGCCACCTGGGAGCTGAACAGCTTGGCCATGGCCGCCTGCTGGGCAAACGGCTGGCGCGCGTCCTTGAGCCGGGCGGCGTTGTAGACCATTAGCCGCGCCGCCTCCAGATCGGTGGCCATCTGGGCCAGCTGGAACTGCACTGCCTGGAACTCCGCTATGGCTTTACCGAACTGCCGGCGTTCCTTGACGTAGGCCGTTGCCGCCTGGAGCGCCCCGGTGGCCACCCCGATCATCTGGGCGCCGATCCCGATGCGACCCTCGTTCAGGGTCTCGATCGAGATCTTGTAGCCCTGGCCCACCGGCCCGAGCACGTTGTCCGCCGGAACGACGCATTCCTCCAGAATCAGCTCGGTGGTACTGGAAGCCCTGATCCCGAGCTTGTTTTCCTTTTTCCCGATGGAGAAGCCGGGAAAGCCGCGCTCGACCAGAAATCCGGTGATGCCCTTATAGCCTTTGGCGGGGTCCGCGTTGGCGAAGACGATGAACAGGCCTGCCTCCGCTCCGTTGGTGATCCAGAACTTCCGGCCCGTGAGGATCCACTCGCTGCCTCTCCGCTCGGCCCGCGTTGCCAACGCAAACGCGTCGCTACCGCTGCCCGGCTCCGAGAGAGCGAAGGCGCCCAACAGCTCGGTCGTAAGCCGGGGGAAATAGCGGCGCTGCTGCTCGGCGCTGCCCCACCGGAGCAGGCCGTTGTTTACCAGAGTGTTGTGAACGTCGACATAGATAGCCGCCGAGGCATCGACCCGGGCCAGCTCTTCGATGGCCAGGACCGCCATGAAGATGCTGCCTCCGCTTCCACCGTACTGCTCCGGCACCTCGATGCCCATCAATCCCAGCTCGAAGAATTTGGGAATCAGATCGGGGCGGAACTGGGCCGCCTCGTCCATGTCGTGGACATGGGGCCGGATCTCGGTCTCGGCGAATTCCCGGACCGCGTCTCGGAACATGGATTCTTCATCTGATAAGCTGGTGAGGGCGGGGGCATTGCTACTGAGGTCCTGCATACGCGCCGGACTCCGGGAATGCGGACGTGGGACGTCACCCGCCGGGAGTATACTCCAGACCCGTGACCGGTACAATCCGCGCAGCTTCCAGCACCTCGAGCGCGACCGGCACCCGGCCGAGCGGGGCTGCGACCTGCACCCCCTGAACCCGCTCGAGCACCGCGGTGATCATCTCCTGGGCGATTCGCACGCCTTCGACGAGCGCTTCGTCTTTTCCTCTGGCGCTCGCGGCGCGCATCCGGTCGAGCACCGTGTCCGGAACCGACACGCCGGGAACCTCGTTCGCCAGGAACTCTGCATTGCGGAGCGAGACCAGCGGCCAGATTCCCGCCACGATAGGAATTCGGAAGCTCTCGACTCGGGCGAGAAACCGATCCAGTTGATCCAGATCGAAGACCGGCTGGGTGGTCGCGAACTCGGCTCCCGCATCCACCTTCCAGGCAAACCGCCGGAGCTCGCGATCGAGGTCGGGCGCGGCCGGGTTCACCCCCACGCCGACGACGAACCGGGTCGGCTCACCGAGCGCATTCCCACCCGGATCGAGTCCCCGGTTCAGCCGGGAGACCAGATTGGTGAGCCCGATACTATCGATGTCGAAGACCGCCGTCGCCTCGGGATAGGGGCCCATTTTGGGAGGATCTCCCGTGATGATCAACAGGTTGCGGATACCCGCCGCCGACGCTCCCAGAAGATCGGAGAGCATGCCGAGGAGGTTCCGGTCCCGGCAGGCGTAGTGGACCACCGCCTCGAGTCCGACCTCCCGCTCGATCATCAGCGCCGAAAGGAGTGCGCCCATCCGGCTTTGCGCCCGGGGTCCGTCCGGCACATTGACGGCATCGACTCCGGCCGCCTTGAGCCGCCGTACCTGGTCGAACATGGGACCCGGATCCACCCCCTTGGGTGGGACGATCTCTACCGTGGTGACGAACTTCCCCGCCGCGAGCTTGCAACCGAGGCGCGATCGCTCACTCAGGGGTACCGGCTCGATGGCGGTAGCCGGCAGCGGAGCAGCGGCGGCAACTGTGTAGGTGTGTCGGGGAGAGACGCTCTGCACATACCCGACGATCGCCTTGATGTGATCGGGCGTGGTGCCGCAGCAGCCGCCGACCAGGCGGGCTCCGGCCTCGACCATCCGCCGGGCGTAGCTGGCCATATACTCGGGGGACGCCATGTAGAACTTGCGATCACCCACTTCGCGCGGCAGTCCGGCGTTCGGCTGGGCTGACAGCGGCAAGGAGGTTACCCGGCTCAGCTTCTCGATGGCCTCGAGCACGCCGTGGGGTCCGACGGAGCAGTTGACGCCGATGACGTCGGCTCCCATGGCCGCGAGCCTGGGTCCAAAGGTCTCGGGGTCGGTCCCGTAATGAGTCTTCCCATCGGTGCCGACCGTCATCTGCGCGATCACCGGCAAGTCGCAGGCAGCCCGGACCGCCTCCAGCGCCGCACGAAGCTCGGATACGTCGCTGAATGTTTCCAGGATGAATCCACTCACGCCACCTGCCAGCAGTCCCTGCACCTGCGGGGCAAAGGCCTCCCTCGCCTCGCCGACCGACATCTCGCCGTAGGGCTCGATTCGAATTCCGAGTGGACCGATGGCCCCGACGATGGCCGCGCGCTCACCGCCCGCGTCACGCGCCAGATTCGCCGCCGCGGTGTTGATCCGCTCGGTGTCCTGCGCCAGCCCCCAGTGGGCGAGCTTGATCGGGTTGGCTCCGAAGGTATTCGTCTCCAGCAGCTCGGCGCCCGCTCGGACATAATCCCGGTGGATGTCGCGCACCAGGTCGGGCTGCTTGAGGTTCAGCTCGTCATAACAGACGTTGAGAAACATCCCCCGGCCGTAGAGCATGGTGCCCATGGCCCCATCGGCCACATGAACCCGGCCGTCGGCGAGCAGCTCGCGCAGCGTTTTCATCGGTCGTAGTTGAGGTTGGGAGAAAGCCACCGCTCCACTGACGGGACATCCATACCCTTGCGAGAGGCGTAGTCCTCGACCTGGTCGCGCTCGATCTTGCCCACGCCGAAGTACTGCGCTTCGGGCCGCCAGAAGTAGTACCCGCTGACCGAAGCAGCCGGCAGCATGGCAAAGCTCTCCGTGAGCTCGATGCCGGCTTTCTTCTCCGCGGCCAGGAGGTCGAACAGAGTCCGCTTCTCGGTGTGGTCGGGACAGGCGGGATAGCCCGGGGCGGGCCGAATTCCCTGGTAGCGCTCCTTGATGAGCCCTTCGTTGTCGAGCGCCTCATTCCGGGCATAACCCCAGAGCTCGGTACGCACCCGCCGGTGCAGCTGCTCCGCGAACGCCTCGGCCAGACGGTCGGCCAGGGCCTTGATCAGGATGGCGCTGTAGTCGTCATGCTCGGCCTCGAACTTGGCCACCTCCGCATCGACACCGTGTCCGGCGGTGACGGCGAACGCCCCGAGGTAATCGGGCACGCCGCTGTCCCGCGGCGCCACGAAATCGGCGAGGGCCAGGTTCGGGCGGCCCGGTGGCTTGATCATCTGTTGTCGCAGCGTGTGGATGACCGCGACCCTCCGCTTGCGATCGTCATCCCCATACAACTCGATGTCATCCCCATTGCTGTTGGCCCGGAAGAATCCAAACACGCCTTGCGGGCGCAGTAGGCCCTCGTGCTGGATCCGCCGGAGCAGCTTGCCGGCATCCTGAAAAAGGCTCTTGGCCGCGGGGCCAACCACGGGATCGTCCAGGATGGCGGGATAGTGGCCGGCGAGCTCCCAGGTCTGGAAAAACGGCGTCCAGTCGATCAGCGGAATAAGCTCCTCGACCGGATAGTCCTTCAGCGCGCGCACCCCGAGAAAGCACGGCTCCGGCACCGGATGAGCTTTCCAGTCGAGCGATAGCCGGTTCCGGCGGGCGGCGGCAACCGGCTGGCGGCGTTCATCCGGCTTGCGATCGCCTCTCTGGGTGCGGACGCCCTGATACTCGGCTTTCACCCCGGCCACGAACTCCGGACGCAGGCTGTCGCTCCGAAGGTTGCCGGCGACACCGACGGCTCGGGACGCGTCGATGACGTGGACGGTGGGTCCCCGGTACTTGGGCTCGATCTTTACCGCGGTGTGCACCCGTGATGTGGTTGCTCCACCGATCAGGAGGGGGATGGTGAAGCCCTCCCGCTCCATCTCGCCGGCAACGAACGCCATTTCCTCGAGCGATGGAGTGATGAGCCCGCTGAGACCGATGATGTCGACCTTCTCCCGGCGGGCCGTCTCCAGGATCCTGGCGCTGGGAACCATGACACCGAGGTCGATGACCTCATAGTTGTTGCACTGGAGCACCACGCCGACGATGTTCTTGCCGATGTCGTGCACGTCACCCTTTACGGTGGCCAGCAGCACCCGCCCGTTGGTCCGAGGTCCCTCCCCCTCCGCACCGCCAAGTGCTTCTTTCTCGGCCTCGATGTAGGGCACCAGGTGGGCCACGGCCCGCTTCATCACCCTCGCGCTCTTCACGACCTGGGGGAGAAACATCTTTCCCGCCCCGAAGAGATCGCCCACGATATTCATACCATCCATCAATGGGCCTTCGATCACGTGGATCGGTCGTTCCGCCTGCTTGCGAGCCTCCTCGGTGTCTTCGATGATGTAGTCGGCGATCCCCTCGACCAGGGCATGGGCCAGCCGTTCGGCGACCGGCGCCTTGCGCCACTCGAGGTCAACCGCCTGGCCCGCGGCCTGGCCCTTCACCGAGTCGGCCACCTCGAGCAGCCGGTCGGTGGCATCGGCCCGGCGGTTCAGCACCACATCCTCGACCCGCTCGAGCAGGTCCGGAGGAATGTCGGTGTAGATCGGGAGCTGACCCGCGTTCACGATCCCCATGTCCATCCCCGCCTCGATCGCGTGATAGAGGAAGACCGCGTGAATCGCTTCCCGCACCGGATCGTTCCCCCGGAATGCGAAGGAGACGTTGCTGACGCCACCGCTCACGAGGACCCCGGGGAGCTGGTCCTTAATCCGCCCAGTCGCCTCGATGTACTCCACGGCGTAGTTGTTGTGTTCCTCGATCCCGGTGGCAATCGCAAAGATGTTCGGATCGAAGATGATGTCCTGGGGGGCGAAGCCGACCCGTTCGGTCAGAATGCGATAGGCCCGGCGGCAGACGTCGACTTTGCGCTCGGCGGTGTCGGCCTGGCCCTGTTCGTCGAAGGCCATGACGATGACGGCCGCCCCGTAACGCCGCACCAGAGTGGCCTGCCGAATGAAGCTCTCCTCCCCCTCCTTCAGGCTGATGGAGTTGACGACACCTTTCCCCTGGACGCACTTGAGTCCCGCCTCGATGACCGACCATTTGGACGAGTCGATGACGACGGGCACCCGGGAAATGTCCGGCTCCGCCGCGATAAGCTTCAGGAACGTGGTCATCGCCCCCTGGGAGTCGAGCATTCCCTCATCCATGTTGACGTCGATCATCTGGGCGCCGCTCTCGACCTGCTGCCGGGCGATCTCCAGCCCCGCCTCGTAGTCACCAGCCAGGACGAGCCGGGCAAACTTGCGCGAGCCGGTCACGTTGGTCCGCTCCCCGACATTGACGAAGATGCTCTCCGGCCCGATGGTCAGCGGCTCGAGGCCGCTCAACCGTAAGCGGGGCGGAAGGCTGGGCGGGTGGCGCGGCGGAAGGTCGGCCACTGCGTCCGCAATCGCCTTGATGTGGGCCGGTGTGGTGCCGCAGCAGCCGCCCACGAAGTTCACCAATCCGCTCTCGGCGAACTCCCGGAGCACTCCCGCCATGTATTCGGGGCTTTCGTCGTATTGGCCGAACTCGTTCGGCAGGCCGGCATTGGGATGAGTGCTGACGAACGCGGGCGAGACCCGGGACAGCTCCTGGACGTACTGCCGCAGGGCCTTGGCACCCAAGGCGCAGTTGAGGCCGATGCTCAGGGGTCGGCTGTGGGCCACTGAGTTCCAGAACGCTTCGGTGGTCTGACCCGACAGGGTGCGGCCGCTGGCGTCGGTGATGGTCCCGGAGATCATGACCGGTACCCGGACGCTCCGCCGGTCGAATTCGGATTCGATGGCGAAGAGGGCGGCCTTGGCATTGAGGGTATCGAAGATGGTCTCGACCAGCAGCAGGTCAGCACCCCCGTCCAGCAACCCTCGGACGGCTACACCGTAGGTCGAGACGAGATCGTCGAACGAGATGTTACGGAACCCGGGATCGTTCACGTCCGGTGAGAGGGAGGCGGTCCGGTTGGTGGGACCCAGCACGCCCGCGACGTACCGCGGTGAATCCGGGTCTTGACTCTCAAAATCGTCCGCGACGTCCCGGGCCAACCGGGCGGAGGCCTGGTTGAGCTCGTAAACCAGCTCTTCCATTCCGTAGTCCGCCAGCGAGACGGCGGTGGAGTTGAACGAATTCGTCTCCAGGATGTCGGCCCCGGCCTCGAGATAGGCCGCATGAATGGCTCGAATGATCGCCGGCTGGGTGAGCGAGAGCAGGTCGTTGTTTCCCTTGAGGTCCCGGTGCCAGGCGGCAAAGCGTTCACCCCGGTAATCTTTCTCATCGAGGTGGTAGCTCTGGATCATCGTCCCCATGGCACCATCGAGCACCAGTATCCGGCGCGCCAGGAGCGGCTCCAGCTCAGCGAGCCGGTCTTCCCGGGTGCGGCCCTGTGCCGTGGTGGGTCTGGGGGTAGCTGGGGACACCAGTGATCTCCGGATATTAAAAAACCCCGAAGCCAAAACGCCTCAAGGGGAGCGTTTTAGCGGTTTATTTAACGTGGCCGCAATCAGCGCAAATCGCCACGGAGTCAATTGTTAAGCCTAAAGCTAACGCTCTCGGCGTCGAGAGTCTAGAGCAATCCCATGACGAAGCCTCGGACCACATACAAGACGAGCCAGGCCACCATGGGGCTGAAATCGATCATGCCAAATGGGGGGAGAATTCGCCGGATAGGGTCAATGAGCCAGTTGGTGAGGACGTAGAAAGGACGCATCCATTTTCGGTAAGGACCGATACCGAACCACGATCCGATGACTCGGATCAGAATCGCGGTCATGAGGACGGTAAAGAGGAAACTCACCAGCGATTCCAGCCACATCCGGGGTCCACTCTGGGCCATGAATTCCAGGCGCACGACCGTATCGATGAGCCATGCTGCCAGGCTCATGAGGACCAGACCGGCGGCTATCACGAGGCCAAGGAGCCAATAAGGGGCATTCTGAGGATTGCCGCCGGCCCGGATGACGCGGCGTTCAAGGGGCAAGACCACCGGATCGCTGATCCGGCGGACGAAACGGGCCCAGCCGCTGAACGGCTCGATGCGCCGGTTTCGAACCGCCCAGTGCGTAACCGCAACGATCGCCGCGTACACCAGAGCGAGGAGAACGAGGCTTCGAATCGCGGTGTGCAGGTAGAAGAGGATTACTTCTCCACCTCCATGGGCCGTTGTGCCCCGGAGCTAGCGGTGCACATGATCGTAAAGAGGCCGCGTACGGCTGCCTGCTCGAGGACCTGACTGTCTCCCCGGCAGGAGAGTATCTCGCGCCCAGTGGGCTGACGAAAGGCCACCGTCACGACCGGCTCCCGCTGAACGTTCACCACCCGGCGTACCGTATTGGTGGTGAGACTCTCGATCCCCATCATGCGGAAATTCGCTGCCGGGCGCCCCCGGTGGGAACCGCGGTAATCGACCGCGCGGTCGACCAGCTCGTAGACTTCGCGGCCGAGGATGTGGGCATCGCGTTCGTCGGGCGGGAGATGACTGTCATCGGATGCAGGACGGGCCCTCGAGCTGGCCCGCTGGTCACAACCCACGACCGCAATGAGTGCGAGAATGACCAGCCAGGGGAACCGGCAGCTCATTCCATTGCGAATTCGCGGTTGAACACGACCTCGAAGCTGAAAGTCTTGCTCTTGGTCCGGGTCTCCATGTGCTCGGCAATCCGCTTGAGCCGAGCCGGAATGCCCATGATCTTTTCCTGCGCTTTGCGTCCCAGCTCGTTCAGCCCCTCCAGGCTCTCGATCTTCCAGTAGCGAATCTGCTCCTGCACGATGCGGAGGTAGTCGCGCGGGCCGTAAATCCCCGCCCGGCGGATAACCTCGGCCAACTCTTTGAATCCGGGCATGGTGACCCCGGGCATATCGATGGCCGGAAGAATGAAGGACGCGGAATGCAGCGCCTGGTCGGGATCGCGCTTCAGGATCTCTTCGAACACGGTGCGGTAAAAGGTGTAATGCCGGGCCTCCTCTTTGGCCACCTGGCTGAGAATGGAGGCAAGGCGCGGCTCATATTCGGCGATGATCTTGCCGGTTTCGCTGTGGGAGAACTGCGTGGCTCGTTCCTGAACCGTGGTGTAGGCAAAGACCCGATAGGGATCGCGATCCCACTCGGGATGGAAGCCGGCCCGAAGATATTCGAACTGCATCTCCTCGAGCTTCCGCTGGTGGAGCAAACGGGTATCCCGGGCGTAGTCGTGGAGCACCTGGCCGTGACGGTCCTCCTCCGCGGTCCACAGATTGTTCCAGCTTCGCCAGAAGCTTTCGTCTCCCAGGTACACCGCCAGCAGGCGGTGGAAGTGAGGCAGGCCCTCTTCGGTAAGGAGGTTCAGGGCCAGGGCGGCCCGCGCGGGGTCGGGGATTCCGGCGGCCTGGGCTCTCAACTCCGCGAGATGGGCGTCCGGGTCCTCATCCTGTGCCGGTCCCACCAGATCGGAGGGAAACCAGAGCTCCCGTTTCCGCTCGTGCGTTTCCATCAGCTCGCGAACCTTCTCTTCAAGGTCCTGGAGCACTTCGATCTTCGAGTAGAGTTCCCGAGCGGGTTCGGTGGCGATGCCCATCGTTAGCCCTCAAAAACCGGGGAGCGTACAGGGGATGGGATTAAGACCAGCCACGAAAGATAGTGTTGCTGGTCCCTGCGATGCTACTCAAGGGGAGGGGGAAAGTCAGGACCCGGGCTGGCCGAGGCTCTTCTCCAGCAACGACCAGGTACGGCGGCCCAAGTAGCCCTCACGCACGAAGATGCGCCGCCACCCCAGAGCGCCCAGCAGCCCCTCGGAACGGGTGTCATCGGTCCAGAATTCTGCCAGATGGGCTCCCGACTCGGTGGCTCGCTGTTCGAAGGCCGCCAGCAGCCGGTGGGCATGTCCCCGGTGACGTTCCTGAGGTAGGACGACGATGTCTACCAGATGGGCCACGCCGCCCCGAAGCCAATACCGCAGTCCCCCAATCCAATCGCCGATCTCATTGCTCAGGATTAGGTAGCGTTCATCGAGCGCGCTGGACCAGCCGGCTGGGTCCTCTTCCTGCTCCAGGACCTCCGAGAACCAGGCCGCGAAATCCTCGTCCTGCTCCATGTCCCGAATCGTCAGCTCGCTCATCTGCCACCGCCTCTCCGATGGGAGACTCCCACCCTCCCGTCAGCAACAGTAATGCCACGCCCGCCTTTCTTGTCTGTGAAGGTGATCACCCCAGGCCGGGGCCGCGACGCACACCGGAGTTGCGGCGACTTACATTTGCCTTGGCCTTCTGCGAGGATACATTCCGGGACGGAGGCTGTATGACGGAAACTGCTGCGGCCGCGCGTCCCGTAATCGTGCAATGCCCCTTCTGCTCGGCGCCCAACCGGGTGGACCTCAACCGGCTCTCCGCCGGTCCCAAGTGCGCGAAATGCGGCAAGCCGTTGCGGCTGGACCGGCCGCAGAAGGTAACCGATAAAGAGTTCGATCGTACCATCTCCAGTGCCAGCGTGCCGGTGCTGGTGGACTTCTATGCCGATTGGTGTGGACCCTGTAAGATGATGGCTCCCACTCTCGACGAACTGGCCCAGAAGCACGCCGGCGATGCCCTGGTGCTGAAGCTCGATACGGAAGCTAACCCGGCGACCGCCGCCCGATTCGGCATCCGCGGTATACCGACGGTAATCTCGTTCCAGAATGGTAAGGAGCGGGGCCGCCACGTCGGTGTGGCGGACATGAAGACGCTGGAGGGGCTGGTCGCCTGAACCGCGCCGTCACCGGACTCCGAGCGCCACTGCCAGGGTCACCCCCAGAATCGCCAGGACCATCAGCAGGGCGTACAAGGGCACCACGAACTTGAGCCACTGCTCGTATCGGACGCCGGCAGCGGCCAGCATAGCCATCAATGCGCCGTTGGTCGGGGTGATAATCTCACAGAGTCCCGCCCCGTACTGATAGGCCAGGACGGTCACCTGCCGGGAGAGCCCGATCAGATCGGACAACGGCACCAGAAGCGGCAGTGTGAGCACGGCCTGGCTGCTGGTGCTCGGGACCGGGACGTGTATCGCTGCCTGAACTCCCATCATCCCGATGGCGGATAGTGTGGCCGGCAACCCTGCAATCGGAGTAAAGAGTCCGTGGACGACAGTGTCCACTATCAGGCCGTCATTCAGCACTACGTAGATGGCTCGGGCGAAGCCGATGAGCAGTCCGGCAAAAGCCATCGATTTGAAGCCGTCCACAAACGCCTCGGCCGTGCCTGCCACGCCCAACCCGCGAAGCGCTCCCGCCAGGACTCCCACGATGAAGAACAGCGCCGCCAACTCGTCGAACTCCCATCCTAGCCGCTGAGCACCATAGATATAGATGGCGAAGGCAGCGAGGATCGAAAGCAGTACGGCGATATCTCGCCCATCGAGTCTCCCGTACAGCTGCCCTGACGGTTCCTCGGGAGGGACTCTCGTGCGTCTGGCGTACACCATCGTCCCCCAGATCCAGAGAGTCAGTGCGGGCAGCAAGAACGCGAGACGGAACCCCAGTCCCGACGCCGGTGGTAGCTCGGCAACCTTCTGGGCTATGATGACCTGAAACGGGTTCACCGGGCTGAATGCCGCACCCACCGCGGCGGCTCCCAGGCTCACCGCCACGGCGGTCAGCGGGGTGAACCCGAGCTGGCGCATCAACAGCAGCAGGACGGGGATGAACGCGATCAGCTCCTCCTGCATTTGCATCATGATGCCGCCCAGGCTGAACGCCACACTGGCGATCGGGATGACCATGATGCCCCGTCCTCGAAGGCGGCTGGCCAGGCCGCTCACGAGACGTCCGAATGTGCCGGTCCGCTCGACCACGGTAAATCCACCGCCGATGAGGAACACCAGGCCGATCACCGAGGCTGCGTCTACGATGCCCTTGGGAATGGCGACGAAGGCCCGGAAGGCTCCCACCGGATGGGGCTCCACCCTGGCGTAGGTGCCGGCTATCACGACGCTCCGGCCCGTGGCCGGGTCCTCCCGCCGCTGGAACTTGCCCGCCGGGAGAATCCAGGTCAGGGCCGCGGCAATGAGGACACAGCCGACCAGCAGGGCCAGGGGGTGGGGGAATTTCCACCGACGCCCATTCACCGTTCGTCGTTCACTGTGTAGGGTTTCCCTAAAGATTCCGGCAGTGCCGGTTTACCGGGGGGATGCGGCTGCACGCGATCCGCTCGTTCATGCCTTGGGCGAGAGGTCCGCAGGCCGCTGTCTGGGCCTCGCGTAGGGCATCGGCTTCCGCCGCCGCCGACGCGGTGCCCGTGTTCCGGCCGCCCTGATATTGGACGGTTACGGTGCACTCGACATGCTGGGAGGACAGAGTGGACCACAGAAGAAATGCGGCAAAGGCCACGGCTATCAGGAGGGTGAGGATCTTACTGCGGGCGGTCACGCCTCGCTCCAGTCCCGACGTGTGGTCCGGCGAGCCACCATCCCTGGAACCGGGCAGCCGTTCCCGCTGTTCTTCTCCCAAGCGTCCGGCATGGTAGGAGCGGGTCCTTTCAGGGTAGGTCAAATGGAATGTGAAGCGGTGCTGTTCCGCCTTTGGGAATATCTGGACCGGCAGGTCGGGCCGGAAGAGGCGGTATCAATTCAAGTGCATTTGAGCGGGTGCCCGGATTGCTATCCCGCGTACTGTTGTGACCGCGCTCTGTTGCAACTTCTTTCCCGACAGCGTACCCGGTGTTCGGCCCCTGCCGCACTGATTGCCGCGGTTCGAGCCCGCATCCGCATCGCGTGAACCCTCCCGAGGGCCATTGGGTCGGATAGCTAAAGCAGGGTACCACGCAATAGCACGAGGGCCACAGTGAAGTAGATGACGAGCCCGGTGACGTCTACCAGCGTCGCGACGAAGGGCGCCGATGCGCTGGCGGGGTCGAACCCGATCCTTCGCAGCAGGAAGGGCAGCATGGACCCAGCCAGTGAGCCAAACAGAACCACACCGAGCAGTGCCAGAGCCACCGTAGTGCCCACCAGAAGGTGGTTCGGTCCGTAGTCGTACCAACCGGCATATTGCCAGGTCAGGATCCGGATGAAGCCGATCAGGCCCAGGATACCTCCCAGCGCCAGCCCGGAGGGGAGCTCCCTTGCCGCCACCTTCCACCAATCGGCGAGCGTGACCTCCTGGAGCGCCATCGCCCGGATGATCAGGGATGTGGCCTGAGACCCTGAGTTGCCTCCCGAGCTGATGATGAGTGGTATGAAGAGAGCCAGGACGACGGCCTTGCTGATCTCGGCTTCGAAGTGCCCCATAGCCGTGGCCGTCAGCATTTCGCCCAGGAAAAGGGCGCACAACCAGCCAGCCCGCTTCCGAACCATGGCCCACAGGCCGATCTGCATGTAGGGCTCACCGAGCGCCTCCATACCGCCGAACTTCTGGACGTCTTCGGTCTGCTCGCTGATGAGGGCGTCGATCACATCGTCCACCGTAACGATGCCGAGCACATGGCGAGTGTCATCGACCACGGGGATGGCGAGCAGGTTGTATTTCGAGATGAGCCGGGCGACCTCTTCGCGATCGGCGTTCGGGCCGATGCTTATCGGCCTGCGTCCGCTGGCCAGCTCGCCCGCTTTTTGGCCGGGCTCGGCCAGCATGACCTCCCGCAGTGATACGACCGTCTCCAGCCGCTCGTCGCTCGGGTCGAGGACGTAAATGGCGTAGACTGTCTCCTTGGCCCGGCCTACCTCTCGGATGTGCTTTTTGATCTGCTCCGCGGTCCAGGTCGCGGGCACTCCAACGAACGCGGTGGTCATGATTCCGCCGGCGCTGGTGGGCGGAAATTGAAGGAGGAGCTCGAGGGCGGCTCGTGTCGGGGCGTGGAGGACATGAAATAGACGGGCCCGGTCGGCCGCCTTGAGCGACCGGAACAGCTCGACCTGCTGGTCTGGGGATATGGCTTCGATCAGGGGAACGGCGGTCTTTTCGTCCAGCAGCTCGAAGATGTCGGCTCGGCGCTCCAGCTCGGGCTCGTCGAGGAGTTCGACCCCGAGGTGAAAAGGCAGAGCCGCGATGACCCGCGCAGCCGCCGGGAGCGGCAGATGATTCAGTGCCTCGGCGGCGTCGGCCGGCCGAAGATCCGCACAGGCGGTGAGAAAATCCTCCTCGTCTCCGGATAGGAGATAGAGGAGCTCGGGCGATGGGGGACTGATGGGAGACGCCATTGGGTCCACCGGGAGTGAGCGGTCGGAGGTCTCACCTTACGGTCTCCTGGATCCATTCCAGGTAATCGGCATTTCCCTGCATGATTGGTACCGCGATAATCTCCGGGACTTCATAGGGGTGCAGCTCACGGATACGGACCAGGAGGACGGGCAGGCGCTCGACGGTGGTCTTGAGATGGCAGTACCACTCCGCGGCCCGTTCGACCTTCTCCTGCCACCAATAGGTGCTCGACACGGGGCCGAACACCTGGGCGCAGGCCGCCAGACGTTCCTCGACGACGCGGGCCGCCATCTGGTCCGCGGCGGCCTGGTCGGGCAAGCTGGTCGTGACCTGACAACAGCTGGTCACGTCAGAACCTCAGTGCGTCGTCTTGGGCGCGGCTCCTCCGGGAGACCCTGCCGTCTCGCTGCCACGCTTGCCGTCCTCAATGGGAGTGACCATCGTTCGCCAGCCGCTTTTGAAACGGAGCGTGAGCCGCAGTCCCGGAGGATCGGCCTGAACATCCACCAAATCGGGAAGACTGCGGGCGTACCTCGCGGCTTCATCCGCCGGCCTGATTACGTTTCCAGATGATCGCTTGAGCGCGGCGCCAAACTCCCGGGCAATGGCCATTTCCTCGGCCTGCTCGCCGCCGTAGCGGGCAAACTGGTCCGCGGGTACCAGGCCCTGCTGACTGGTCAGGCGGGCACCGAGGTCGTAGCTCCGGCAGGACGCGACTGCCATTAGAACGATTGCAACAACCATGGTTTGCTTGAGCATAAGTCCCCGAGCCGAGGTTCAGCCGCCGGTGAAAACGTCCAGGTCCGAAAGTAATCCGTCCACTGCGAGAGTAGGAGTGTGGTCCGCCCGGGGCCCGCACTATCGGCTCCTGCTAGCGGTTGCCATCCTTATTCAGCCGGTAGGGGTCGCGGCTCAGACGGAGGTTGTGCCTCCAGCCGACCAGTCTGCCCCCATACGCTGGTGGCATGGAGCTGTGGTGCTGGGTGGGCTCTCCGCCCTCCTGCTCCTGGACCAGCCGGCCCAGGATTTTTTCCAAGACAACCGATCCACCCACTCCAACGATGTTGCCGCTGCCCTGCGCCATTTTGGCCAACCGGAAGTATACGGGACGGTCACGCTTGGCCTGGTGGGCGCGGGACTGATCAGCGGCAATCATGAGGTGACCCGGGCGGGTGGGCGGCTTGCGGCTAGCCTTGCTCTTGCCGGCGCGGCTGCGACCGGGCTTAAGCTGGCGGCAGGCCGGCCGCGGCCGAATGAGAGCCTCGATTCCGATGGATTCGACCCCTTCTCCGGCCAGGATGCGCTGCCCTCGGGCCACACCACCGTCGCGTTCGCTCTCGCCACCTCCCTGGCCGACGACATCCACCGCACTTGGGCCAGCGTTGGTTTGTACACCATCGCCGGCGGCGTAGGCTGGTCCCGGCTGAACGACAACAAGCACTGGCTGAGCGATGTGGCGCTGGGCGCGGTACTGGGCGTAACCTCGGCCAAGCTGGTGAACGGCCATTGGCGCATCTTCAACCTGCACCCGCCAAGGGTGCTCATAGGCCCTGGTCATGCCGCCCTCGCCTGGCAGGTCTCGTTCTGAGGCCAAGCGTGGAGTAGCTGTCCCGTCACGGACATCCGAGCCCAGCCGGCACCTCACTCCCCGGCACAAGGTCTGGCTCAACTGGGACGGCAGGTTCCTGATGGGACCCAACTATCTCCGCTTTCTCTCGGCCGTCGACAAGGCCGGCACGATTCGCGAGGGGGGTCAGGCGGTTGGGTGGAGCTATCGTACTTGCCTCAACCGCTTGCGCCGCATGGAACGAGCACTCGGCCGGCCGGTCCTCATCACGACCCGTGGCGGTCGATCTGGTGGCAGCGCCCGGCTGACCGCCGAAGCCCGGCGCTTCGTCCGGATCTTCGACCAGTGGCAGCAAGCGGTGGACCGCAGCAGCCGCCGCGCATTCCGGCAAGTCCTTCGTCGAAGCTGAGTCAGCGATAGGCACCTCGTTGCCTATCGGTAGGGGTTGGGGTACGTTGGAGCCTTGAGTCCTTCACCCAAGGCTTTCATGCGGCCCTGCAGTTACCCCGGCCTGGTCCTGGCTCACTTGATTATGGCGGGCTCGGTGGGCGCGCAGTCGCCTCCTGCCAGCCCGGCGGTGAAGCTGAGCGGTTATCTCCAGGCGCGGGAGGTTTACCAGAGGGACGTCGGGCTTACGAGCTCGATCAATCGGGCACGACTGGCCGCCTCCGGCAGCGTTCTCGAGGCGGTCACCTGGCGGATTCAAGGTGAATTCCGCACCGGCTCGGTGGGTACCGGCAAGGCCAGCGTCTCGCTCCAGGACGCGTACCTGCGTTACGCCCCCAAACTTTGGGCTCTGCAGATCGGGCAGTTCAAGACGCCTTTCGCACTGGAATTCATAACCTCTCTGGCGGATGTGGAGACCGCCGACCGCTCGACTGTGGTCGATTCGCTCGCGCCCAAGCGGGACATCGGATTGATGGCCGAATACACCCCTGCAAGAGTTCACCTCTGGGCAGGGGTGTTTAACGGAGAGGGGCAGAATGTCACCGGGAACCCAGACTCGTCGCTGCTTGGAGCAGGCCGGGTGGCGGTTCGGGTCTTGCCGGAGCTGTCGCTCGCTATAAACGGTGCGCGGTATTTTGGCGACAGTACCCGATACGGCGGCGATGTCGCGTACGAGCACGGCGCGGTGATCTTGAAGGGTGAATACATCGGGCAGGCGAGAGATGGGATATCGGCTCCGGATGATTGGGGCTGGTACGGGCTCGGTGCTACCTACCTCACCCCATCCGTGCAGGCGGTAGGAAAATACGAAGATTTCGGCCGTCCCAGCATCAGCACCGGGTCAAGGAACCGAGCCTGGACCGCGGGCGTCAACGTGTACCCGGGCGGCAAGAACCTGAGACTCACTTTCGACTATGTGTCACGCAAGATCGGTGTCCCGGGGACTCGCAAGGGCCGAGTCCTGGCCCAAGTACAAGCACGTTTTTGAGCGGACACCTGGAGGAGTGATATGCGGCGCCTAGTCGCTGGTCTGATCCTGGGGACATCTCTCTTTGGTACTCCGACAGTTTCAGCCCAGACTGATCCCAGCGGTCCGCTCATTGTCTTCAATGCGGGAAGCCTGGCGAAGCCGTTCGGCGAGCTATTAAAGGCGTTCAAGGTCAAACATCCTCGAGTCGTCCCGGCACAGGAGAACTCCGGCAGCCTCGAGGCGGCCCGGAAGCTGACCGACCTGGGAAAGATTCCGGACGTGATCGGGGTGGCAGACTACGGGGTGATCTCACGGCTCCTGATTCCGCAGTACGCGAGCTGGTACGCGACGTTCGCCCGGAACGCGATGGTGCTCATCCACACCGACCAGTCTATCGGTGCCAAGGAGATCAACGGCCGAAACTGGTGGCAAATCCTGATGCGACCGGATGTGCGCGCGGGTCACTCCGATCCGGCCCTCGATCCGAATGGATACCGCACGCTGATGGTGTTCCAACTGGCCGAGAAGTTCTACCATCAGCCAGGGCTGGCAACTCGGCTGGAGCGGGTGTTTCCGCCGAAATACATCCGGCCCAAGGAAGCCGACCTCACCGCGTTGGTGCAGGCGGGCGAGCTCGACTACTCCTGGTCGTACGCCTCCATCGCCAAAACAGCCGGCCTGCCGTTCGTGGAGCTGCCGCGCGAGATCGATCTCAGCGATCCCGCACTGGCCAAATGGTACGCTCAGGCGGTGGTACGGGTTCCGGGCGCGAGTCGATCGGGCAAGGACTCGGTCGAGTTTCGGGGCGAACCGATCGTCTACGCCCTGACCATCCCCACAGCCGCTCCTCATCCGGAAACCGCAGCAGCATTTGTTCATTTCGTCTTCTCGGCGGAAGGCCTTTCCATCATTCGGGCCAACGGCCTCACTATCCTCGAGCGGCCGCTGCTGGCGGGCCCGGGAAAGCCGCCGGCCGGTTTGTTCTGATTATCTTCACCGGATCTTCGGCTTCCGGTGGAGTAATGAGCGGTATCCCCAACATCCCAACGCCTCGAAACGAGCCGGTGCTGAGTTATGCCCCGGGAACCCAGGAGCGAGCCGCCCTCAAAGCGGCGCTCGCCGGGGTGGGGGCACATCAAGCGGAGATCCCGGCAGTGGTCGGCGGGCGCGAGGTCCGCACCGGGGTCACCCACGATGTCGTTTCTCCCCACTGCCACCGGCGGGTGCTGGCCAAGGTCCACCAGGCTGACCGCGACACCATTGTGGCATCGGTCAAAGCCGCCACCGAGGCCCAGCGGGAGTGGGGAAGCTGGCGTTTCGAGGACCGGGCGGCGGTCTTCCTCAAGGCGGCCGAGCTGCTGGCGACGACTCACCGGCAGTTGCTGAATGCGGCCACCATGCTGGGCCAAAGCAAGACGGCGTATCAGGCCGAGATCGACAGTGCCTGCGAGCTGATCGACTTCCTGCGGTTCAACGTCCACTATGCGGAGCGGATCTACCGGGAGCAGCCAGAGTCGTCGCCGGGGGTATGGAATCGCATGGATCAGCGCCCGCTCGAGGGGTTCGTCTACGCCATAACCCCATTCAACTTCACCGCCATCGGCGGCAACCTCCCGACCGCTCCAGCCCTGATGGGCAACGCAGTAATCTGGAAGCCGTCAGCGACAGCCATGCTCAGCAACTGGCACTTCTTCAAGCTGCTGGAGCAGGCTGGTTTGCCACCAGGAGTCATCAACTTCCTTCCCGGTAATTCGATCGAGGTCAGCGAGACCCTGCTGGCCGACAGGCAGCTCGCCGGAATTCACTTCACGGGCTCGACGCCGGTCTTTCAAAGCCTGTGGAGATCGGTCGGGGAGAACCTCGAGCGATACGCTGGATATCCCCGGATAGTGGGAGAAACCGGAGGAAAGGACTTCATCCTGGCGCATCCCAGTGCCGACGTGGACGCGCTGGCGGTGGGGATCGTTCGGGGTGCGTACGAGTATCAGGGTCAGAAGTGCAGCGCGGCCTCGCGAGCCTATATCCCGGACGGGTTGTGGCCCGCGGTGCGTGACCGGGTCGTGGGGATGATTCAAGAGATTCAGGTGGGCGATGTGGCGGACTTTCGGAACTTCATGGGAGCGGTGATCGACCGCCGGGCGTTTACCCGGCTCCGCGATCACCTGGAGGCCGCCAAGCAGGATTCCGGAGTCAAGATACTCGCGGGGGGCGGCACCGACGATTCGGTCGGCTATTTCGTGCAACCGACGCTGCTTCAGGTGGAGGATCCTGCCTACCGGCTGATGTGCGAGGAGCTGTTCGGGCCGGTGCTGACCGTGTATGTGTATCCGGCGGCTCGCTGGCAGGAAACCCTCACGCTGGTGGACCAGACCAGCCCGTATGCGCTCACTGGGGCGGTGTTCGCCCGCGACCGCCGGGCGGTTGCGGAGGCGGAACAGAAGCTCAGGCATGCCGCGGGTAACTTTTACATCAATGACAAGCCCACCGGTGCGGTGGTAGGACAACAGCCTTTCGGCGGCAGCCGTGCCAGCGGAACCAACGACAAGGCCGGTTCCATCTTCAATCTGATCCGCTGGGTATCCCCCCGCAGCATCAAGGAGACGTTGAGCCCCCCCAAGGACTACCGCTATCCATTCATGGAGGCGGAGTAGGCCCCGGGAACTGTCGATGTTCGGATTGAGAGAATGCGCGACGCTCGCCCTGTGGGGCCTGTTCGTTGGGGCTGGCCCTGCCGGTCGGGCGCAGTCGCCCGCCCTCCGATACACCTTCGGCCAACTCCACTGCGCTCGATTCCTGGAAACAGCTGAATCTACGATCGAGACGGAAACCGGCGGCTTGATCCGGGAGCAGACCTCAGGCCGCACGGCGGTGTGGCAGTTCCGGGCCGCTCCCTCAGTAGATGGGATCCGGCTCGAAGGCTGGCTCGACTCTCTCTCGCTCTGGCGAAAATCGAAGGAGACCACTATTCGCCCCGACACCGACGGCTTGATCGGGGGGCGGTATCGCGGGCTCCTGAGCGGCACGGGTGGGTACCAAAGCCAAGCCAGGCCGTTCGTTCCCGATGAGGTGGCTGAAGTGGCGGGCATGGGTACCGCTCTGGATGACTTCTTCCCTCCGTTGCCGGTGGGTCCCATTCGTCCGGGGCAGGGCTGGAGCGACTCGTCCGGTGTCACCCTCCGGCGAATGGCAGATAGCGGTCTGGCAGGCGTCTCCCTCTACCGATACCGGCTCGAGGCCCACCGGGTGGCCAGGAGCGCTCCGGTCCGGGGAGATTCGGCTGCGCTTCCGCTCCGGCAGGTGAGCCGGGAGCTGGGCACGTTTGTCTGGCATCCGTCGTTGGGCCTGCTGCGGCGAGACCGCCGTATAGTGGTGGAGACGACGGTTCCGGCTGGCCGGACGGTGCGGCAGCCGGTGCGCGCCAGGATCGAGCAACGGATCACGGTGCTCCGCGATCTCACCGTCCCGCCGCCGGACTCGGGAGGCTGCTAGGTGGCTGAGGGTTTGCGCCCGATGAAGCGCTGTTCCGGATCGAAGAGCGCGGCCGCCAGCCCGAATAGGGCCGCCGTTGCCGCCGCAAGGACCAGGATATCGAGTTGGACGGTGAATTCGGCCGGCTGCCCGAAGGCGTGGCGCATCAGGTCAACCTGATACGTCACCGGATTGATCCGGGCCAGGGATCGAAGCAGGTACGGCATGCCCGCGGTGGGATAGAGGGCCCCGCTCGCAAAGAGCAGCGGAAAGAGTACCACATTGATGACGCCGGCAAAATTCTCGACCGACCGCAGCCGGGCCGCGATCAAGAGTCCCAGCGTGCCGCTCGAGATGCAGCTGAGTGCCAGCGCACCGACGGCGGCTGCGAAATTCGGGAGAGATAGGGGGAGCACCAGGGGCGCACAGGCGAGGACGATGCCTCCTTGCAGCACACCGACCAGCGCCGCGGCCAACGCGCGTCCCAGCAACACTGCCGGCGCACCCGCCGGACTCGCCAGCATCAGCCGCAGCATGCCGAACTCGCGGTCGTAGACGGTCGAAATAGCCGTCAGCATCGACCCGAACAACGCCGCCATGACCACGATTCCGGGAAACACGAACGCCTGGTAGGAAAGATCTCCACTAATGCGGGCGATGGCATTGTAGCCGGTGCCCACCAGCAGCAGCCACATGAACGGCCGCGCCACGCCGCCGAGGAGCCGGCTCGTCTGCCGGGTAGCCCTCGTCAGGTCTCTCGCCACGATGCCGTATACCGCCGTCACCCCGCTCATGCGGTCGGGATCTGCGTCTTGGCGAAGTAGACATCCTCGAGGGTGGGCCGACGAAGGGTGAAGCGCTCGATTCCCGGGGCGGTACCCGCCAGCTCGACCACAGCATCGCGAGCACTACTCAGTCCCACCCGGTAGCCCCGCTCCGTCCGCACGCGAGTCCTGGCGACCCCCAGTCCGGCGAGTGCCTTGACCAGGCGCTCGGCGCCCGAGCCCTCGATCTCAGCCACCTCGACACCGATCGCGTTCTGCAGCTCGGATGGCGCGTCGTTCGCCACGACCTTTCCGCTCGACAGGAGCACAACGCGGTCGGCCGGCTCTGCTTCGGTGAGATAGTGGGTCGAGAAGAAAATGGTGGTCCCGTGCTCCCTCCGCCGGGTCTCCAGCAACGACCAAACCCGCTCCCGATGCTCGGGATCGAGTCCTACGGTCGGCTCATCGAGAATGAGAAGATCGGGCTGGTGGAGCAGGGCGCGGACGATGTCCAGAACCCGGCGCCATCCGCCTGAGAGCTGGCGTGCGGGAGTCCGGGCCCGGGGGCCGAGGCCCGACCAACCGAGCGCTCCGGCAACAGCGGTTCTCGCGGTACTGCCTCCGAGCCCCATCAGACGGGCAGCAAAAAAAAGGTTCTCCGTTACCGTCAGAAGGCCGTCGATGGTGCTGTCCTGGAACACGAGCCCGAGTCTTTGCCGGACGGCCCGGCGCTGGCGGGTTACATCGTTGCCGAAGATGCGGGCCGATCCCCTGGTCGGGGCGAGGAGGGTAGCGAGCAGCAGCATAGTGGTGGTTTTGCCGGCCCCATTGGGACCCAGCAGGCCGACCATCGACCCGGGAGAGATCCGGAGATCGAGCGCGTCCAGGGCCCGGGTATCTCCGTAGTCACGTCCCAGCCGCTCGGCTTCGATGACGGGCGGCGTTCCGCTCACACCGGAGCGGGCTCGCCTGCGATATGGCGGTACTGGTATTCGTGCATGGGCCGGGACGGCTCCTGCAGCGCTTCATCGATGATTGCACGCAAGGGCGTGAGGGTGCAGACCGGGTCGGTATTGGTGGCGTCGCCGGTGAGCGCGAAAGCCTGGCACCTGCAGCCGCCGAAATCGACCGTCTTACGGGGACACGATCGACACGGCTCCTTCATCCAACCATCCCCCCGGAAGGCCCGGAAGGCCTCTGATTCCCGCCAGATCCATTCCAGTGAATGCTCTCGCACGTTGTCGAACCGCAGTGTCGTAATCTGGGTGGCGCCATGACAAGGGAGCACTGCGCCGTTGGGAGCGATAACCAGATAGAGCTTGCCCCATCCGCCATAACAGGCCTTGGGGTACGGCTCGTAGTAGTCTGGCAGGACGTAGGTGATCTGCATCCGTCCACGGTAGCGCTGAATGGCGCGCTCGGCGATTTCGCGCGACCGCTCGACCTGTTCCCGGGTGGGCTGGAGGCTGGCCCGGTTCTGGAGTCCCCACCCGTAGTACTGGGTATTTGCCAGCTCGATGCGGTCGGCGCCCAGATCGGCTGCCATATCGATGATTTCACCGATCCGGTCCAGGTTCGCCCGGTGGAGCACGACATTGATCGTGAACGCGAAGCCCAGCTCCCGTACCAGCGCCGCTGCCGCCTGTTTGTGCTTGACGGAGCGCAGCCCCGCGATGCGCTCCGCGATCTCGGGATCGGAGTCCTGAATCGAGATCTGAATGTGCTCCAGCCCCGCTTCCTTGAGGCGCTCGGCGCGGGGACGGGTCAGGCCGAGCCCCGACGTCACGAGGGTGGAGTAGAGACCCTGCCCGCGGGCGTGGGCCGCCAACTCCTCGAGGTCCTTGCGGAGCAGCGGCTCGCCACCTGAGAGACCCAGTTGCAGCACGCCGAGCTCCCGCGCCTGAGAGAATGCCCGTTTCCAGTCGTCGGTGGACAGCTCGGCCTCTGCCCGGATCAGCTCGAGCGGATTGGAGCAGTACGGGCAGTGAAGCGGACAGCGGTGTGTCAGCTCGGCCAGCAGTGTGGTCGGAATTTCAGTTGGCACGGACCAGCTCGCGATCTGCCATTCGGCTCAGGTACTCGGTGACGTCGGTGCTGACATCCGCCTGGTAGCGATCGGTCAGGATGGTGACGATCTGCCCCACCGTGTGAGTTCCATTACAAAGCTCCAGGATGGCGGCTCCCGTCTCATTCAAGAGCACCGCGCCCTCGGGATATAGAAGGACAGGCCGTTGCCTCACGGTATCGTAGTCGAGGCGAGCCAGGCGCCAGAGCCGGGGAACCGAGTCGGGAGTCAGGAGTCGGGGGTCGGCAGCCACGGTCACGATTCCCGGTAGGCGTTGTGAATCGTATCGATCATCACCCACAACATCTCGAGCTTGAACGCCAGTGCGTCGAAGGCGCGGCGTTGGGTCTCCACCGTGGTGCAATGCTGCTGCACCAAACGCAGGCCCTGCCGGCTGTCGCGCGGCGCCTGGATCAGCCGGGACTTGAAATAGTCGAGAGCCTCGGGCCTGATCCACGAATAATGCGCTGGAAAGGCGGCGATCCGCTTGCGCATGAGGTCGGGCGCGAAGAGCTCGGTGAGGGACGACGCCACCGCTTCGATCCAGGGCCTGGTTTTGCAGAAGGTCACGTAGGCTTCTGCCGCAAACCGGACTCCGGGAAGCACGTGCCGCTCGTCCTCCATCTCCTCCCGGGGCACGCCGAGTGCTTCGCCCAGACGGATCCACAATTCGATGCCGCCGGGCGCGCCGTCTGCGTTTCCGGTGCCGTCGTGATCGATGATCCGCTGGATCCACTCCCGCCGCACCTCCGGATCGGGACAGTTCGAGATGATGGCGGCGTCCTTGCGCGGGATTGCCCGCTGATAGGCCAACCGGTTCGCCACCCACCCCTGGAGCTGTCTGGGGCTCAGCCGTCCCTCGTGCATAAGCTGATGAAAAGGATGGTTGGCATAATACGAGGTGCTGAACGAGCGCAGGCCCTCGGCCAGCGCTTCCGGCCCCAGGGGCCGGTCGAGGACGGGGATCGGCGGCGGGGGCGGAGCGGCGAGCCCGGAAGCGAACAGTGTGGTAGTCATCTCAAACCATGAAAGACATGCCGTCGGCGCCGACCTGGAGTCCGGCCCGCTCGACCCTGGCACGCTCGGGCGAGTCTTCGAGCAGCATCGGATTGGTGTTGTTGATGTGGGTGTACACTTTGCGTGGACGGCGCAGACGGGCCAGCTGGAGAAGACTTCCGCCGGCACCCGACACCGGCAGGTGATCCATATCCCGCGCGCTACGATCGCTGATCCCAAGCACGCGCAGCTCGTTGTCGCTCCAGAACGTGCCATCGAAGAGCAGCAGATCGCTCTCTCCCAAACGCTCGAGCAGGGAGGGGTCCAAATCGCCGCAGCCGGGAACGAACGCGCAAGATCCGCCGCTGGTCTCGTCGGACAGCATGAGGCCCGCGGTGTGGCCGACCTCAGCCTCAGGCGCAAAGCGCGGCGGGCCGGCGGGCACCCGGAAAGGCTGGACCGAGATGCCGCTCGGCTCACCGCCTTGGTATCGGAGCTGAATCCGTTCTTCCAACGGCATCTCGGTCACGGTGACCGCGGCGAACGCGCGGGTAACCGGAAGCAGCCGCGAGTCGTGCTCCAGGATGGATTGCACGGCTGGCGTGGAGTACAACTGAAGCTGCCGCGCCTCCCGGAGCAGGACAATTCCCAGAGTGTGATCCAGCTCGGCATCGGTGGTGACCACGCCCTCGACCGGCACGTGGCGGCATCCGGCCGGCATGATTCCGGGAAGGCAGGCGATCTGGCTGCGAATGTCGGGAGAGGCGTTCAGCAGGAACCAGCGAAGCCCATCGGCACTGACCGCGGCGGTGGATTGGCTACGGGAATGCGCCCGGCGCGGATCGGATCGCCCGGCGCGGCACGTGGGGCACCAACAGTTCCACTGCGGGAAGCCCCCTCCAGCCGCAGTACCGAGTAGCACGACGCGCATGTTGAATAGCCGAAGGGCCCGCTTTCACGGGCCCTTGAACTCAGCTCCAGTTAGAGCGTCGCGACGTAGGCAGTGACTTCCATCGTGACGGCCACGACTTCAGCTTCGGGCTTGGTCCAGGACATGATGTACGCTCCAGTTCAGTGTAAGATCTGCGAGTGCTCCTGGGTCATTTAACCCAGCCGGGCCGTCGCGTCGACCCGATGACACCGCTCGTAAAGCATCCGACGTGCCACGCGGCACCTCAGTACCAGCACAGAGCCCAAACATTTGAACACTATGTCTTTGGAGACCAGCGCCGAGCCACAGCCCCTATTTTGAGAACCGGCCGGGACTGGGGCATCCCACCGAACTGGGTGTTCTCACCCACTCTGGATTCCGAACTTCTTCAACCGGTAGCGCAGGGTGTCACGGGTAATGCCCAGGCGCTGTGCGGCCTTGGTCTGATTTCCGCCGGCTTCTCTCATGGCGCGCTCGATCAGCGTGCGCTCCCACAGGGTAAGGTCTCCGTCCCGAGGCAGCTCGGGTGCGGCAGGCCCCTCGGTGGTCCGCACAGCATTCGTGGGCATAGATGTCTCATCGCGGCCATCCGCCTCCGGGCGCACCGGGGTGGCGAGCGAAAGGTGCTCGACCTTGAGCGTCGAATCGCGGCTCCAAAGCACCGCCCGCTCGATGACGTGGCTCAGCTCCCTGACGTTGCCGGGCCAGGGATATGCCAGCAGCACCTCGCGGGCAGGTCCATCGATCCGCCGGACGTCTTTGCCATACTTGGCGCTGAAGCGCCGGAGATAGTGGTCGGCCAGGAGAAGTGCATCCTCTCCTCGTTCCCGCAGCGGCGGCAAGTGAAGCAGGATGACGGCCAGCCGAAAGTACAGGTCGTTGCGGAAGCGACCCTGTTGAACCTCGCGATCCAGGTCGCGGTTCGTGGCAGCTAGAATTCGCACGTCGATCTTCCGATCCCGGATCCCCCCTACCCGGCGGACAGTCCGCTCCTCGATCGCCCGGAGCAGCTTCCCCTGAAGCGACTGCTCCAGGTCTCCCACCTCGTCCAGGAACAGAAATCCGGCTTCCGCGGCTTCGAATAAGCCGAGCTTCGACTCCTTAGCATCGGTGAACGCGCCTCGCTCGTATCCGAACAGCTCCGCTTCCATGAGATTGGCCGGCAACGCGGTGCAGTTCACGTCGATAAACGGTTTATCCGCGCGCCGGCCGGAGCCGTGGAGCGTGCGGGCGACCAATCCCTTTCCGGTACCAGTCTCACCAGTGATGAGGACCGGCGGCATTTCGTCCAGGGCGGCCACCTGGCGAACCTGTTCCATGACGGCGCGCAGTGCCGGTGAGCTGCCCAGTATCCCCGCGAACGGTATCTCACTGGCGGCCTTCCGGCGGTAGTAGGAGAGCTCCTGCTTCATGAGTGCGGTCTGGCGGGCCCGGTCCGCCAATAGCTTGAGCTCCTCCAAATCGACCGGCTTCTTCATGTAGTCGAACGCGCCGAGCTTGACCGCCTCGACCGCGCCCTCGATGGTCCCGTAGGCGGTCATGATGATCACCGGAATGGCGGCATCGAACTCCCGAATGCGCCGCAGGAGGTCGATACCGCTCATGCCGGGCAGGCGCACGTCGGCGAACACCACGTCGGGCCGGAGCCGGGGAAGCATCTCGATCGCTTGCTCCGCGTCAGCGGCGACCTCGGCCTCGTATCCGGCTTCACTCAGGAAGGCCTTGACCGCACGAGCCAGGGTACGCTCGTCATCGACGATGAGAACCGTGGATCCGCTCATATCGGGACGGCTGCCTCGGACCGCGCGGCCCGCAGCCGCAATCGAACGGTGGTTCCTCCCGGCCGGCTCACGATCTCGAGCCGTCCGCCGTTTTGCTCCACGTAGCGCTTGGCGATGGCGAGTCCCAGGCCGGTGCCCTCCTGCCTGGTGGTGAAGAACGGCTCACACACCGACGGGAGCACCTGCTCAGGAATGCCGGGACCGGTATCGGCGATCTCGATGACCACCTGGGTAGAACCATCGGCATCTCCATCGCGCGAAGCAGCGATACGAAGCCGCCCTCCATCCGGCATGGCGTCGAGCGCGTTGGAGACTACCTCGACCAGCGCTTGTTCCAGCTGCATCGGGTCAACCCGCACGTCCGGAAGGCCGGGGGAGAGATCGAGCTGGAGCTCCACCCGCCGGTCCCGAATCAGCTGCGAAAAGGCGGGCAGCAGGCTCTCGACCAGACGCGGGACGCTCTCCTGGAGTGGGTGGAACGGGGCGGGACGGGAGAAGCTCAGCAGGTGACTGATCCGGCGGTCCAGACGATCGACCTCTTCGATAATGGCATCGAGATGCTCGGATGAGGATGGAGACTCAGGGTGACGGCGGACCAGTTGAGCCGCCGCTCGAAGGCTCGCCAGCGGGTTTCGGAGTCCGTGGGCCACCGCGGCCGCCATCTCGCCGATGGAGGCCAGCTTTTCCGATTGCACCAGTTGGGCTCGGGATTGGCGGAGATTCTCGGTCATCCGGCCGAACGCGCCCGCGAGCTCGCCGATCTCATCTTTGGATTGCGGGGTAATGGGGTGATCCAGCTGGCCGGCGCCCACCACCGCCATGGCGCCGGTGAGCTGGTTGAGCGGGCGGGCCAGACTGCGTGAGATCAGCCAGGAGCCGATGAGACCGCCGGCGAGTGACAGTATCAGAATGGCGAGCAGCACCCGTTCCTGGGAGGCGAGAATCTCCTCCAACCGGGCGTACGCGCCCCGGACGCTCGACTCCCGGGCCCGCCGGTAAATCTCCCGATTCATCTGCGTCAGCGCCGGCAGCAGGCGGCCTTTGAGCTCCCGCTGGGCGGCCGAATAGGCCTGCTGATGGTGGCCGGTGTCGAAGAGACGAAAGACGCTATCCGCGGCCGCCTGGATCTGCTGCTGAATGCCACGCACGCCGTCGGCGAGACCCATCTCCTCGGGGCGAAGCTCCGCCGTCCACCGTCGCTGCCAGTAGTCGACCACCTCGCCGTTTAGCCGAAATTCCTTCTTTGCGGTGGGATCCATCCCGGTGAGATAGCGCCAGATGACCTCACTCTGATCGAACATCGCCGTTTCCAGCTCGGCGTAGGTCCGAGTCCGCGCCATACTCTGTCCCAGCGCCTGCAGCGCCCGGCGCTCGAGCAGGTTACTCCGGATCGCCTCCGCCCCAATCAGGAGCGCGGGGAGGACCATGAGCGAAAAGCCAAGCAGCAGTTTGCGTTGGAAGGTCACGTCTCAAAGCTAACCGATACAACGAGGGCCGGTCAGACGCCCTACTTTCCCTCCCACCCCATTTAAACACGGATGACCACGGATGGGAACGGATGAGCACGGATTAAAACACAGCGCCATAACTTCCCAGGTGATCAGGGCCTTTTTTCAGGTCTACAATGAACTGGGCGCTGGATTTCTCGAATCGGTATACGTCGAGGCGCTCGATCTGGCACTGTCTGAAGCGGGACTTTCAACTCAGCGGGAGGTACCGCTGGCGGTCACTTTCCGAGGTCATGTCGTCGGGAGATTCAGGGCGGATCTCGTGGTCGAAAGAAACGTTTTAGTGGAAGCCAAGGCCTGCCCCAGGCTGCATCCGAGCCATGAAGCACAGGTTTTGAACTATCTGCGTGCCACGGTTCTCGAGGGTTGGCCTGGCTCTGAACTTTGGGCCGCGGCCTCAGTTCAAACGCCTTCTATTCGACAACGTATTAAAAAAACACCCTCCAAAGCCTTCGCTTTGGACGTGCTCGGGGGGCTAGCGTTGGACTAGGAACGATCTGTTGCCCATCCGTGTTCATCCGTGGCTTCCTAGTTCATTTAACGGCGGCCGAGCTCGTCGGGTTGGACTGACGGCTTCCTGCCGTTGCTATGTCGACGTCGACCGACATACCCGGTCGGAGAGGATGCGTCTGATCGCTCGACCGGTCTACCGCGATCTTGACGGGGATTCGCTGCACCACCTTAGTGAAATTCCCGGTGGCGTTGTCCGGCGGCAGCAGCGAGAAGCGGGCGCCCGTTGCCGGACTGAGACTTTCCACCCGGCCGCGGAACTTGCGCCCGGGATATGCATCCACCGTGAACTCGACCGGATCTCCCACCCGGATGTTGGCGAGTTGGGTTTCCTTCAGGTTGGCCGTCACCCAGACATCGCTGTCCGGCACGATCGACATCAGGCTCTGGCCTGGCTGGACCAAGGCACCGGTTTCCGCGTTGCGCTTAGCAATGACCCCGTTCGTCGGTGCCGTAAGGCGAGCATAGCTGAGCTGGAGCCGGGCGTTGTCCACCGCGGCTTGGGCCGCCGCCAGCCTCGCATCCGCGCTCCGGAGCGCCGCACCCGAGGCGGAGACCTGGCTGCCGGCTGCGACCGCCTGCTTGCGGGCGGACTCGAGGTTCGCAGCCGCGGCATCGAAGGCCGCTTGCGCGGCATCGAGCTGCTGAGCCGAAATGATCTTTTGTGCGGCCAGCGACCGGTAACGCTCGAGGTCCGCGGCCGCCTTCTTGTAGGCCGATTCCGCCGCCGTTACCGAGGCCGCCACCGATCCAGCCTGGGCCCGAGTGGCCTGCAGCTGGGCCTCGGCCTGCCCCGCACGGCCCCGGGTACCCACGGCGGCCTCGGCATCTCGCAGCTCTGCTTCCGCCTGCTCGAGCTTTACCCGGAGATCGCGGTCATCGAGCACGACCAGCGTATCACCCATCCTCACGTGCTGATTGTCATCCACCATCACCCGGTCGATGAATGCCGAGATCCGGGGGGCGATGTTGGTGATGTGGCCATCCACCTGGGCGTTGTCGGTGGAGACGTGGTGCCGGGAATAGAGGTACCGGCTTATGGCCCAGCCTCCCAGGGCGATCACGAGTATCCCCAGAATCAGCAGCGGAAGCCGCCGCTTTCTCGCGCCGCCAGCCGGGGGAGTTGGCGCGGAGGGTTCCTGTTCGGGCTCGGTGGCCATGGTCGATTCTCTCGTGAGGTCGGGGGTGATGCTACCGGAGCTGATCGATGACACCGAGTGCGCGGTAGGCGCTCACGCGGGCGGTGCCATAATTCACCCTCGCCTGGATCAGCGCGTCCCGCGCGGCGATCACCGAGCTCTGGGCATTGGTCGTTTCCACGCTACCGGCGACTCCCGCCCGGAAGCGTTCCTGGGCTTCGGACAGCTCGAGCTCCGCCAACCGCATCCGGTCGGCGGCAATCGCGACCTGCTGTTCCGCCGAGGAGAGGTCCAGAACCGTCTGACGAGCCTCGGTCTCCACCTGGTTGGCGAGGTCTCGCTCGCGGATCTCCTGGATTTCGAGCCTGGCACTTTGCTCGCTCGACCGGCTTTGCCGGCGAAACCCGTCCAGAATCGGCACATTGAGAAGGAGCTGGAGGTTATAGGTACCGGCGATGTCGCTGGTACGGCGACCACTCTCGATGTATGCGCCGTTGACCGAAAGGTTGGGCAGGTTCTCGTATCGAATCGCGCGAAGGCTCCGGCGTGCCGCCTCGGTTCGGGCTCGCTCGGCCGCCAGCTCGGCTCGGTGCTCGCGAGCAAAGTGGGCCGCTTCGTCGGGGTGCCGGGGAATGTCCAGGGGAGCCAATCCGAGCGAATCCGCCAGCTGAAGGTGGGTACCGGACGGAAGATCGAGCGCGCGAGCCAGATCCAGTCCGGCCCGGCCGGCGGTATTGCGCGAGAGCTCCAGCTGGGTCCTGACCGACGCGAAGCTCACCTCGCTGCGGGTCGCGTCGATGGCGGGATTCACGCCGGCCCTTACCAGTTGGCGAGCCTGGTTCAGCAGATCAGCGGCAACCACACTATCCGCCGTTCGGGCTCGAACCGTTGCCTCGGCGCTCAATACCCGGAGATAGGCCAGGCCGGCCGCAGCACCAGAGATCTCGCCCACCGCTTGAGCGTCGAGGCCGGCCGCTATCGCGGTGTCCCGGCCGGCTCGAAGCCGGGCGATGGCGCTGGCATCGAACACCGTCTGCGAGGCCCGGATCTGCAGGTGGTACAGCGTGAACGGATCGGTGATGCCGGTTGCTATCGGAATCCCGAATTCGTCCAGGTTGAGCGTCTGCCGGGTAAGCGTGGCTTGGCCACTGATGTTGGGCAGAAGATCGGCCCGGCGCTCCGCGGTGCGGGCGTTGGCGGCCCGCAGGTTCAGGCGGGCGATCGCTGCTTCCACGCCATGCTGCCGGCCCTGGCTGATCGCGTCGAGCAGGGTGATGGGGCGGGAGGGGGTCGCCGGCTGTTGGCCCATGGCGGGGTTCGCCAGGAGGAAGAGCAACGCGGCGATGGTGAAACGCATACGACGAAACCTCACTACGAGAGTTGGTCCGACCGACAGCCGCTGCCCTCCGGCAAGCCGCCCTATGACATACAATGTAAATGGCGCCCATTCTCTTGCTCCGCTCACCGCAATTTCATAGTTTGTCGGTAACCAGTCGCGGGAGGCCCTGCCGATGTCGGACGCATTCTTCAGCTCCGACGACTTCGACGAACAAGCCCATCACCTCTACAATGAAGGCCGCTACGATGAAGCCCTGACCGTCCTGAAGGAAGGCATCGCTCTTTATCCCCACGCAGTCGAACTGCATATCGGCCGAGCCTATGCTCACCTCGCACGGGAGGAATTCGCCTGGGCGCGGCGCAGCTTCGAGCAGGCCCTTGCCCTCGATCCCGATCATGAAGACGGACTCGCCGGTCTAGGTGAGACGCTGCTCAAGCTGGGAGACCGGGCCGGCGCCATGCGGGCAGTCGAGCGGATCCTGCAGTTGGGGTTTCAGGACGACCACGAGCTCATGCTCCAGATCGGGCGGGCCCTCTTTCGGGAAGGGCTGGTTGCGCCGGCGCACCGTTTCTTCGATCTAGCCGCCGCGGCCCATCCCGAATCGCCCGACGCCGCTGCTTGCCTGGGCTACGCGTCGCACCGGCTGGGCAACGATGCCGGCTCGCTCTATTGGCTCCGACGAGCGCTGGAAATCGACGCGACCTACAGTGAAGCCAGGATCTACCTCGCCAACCTGCTCTACGATCGGGGCGAGACCGAAGCCGCGCTCCACCATCTCGAGCGGACCCAGCCGGAGGATCACTATGACGAGCTGGGCATTTGGCGTCACATCGAGCTGAAGAAGACCATCTACCGGCTGCCGGACGAGGATCCCGAGCTCGCTCCCTGGTTGGTGCGGTTGGGCGAAGTGGCCGGTGAACCTGACTCGATCGACATGCTGCTGGCCGAAGTGGAGGCCCAAAACGCAGACGGGGGTGTCCGAGACCCACACCAGCTCGAGCTGTTCGGCACCCTTCTGAGTGAGCTCCATGCCATGCAGAAGAAGCCGGGTCATGCCGAATCCCACCTGATCATGACCCTTGCCGGCCACAGCATTCGGGGCACCTGGGATGAAATCCTGCTGCAGATGAAGGCCGCCGACCGGGAGTGGGCCAAGGGCTCGCTCAGCGATTTCATGGCCAGCCTGGCCCGGCGCGGTCACGCGGAGACCGGCGTGGTAATCCCTACCACCGATGCGGAGGCTTTCATTCGGGGCAGCGCGGAGGCGGGAGTGCTTCGGATCGTCCAATAAGACGTAAGCGGCGCTGCAAAGGCGTGAGCGGTGAGCGGGGGGCCCGGTTAAATTTCGGACTCCCCGCTTGTTTTCCGAGTACAGGGATTGAACTGCGATGACCGTTTCCAGCGCCCGCTCACCGCTCACCTCACACCTCTCACCTGTCTGGACGGCGGGCGTCCGCCGCGAAGTTCTCCCCAACGGCCTCACTCTACTGGTTCAGCCGGACCATTCCGCGCCGGTCGTGGCGGTGGTCACCCACGTGAAGGCGGGGTTCTTCGATGAACCCGACCGGTGGACCGGTATTTCGCACGTGCTGGAGCACATGTTCTTCACGGGACCGGCTCGACGCGGGGTGGGTCAGATTGCCCGGGAAACCAAAGCCGCGGGGGGGTATCTCAACGCCGGTACCGGGTACGATCACACCAGCTATTTCAGCGTGCTTCCATCGTCGGGACTCGAAACGGCCCTGGATATCCAGGCCGATGCGCTGCGCCATTCGGTTATCGATGCCGATGAGCTGCGCCGAGAGCTCCAGGTCATCGTTCAGGAGGCCAAACGGAAGCTGGATACGGCCAGTGCCGTGGCCCACGAGACCCTGCACCAGGTCATGTTCGACCGGCATCGGATCAGGCGCTGGCGCATTGGACGGGAGGACCAGTTGGCCCGGCTGACTCGCGACGATGTCTGGTCCTATTATCGCTCACGGTATGTCCCGGAGCGCACCATTGTGGCGATCGCGGGGGATATCGACCCAGACCGCGGGTTGGAGCTGGGCCGGGCGGCCTACGTCGGGTGGACTGCCGCACCTGGCGCAGTGGATCCGTCACCGGACGAGCCTCCCCATCGGGAAGTCCGGGCCCGGACCCTCCGGGGCGACGTCAGCCAGGCTGAGCTGGTCCTGGGCTGGCGTACGGTACCGCCCCTTCACCAGGACGCACCCGCCCTGGATCTCGCTGCCGCGGTGCTAGGATCAGGCCGGGGGAGCTGGCTCTACCGGGCGCTGCGCGAGCGGGGGATCGTGACGTCGATCTCCGCCCATAATTACACGCCGACGGAGCTGGGAGTCTTCAGCATCGGGGCCGACCTCGCCCCGGAGAGGCTGCCGCTCGCGCTCGAAGCCATCGCGGAGTCCGTCGCCCGGCTCACCCTCTTGGGGCCAGACGCCGGGGAGCTCGAGCGAGCGCGGACGCTGCTCCAATCGCGCTGGGCTCGCCGGCTCGAACCGATGGAAGGAAAGGCTGCCGCTCTGGCCTCGGCGGAGGCTCTGGAGCACGTGTCGTTCTTAGATCGTGAGTACGAGGCCCTGGGGCGGGTCGAGCCGGATGAGCTACGCGCCGCGGCAGCCCGGTACCTCCACCCGGACGACATTTCCGCCGTGGTTTACCTGCCAGATAATGCCGGCCCCCAACTGGATGCCCAGCTGCTGGAGCAGAGCTTCGCGGTTTCGGCGCTGCGGAAACCGTCCTCGGTTTCGCCCGCCCGTATCGATGTGCCACGGCCGGTCCGTCTGGCCGGCCGCAGCGAAGCGGAGGTGTTCCACACCGCCCTTCCCGGAGTGGACCTTCTGGTTCGACAGAAGCCTGGCGTTCCTCTGGCCACCCTGGGGATGTACGTACCGCGGCCGGAGTTCGATCCCCCGGAATCGGCCGGTCTCGGTGCCCTGGTGGTTCGAAGCTCTGTGCGTGGGGCTGGGGCTTTCGACACCGGAGAGCTGGCATTTGCGTTCGAGCACCTCGGTGGCACGCTGGCTGCCAGCGTTGCCTCGGACTGGTTGGGCTTCGGCACCACGGTGCTCTCCGAGCATCTGGGCGAGGCCGGGGTTCTCATCGACACCGTATTCAGCACACCGCGGCTGGTCGAGGCCGACGTCCTCACCGAGCGAGAGCTCATGATTCGGGAGGCCGAGCAGGTTGCCGATGACATGTTTCGTTACCCGTTTCAGTTGGGCTTCTCGGCGGCATTCGGCAATGCCGGATACGGTCTACCCGCAAGCGGCCTTCCCGACACACTGGCCAACATCGGTGCGGCGGAGGTGCGGAACTGGCACGAGCGCGCTCTGCTCGGGGTCCGACCGGTCGTGGTTGCGGTGGGAGACATCGAGCCGGAGTCGGCCGCGGCCACCCTGGCCGGTATCTTTCAAAAGCGGAGTCACGCGCCTGACCACCGAACGCTGTCGGACCTTCCCTGGGCTGTGACCAGGTCCGAGGGCTCCACCAATGTGGTCACCCGGGAAAAGGCCCAGGCGGCGCTCGCGATGATCTTTCCCGGTCCCCAGCGGCGTGATCCCGACCGATTCGCGGCCGAAGTCTGGGCTGCGGTTGCGAGCGGGCTCGGTGGAAGGATGTTCGAGGCGCTGCGGGACCGGCGGTCTCTCGCCTATACCGTGCTTGCGTCGAGTTGGCAGCGGGGCCGAGCCGGGGCATTGGTGACGTACATCGCGACGTCGCCCGACCGCGAGGCCGAGGCCCGGGCCGCCATGCTGCAGGAGCTGGAGCGGTTCACACGCGAGCCGGTCAGTGCCTCCGAGCTGGGGCAAGCCATCAGCTACCTGGCGGGCCAGGCGGAAGTCGGGCGGCAGAGTGGAAGCGCGCTGGCGGGCGAGATCCTCGAGGCATGGCTCATCGGCAACGGTCTCGAGGATCTGGAAAATCCGGGTGCGGCATTCCGAAGGGTCACGGCGGACCAGGTCCTGCGGATCGCCAGTCGGTATCTCGAGCCGTCCCAGCGGGCGGAAGGGGTGGTGCGGGGTACCGGGCTCAGCTCGCCAATCGCCGGTTGATCACATCGATTCCTTTGCTGACGTTCGCGGGCGCTCGGGCGATAATCTCGACCAGGCAGATCCCTTCTGCAGGCGCGCCATGCAGCACGATGTGGCCCTCGAGGCAGAGCAGAGCGACTGCGATACCGCCGGCACCCTCGCGCACTACCGGGGGTCCCAGCGAGGGCATACCGGCTGCACCCGCGGCGGAGACCAACAGGGCGGCCAGCGTATCGGTGTCCCGGAGTTTGACAGGATCCACCGAGGTGAGCTCGAGTAGCTGGTGATTGAACGTGGCGCTCACGAAGACTCCGCTTTCGATCAGGCTCGAGCGGGGAACTTGGCCACCGCTTCCCGGTAGCCTTCCGGAACCCCGACGTCGAAAAACATGGCGGGGCTGATCGCACCCGCCAGCGCATCGCGCCGGGCCAGGCGCTGCATCACCGGAACGTCGTCGAGCTCGACGCCGGGTCCCAGTCCGCGCCCCACCTCCTCGAACTCATTCAGGATGTCTCCCGGAAATGCCATCCGGCCGATCGGGGTCACGGCCACCTGATCGCCCGCGGTATCGAACCGACCCGCTCCCTTGTCTGCCACGGCCGTAACCCGCAGGGTGCCGTCCGGCGCGTTGCGAACCGAGGCTCTGCCCGTCGCGCCTTTCGAGCCCGCGGTCTTGCGCTCGATCTCGGCGAGAAGGACCGTGGCCAAGCCGGTCTTCCGATAGGTGGCGAGCAGGGGAACCGTAGGGTTGGGTCCTTGAAACAGGTTGTCGGGAAGCAGCGCCACAAAGGGGGAACCCGCGAGCTGGTCCCGCGCCCTCAGGAACGCATCGCCGAGGCCACGGGGATGGTCCTGGGGCACGAACTCCAGCTCGAGCGGCCCCTGGTAGTTCCGGGCGACCGCCTCGAGCATCGGCTTATGGGGATTGGTGATGATGATGGCCCGCAGTAACCCGGCATCGGCTGCCTCATCCAGGGTCCAGTACAGTACCGGCTTCAGTCCAACCGGAAGCATCTCTTTCGGCAGCCAGCGGGTAATCGGATGAAGCCGGGTGCCCAGACCCCCACACGGAATGACCGCCGTGTCGAGCATCATGAGGGAGCCAAGGTCACGATGTGATGGAGAGCCGGAGGAAGGACCTGGGTATCTTGTACGCTCACGTTCAGTGAGGGAACAGCGTGTCCGAAGCTAGTTCTGGTCGGAGGGGCGAGCAAGGCCGCCGGCACCTGAAGCCGGCTGACGTGGTCAGCTTCATCCGGATACCGTTGGCGTTGGCGTTCGTTCTGGTATCGAGCCCCGATTGGCGGTTGGGCATTCTTGGCGCCTGTGCCGCCAGCGACCTCCTCGACGGACCGGTCGCGCGCCGCTTCGGCAGCTCGGCTCTGGGTCCCGTCGTCGATCCCATTGCGGATAAGCTGTTCATGGCATGCGCCTTCGGCGTGGTGGCGTTCTCCGGACGGCTGGAGCTGTACGAAGTGGCGGCGGTCCTGCTGCGCGACGCGGTGGCCACGGTCGCATTCGTCAGCACCTACCTTTCCCACCGGCCCAGGGCCATTCCTGCCCGCCCCGGTGGCAAGGCCGTGACCGTCGCCCAGGTCCTCACCCTGGTGGCATTCCTCCTCGACTCTCCCCTCCTGAGGCCGATGGCCTGGGCCACGGGCGCGATCGCCATTTACGCCATCTGGGACTACTACAAGGTGGCGCCCCGGGCCGGGCGAAGGGTGGGAGAGTAACGTGGCGCGAGAGACGAAGCGGGCGATTCTCACCTGGCAGGAGGGGCTCCGCTTTTCGGCCGGCTCACCCGATGGGCCGACCATGACCGTCGACGGCGACAACGCCGCCGGCCCGGGACCCATGTTGACCCTCTTGCTGGCGGCAGCGGCCTGCACCGCATCTGACGTGGTCGTGATCCTGGAGAAGATGCGAATCAAGCTGGCTGCCCTCCGGATCGAGATCGAGGGAGTCCGGCGGGAGGAGGAGCCCCGTCGCTATGTCTCGATCCATTTCGACTACCGCCTGGGGGGAGTGGGACTCGACCCGGCCAAGGCGCGTCGAGCCATCGATCTGTCGTTGGAGAAGTATTGTTCGGTGGTTCATTCTCTGGCACCCGACATCGCGATCACCTATGCGCTTTCCCTGGAGTGAAGTGATCGCAACGGCCTGGGCTATTGGGGGAGCCGCTCAAGGGGCCGCGCAGCAGGTCCGGGAGATCGGTATTGAAGCGGTGGCCGCCTCGTCGGACCCCGCGCTTCTTGTCGCAGGACCCTACGGTGCCCTCCGCCCTTCCGGCAGAACCCGGATTTCCGCCGCATTCGGCGCCGGTGTCAGCGACGGAGCGTTTGCCTGGCGGGGTGAGGTGCTGGGCCACTTCCTCCTGAGCCCGGTGCTGCGGCGCGGTTGGGGAGCTTACTTCGGCGGAGGCCTGGCTGCGGTGGGTGGGCCGGTGAGTCGCGGCTATCTGGTAGTGACGCTGGGGATCGAGGAGCGCCCCGGAGGAAGGTCGGGCTGGTTCGCGGAGGGCGGCGTCGGCGGGGGAGTGAGAGTCGCGGCGGGATATCGATGGCGGAAGTTTCCCGCCGGCTGGCCCCAATAAGAACGCCCCGAAGGCTCCCGGGGCGTTTCGTCTTCCATCTTCCGCTGCGGCAGTTCAGGCTGCGCCGGACTCGACCACCCGGCGTACCGGTTGGCAATAGCGCTCGCCCAGGATCCGAAGCTGGCCTAACTCTTCTCCCGCCAAATCCTCGTACCGGTCGGCAATGTACCCCATGGTATCGTCAAACCAGTCCTTCTGGTGCTCCGGCAGGGCCTCGATGACGCCACAGCGGAGAATATGGCTGAACAGCTCGTCACGCGCCTGGGCGAACGAAGCCGCCTCGGCGGTTGTGCGGGTCTTCTTCTTGGTCATGCACCGTCCTTATCTAACAGTGTGCGGTTGCTCAATTTCACTGCGCTAAACATAACCGATTGCACCTTTTGGTGCAAAGACTTGGGAGCTTAACTCCAAGCTGGCGACTGCCGACGCTCGACTCCCGACTCATTATCTTTACCGGCCGGATTAGCATGAACTTGACCGAAGGCGGCGGCTGCCTTCCAGGTGTTTCTATGGCTGAGCATGACGAGGTGTATGGAAAGGAGCGGGCCGAGCGGCTTGCGGCACTGCTGCGGGCGCTGGCAGCCCGCATCCAGGAGCTGGACCGCAATGGCCAACTGCTCAGGGCCGGTCCGGAACTGCTTCGCTTGATGGGCGATGCGCGGAGTGAGCTGTTCCACTACGAGGTCCGCTCCACCTACGATACCCCCGAAATCGCCGACAACCGCCGCATCGTGGAAGAGGCGCGGCAAGACTCCTTTCTGCCTGACGAACCAGAGGATGATGAGCCATGGCGGCCAAGCCGACCGGAATGAAGCGCTTTTATGCCGTGTTCGCTGTGCTGGCCATTATCGGAGTTGGAGTCCTGGGGTTTCTCATCAGCAGGCCTCGCACCGTAAGCATCCCCGCCAATGTCACGGTTCAGCCGTCGGACACCTCGGGATTTCACGGTTACGTAAAAGGCTCGGCCGATGCTCCGGTTGAGATCACCGAGTTCGCCGATTACCAGTGTCCCTTCTGCCAGACCTTTGCCACCCTGCAGATGCCCACCATCGAAGAACGGCTGATCAAGACCGGCCGACTCCGCTGGCGCTATCGCGACTTTCCCCTGCAGCAGCATTCGTTCTCCCGGTTGGCGGCGCACTCGGCGGCCTGTGCCGACGAGCAAGGCAAATACTGGCAGCAGCACGAACGGATCTATGAGGGTCAATCGGACTGGGCGGCGGCCCGGGACGCCGGCCCGATTTTCCGGCGGTACGCCAAGGAAAGCGGACTGGATCTCGGACGGTACGACGCGTGTATGAGCTCCGGGAAGTATGCCGGCCGGATTCAAGCCAGCCAGGATGAGGGAATTCGGCTCGGAGTGAGCTCGACGCCGACTCTCCTGGTGGGCAACAGACTCTATCAGGGTCGCTTCGATTCAGACGCCATAACCCGGTTGGTGGACTCTCTGGCGCCCCGCCGCCCCCAATGATCTATCGGATGAGCGCGGCGGTGTTGAGCCTCGCGGGTCTTTTCATCTCCGCTTATCTCTATCTCTACAAGATCGGCAAGATCGGTACGCTGGCTTGCGGGACCGGCGGCTGTGAGACGGTGCAGCTGAGTCCATGGAGCCGGCTGGGCGGGCTGGAGATCTCCTTGATCGGCGTTGCCGGCTACGCGACCCTCCTGGTGTTGAGTTTGGTCTCGTTGCACCCCCAGCGAGCATTGCAGCGCTGGCCCGCCACGGCGCTCGCTCTCCTCGCGGGAGTCGGTGTGTGCCTTACGATATATCTGACTTACCTGGAACTGTTCGTCATCCACGCCATTTGCCGGTGGTGCGTGGCCTCGGGCGTCATTATAGCCGCCACGTTCGCCGTGGCCCTGCTCGACCAGCGAAGGCTCTCCCGGGCGAGGGCTTCATAGGTGTCGGCGGATCCCAAGGCATCGCCAACCGGTAAGCATCTCGCCCTCATGGCGCTGGGGGCCATCGGCGTCGTATACGGCGACATCGGTACCAGCCCACTCTACGCCCTGAAGGAATGTTTCATCGGGCCTCACGGGGTCCCGGTCACCAAGCCCAATGTGCTGGGGGTGCTGTCGCTCATTTTCTGGTCGCTGAACTTCATCGTCACGTTCAAATATCTCAGTGTGGTGATGCGGGCAGACAATCAAGGCGAGGGTGGTATTCTCGCGCTGCTCGCGCTGGTCCGGCCGCACGGTGACGCCCGCCCTTCCGGTAAATACCGCTGGCTCGTGGCGATCGGACTGTTCGGGGCGGCATTGCTCTATGGGGATGGCATCATCACCCCGGCCATTTCGGTTCTGGGGGCGGTGGAGGGGCTCGCGGTGGCGACGCCCGCGCTCCAACAGTGGATCGTGCCGATCGCGGTGCTGATCATTTCAGCCCTGTTCGCGGTGCAACGTCGAGGCACGGCCGGCATTGGGACCATTTTCGGTCCGGTAACCAGCATCTGGTTCATCTGCATCGCGGTACTCGGTGTGATGGGAATCATGCGGCATCCTTCCGTCCTGGCGGCGCTCAATCCCTGGTATGCCGCCCACTTTCTGTGGCGGGAAGGCTGGCAGGGATTCAAGGTCTTGAGCGCCGTTGTGTTGGTTGTCACCGGCGCGGAGGCGCTGTACGCCGACATGGGGCATTACGGGAAGCGGCCGATACGGGTGGCCTGGTATGTCGCCGTGCTTCCCGCGTTGGCGCTCAACTACTTCGGCCAGGGTGCCATCGTGCTGGAGTCGCCTGGCGCCGCGCAGAACCCCTTCTACGCGCTGGTACCGAGCTGGGCGCTGTACCCGATGGTGGGAATTGCAACTGCAGCGGCCATCGTTGCCTCTCAGGCCTTGATATCGGGCGCTTTTTCGCTCACCCGCCAGGCGGTGCAGCTGGGCTATTCGCCTCGCATGAATATCGTCCATACCTCGAGCAGCAAGATCGGCCAGATCTACATCCCGCAGGTCAATAACGCCCTCTGGCTGGCATGCATCGGTCTGGTGCTCGCATTCCAGTCCTCCAGTAATCTGGCCGCGACCTACGGTGTCGCCGTTACCGGCACAATGGCAACCACGACGGTTCTGCTCCTGGTGGTGGCACGAAATCATTGGAAGTGGAGCCTGTGGAAACTCGGTCTGGTCGGCGGGCTGTTCTTGATGGTAGACCTGGCGTTCTTTATCACCAACCTCTTCAAGATTCCCGATGGCGGCTGGTTCCCGATCACGGTGGCCGCGGGGATATACCTGCTGATGTCCACCTGGAAGAAAGGCAGGGCCCGGCTCTCCGAGATCGTCCGCGAGAACACACTACCGCTGGAGCTGTTCCTGACCGATATCTCCCGCCGCAAGCCCACCCGGGTCCCCGGCATCGCAGTGTTTCTGACATCAGTATCGGGCGGTGCCCCGCCGGTCCTGCTGCATCATCTCAAGCACAACAAGGTGCTGCACGAGAGGGTCATGCTGTTGTCGGTGATGGGCC
>JBJMPK010000006.1:0-11133 GCA_045803245.1 Gemmatimonadales bacterium
CTACATCACATGCAGAAGGTTGTGGTACCGAAATCTGAAGGGTCTTATCATTTTCTGACCGACCGACCGACCGACCGACCGACCGACCGACCGACCGACCGACCGACCGACCGACCGCCTTACCGCCTTCCCGCCTTCCCGATAAGTTCCGTCATGCCCGACGCCCCCAAACACGGTACCGTCTCACCATCTCCCGCCGCGCCGTTCGACGTGCCGGTTGCGCCCCGGAATCCTGGAATACCCCTCGAGCTCGACTGGGTGGAGGAAGTCCGGGTTAATCGCAGTGCGGTCGAACGGCGGGCGGCCACGCTCCGTACCCGGCGCACGGTCAAGAGAGAGTGGCAGGCGGCATGGCTGCTGCGCGCCGTGACCCTGATGGACCTGACCTCGCTCGCCGGCGACGATACGCCGGGGCGGATCCGCCGGCTTTGCGCCAAAGCGCGACGGCCAGTGCGGGCTGACCTACTCCAGGCCATGGAGGCGGAGCAGCTTCCCATCCGGGTGGCGGCAGTGTGCGTGTATCACGGTCTCGTGCCGACCGCGCTGGCAGCACTCGAGGGTTCCGGCATCCCCGTCGCGGCAGTCTCCACCGGTTTCCCCGCCGGCCTCACACCGTTCGAGCAGCGCCTCGCCGAGATCCGGGCCTCGGTTGCTGCGGGGGCGGAAGAGATCGACGTCGTGATCACCCGGGCGCATGTGCTCACGGAGAACTGGACCGCCTTGTACGACGAGGTGTGCGCCATGCGTGAAGCGTGCGGGGACGCCCATATCAAGACCATCCTCGCCACCGGTGAGCTCGGCACTCTGCGCAACGTGGCCCGCGCCAGCCTGGTGTGCATGATGGCGGGAGCCGATTTCATCAAGACATCGACCGGCAAGGAGAGCGTTAACGCCACGCCTCCAGTCGGCCTGGTGATGGCCCGGGCGATTCGAGACTACCGGGAGCGTGCTGGCCACTTCGTCGGTCTCAAGGCTGCAGGCGGGATACGCACCGCCCGAGAGGCGCTTGACTGGCTGGCGCTGGTGAAAGATGAGCTGGGCGACCGCTGGCTCCGTCCCGACCTGTTCCGCTTCGGCGCGAGCTCACTCCTCGCCGACATCGAGCGCCAGCTGGAGCACTTCGTCACCGGCCGGTATTCGGCCTCACATCGACATCCCACGGCATGAGGACCCTGTCACCCTGAGCGGAGCGAAGGGGCGGAGCTGAGTCATGGCTCCTTCGCTTCGCTCAGGATGACAACTCTGCGATCTATGGCATCAGTCCCCGAGATCTTCCAATCGATGGAATACGGGCCAGCACCCGAAGCCGCTGGTCCGGCACTGCAATGGCTCGAGGCGCACAGCCGGCGCTTCGGGCTTTTCATCGGCGGCGGGTGGATCAAGCCGGGCAGTGATACTTTCGAGACCCTCAATCCCGCTACCGGCAAGCCGCTGGCCACACTGTCGCAGGCGAGTCCTGCCGAAGTCGACCGTGCAGTGAAGGCAGCCCGGAAGGCCCAGCCGGATTGGTGGGCGCTGGGAGGGCATGCTAGAGCGCGCTACCTCTACGCGCTCGCCCGGCAGATCCAGAAGCATAGCCGGCTCTTCGCGGTCCTCGAGTCGCTCGACAACGGGAAACCGATTCGCGAGTCGCGGGACATCGACATTCCACTTGTGGCCCGGCACTTCTCCTATCACGCCGGCTGGGCCCAGCTCATGGAGCAGGAGCTGCCCGACCGCGTGCCGGTAGGCGTCATCGGACAGATCATTCCCTGGAACTTTCCGCTGCTCATGCTGGCCTGGAAGATCGCGCCCGCCCTCGCGACCGGAAACACGGTGGTGCTCAAGCCGGCGGAGTTCACGTCCCTCACCGCGCTGCGGTTCGGCGAGCTGTGCACCGAGGTCGGGCTTCCGGCCGGGGTGGTGAACGTCATCACCGGCGACGGCCGCGCCGGTGAGGCTCTCGTGACCCACCCGGGCGTGGACAAGATTGCGTTCACCGGATCGACGGAGGTGGGGCGGCTCATCCGGACCGCGACTGCCGGAAGCGGCAAAAAGCTCTCCTTGGAGCTGGGCGGTAAATCGCCCTTCATCGTGTTCTCCGATGCCGATCTCGACAGCGTAGTCGAGGGCGTGGTGGACGCCATCTGGTTCAACCAGGGACAGGTGTGCTGTGCCGGGTCGCGCATACTGGTTCAGGAAGGAGTGGCGGAGCGGCTGGTCGGAAAGCTCAAGGCGCGGATGGAGACGCTCAGGGTAGGGAACCCGCTCGACAAGGCCGTGGATATGGGCGCCATCATCGCTCCGGTCCAGCTGGAGAAGATTCAGGACCTGGTGCGCCGGGGCGAGGAAGAGGGTGCCACACTTTGGCAGCCCTCGTGGAGCTGTCCGCAGGAGGGCTGGTTCTACCCTCCGACGCTTCTGACCGAGGTCTCACCGGCGGCGACGGTGGCCCAGGTGGAGATCTTCGGTCCGGTCGTGGTGCTCATGACCTTTCGGACGCCGAGCGAAGCGGTCGAGCTGGCCAACAACACCCGCTACGGTCTTGCAGCAAGCCTCTGGAGTGAGAACATCAACCTGGCGTTGGACGTGGCCCCTAAGCTCAAGGCCGGAACGGTCTGGATCAACTGCACCAACGTCTTCGACGCCGCCAGCGGATTCGGTGGATATCGCGAGAGCGGATTCGGGCGGGAAGGGGGACCCGAGGGGCTCCGCGAGTATGTCCGCTGGATCTGGGATACAGAGGAAGGCGGAAGGAGCGGACGGAAAGAAGGCGGAAGGAGCGGAAGTAAAAGAGGCGGAATGAAAGAAGGCGGAAAAGGCGGAACTGGGGTTCCGGAAATCCGTGTGCGCGCGAAAGCGCATTCCGCCGCTTCATCTACCGCCCTCCCCCCGATCGACCGCACCCCGAAGCTCTACATCGCCGGCAAGCAGGTGCGCCCGGATTCGGGCTACAGTCTTCCGGTGCTCGATGCGGCCGGAACGCGGATTGGCGAAGTAGGACAGGGCAATCGCAAGGACATCCGGAATGCCGTGGAGGCGGCGCACCAGGCGTCGGGCTGGGCCCACGCTACCGCGCACAACCGCTCACAGGTGCTCTACTATCTGGCCGAAAACCTGGCAGCCCGATCGGAGGAGCTCGCCGGCCGGCTAGCTACGATGTCGGGCGATGCGGCGGCAGCCGAACGGGAGGTGGCCCTCACGATCGAGCGGATCTACACCTACGCCGCCTGGGCCGACAAGTACGACGGCCAGGTGCATCACACCCCATATCGGAACGTGACACTGGCCATGCCCGAGCCGGTAGGCGTGCTCGCGGTGGTCTGCCCCGACATCTGGCCCCTGCTCGGCTTCGTGTCTGCCGTTCTGCCGCCAATTGCCATGGGAAACACCGTCGTGGCGGTGCCCTCGTCGCCGGCTCCACTCGCCGCCACCGACTTGTACCAGGTACTCGACACGTCCGATGTACCTGGTGGAGTCATAAACATCGTCACCGGCGACCGGGACGAGCTGGCGCGGGTGCTGGCGGCGCATGACGATGTCGATGGGATCTGGTACTTCGGAACCGAGGACGGTTCAGCGGAAGTGGAGCGTCTCTCGGCCGGCAACATGAAGCGGACCTGGGTGGATCACGGCAAGAGCCGTAAATGGACCGATGTGAAGCTGGGTGCGGGCGAGGAGTTTCTGGAGCAGGCCACTCAGGTCAAGAACATCTGGATCCCTTACGGAGAATAATCACCTAATCGTGTTTAGCCGCAGATGAACGCAGATAAACGCGGATAAAGCATACCCGCTGAGCAGGTACTCTAGAATCAAACTGCTCTGGTGTGCTGTTGAACAAAGTTATCCGTGCTTTTGATCCCTGTTCATCCGTGGCAACTCTGTCCGATCTGCGTTCATCTGCGCTTATCTGCGGCCAATTGCTTTTGCCAAATGAGCGCTCTTCCTTTGATGGTGTGGCCTATCTCCTGGAAGGCGCTCCAGCTCCGCGGGCCTCGCCCCGATCCTCCGCGTGGTGTTTGATCGAACGGCCTTCCACCAGAAAGACGACGTCCTCCCCGATGTTGGTGGCGAGGTCGGCCACCCGCTCCAGGTTACGGCTCACCAGAAACAGCTCCATTCCGGAGCCGATGGTGTGAGGATCTTCCATCATATGGGTGATGAGGATCCGAAAGACCGATCGGTGCAGCGCGTCCACTTTATCATCGCGTAAGCAGACTTCCCGTCCGGCCGCCGCATCGCCCCGGATGAACGCCTCCAGCGCATCGGACAGCATGTCCCGGGCAAGCCGCGCCATCTCGATGATTTCCGGCTCCGGCGCGATCGGGCGGCTCTGATTGAGCCGTTCGGCGGATTGGGCGATGTTGACCGCGTGGTCGCCCACCCGCTCCAGGTCGTTGGCGATTTTCAATGCCGACGTCAGCATGCGGAGGTCGCGCGCCATCGGCTGCTGAAGTGCCAGCAGATTGATGCATTGCTCTTCGATCTCCACCTCCATCGCATCGATGACCCGGTCGCCGGCAATCACGTGGCCGGCTTTCTCGCTATCCCTTTCCAGCAGCGCCTCCACGGCCAGGCCGAGCGCCGCTTCCGCTTCACCCGACATGGTGAGCAGGCGCACCTTTACGTGGCTCAGCTCGTCGTGAAAATGGCGGTGAACGTCCACGCTCATCCGAACCTCCCCGTGATGTACGCTTCGGTGCGCTCGTGAGCCGGTTTGGTGAACAGCCGCTCGGTCTCGTCGAACTCGATCAGCTCGCCGCGATCGAAGAACCCGGTGAAATCCGCCACCCGGGCCGCCTGCTGCATGTTATGGGTCACGATCACAATGGTGTATTGCTGCTTCAATTCGAAGATGAGCTCCTCGACCTTCTGCGTGGCAATCGGATCCAGAGCCGAGCAGGGCTCATCCATGAGCAGCACCTCGGGCTGATTCCCCAGGGCCCGTGCGATGCAGAGGCGCTGCTGCTGGCCGCCGGAAAGGCCGGTGCCGGGCTCCTCCAGCCGGTCCTTCACCTCATCCCACAACGCAGCCTGCCTGAGGCAGCGTTCCACCAGGTCCGGAAGATCCCGCCGGCTCACCAGCGCGTTCAGCGCGGGGCCGTAAGCCACATTGTCGAAAATGGTCTTGGGAAACGGATTGGGTCGCTGGAATACCATTCCCACCCGCTGCCGCAAGGCAACCAGATCGGTTCCCGGCGCGTAGATCGGGGTGCCCTCGACCAGAATCTCCCCCCCGTGCCGGGTACCCGGAATGAGGTCGTTGAGCCGGTTGATCGAGCGAAGAAAGGTGGATTTGCCGCACCCCGAGGGTCCGATGATCGCCGTCACCGACCGGCGCTCGATCACGAAGCTCAGATTGCGAAGCACCTGGCGCGGACCATATGAGAAGTCGAAGCCCCGCACATCGATCGAGGGGGTCTCCCGGCTGCCGGGGGGCGCTGCCGGCGGCCTCGGCGCCAGGGTCGGTCGCAACGACGGCGTAAATGGCATAGGCCGAAGAATAGTGCTCATCCGAACCTTCCGGTGATATAGGCCTCGGTCTGCTCGTTCCGGGGCGCGGTAAAGATCTGCCTGGTGGGCCCGGTCTCGACCATGGTGCCGAGATAGAAAAAAGTGGTGGTGTCGGAAACTCGGGCCGCCTGCTGCATGTTGTGCGTCACGATCACGATGGTGAAGGCACGCTTGAGCTCGAACAGCAGCTCTTCGATCCGCTGCGTGCCCTGTGGGTCGAGTGATGCCGTGGGCTCATCCAGCAGGATCACATCGGGAGAAGGCGCGATTGTCCGCGCCAGGCAGAGCCGCTGTTGCTGGCCTCCGGAGAGAGCCATCGCGCTGGTCTTGAGCCGGTCCTTGACCTCCTCCCAGAGCGCCGCCTGCTGCAGCGCCCGCTCGACCACCGCGTCCAGCTCTACGCGGGGCAAGCGCCGGTCGACCCGGAGTCCCGCGGCCACGTTGTCGTAGATCGACATCGTTGGAAACGGGGTGGGGCTTTGGAACACCATCCCAACCCGGCGTCGCAGCTGCATCACGTTCACCCGGGGCGCGTAAATGTCCTCACCGTCGAGCAGGACCCGGCCGGTGATCCAGCCGTGCTCCGATAGCTCGTGCATCCGGTTGAGCGTGCGCAGAAAGGTGGACTTGCCACAGCCGGATGGTCCGATCAGCGCATGGACCCGATTGCCGGGAAAGGCGAGCGATACCCCTTTTACCGCGGTGAACTTGCCATACATCGCGGTGAGCTTATCCGTCATCAGACGCGGTTGGCCTTGGGGCGTATCGACCGCGGGATGATGGAGCTGGGCGCCTCCCACGTCGGAGCGGCGGCTCAGAGCGGGCTCAACCATTGACGGTCAACCGTTTCCGGATCGCCAACCGGGCGCCGAGACTAAGGACGAAGACCACCATGATCAGCACCAGGGCGGCAGCCCAGGCGTACTGGTGCCACTCCTCGTAGGGCCCGGTGGCGTAGTTGAACACGGTGAGCGGCAGCGCCGCCATGGGCTGGTCGAGATCGAAGCTCAGGTACTGGCTGCCCAGCGCGGTGAAGAGGAGCGGCGCGGTCTCCCCCGCGATCCGGGCTATCGCCAGCAGGGCGCCGGTCATGATGCCGGGCAGTGTGGTCCGGATGACGACCGAGAGACTGGTACGCCAGCGGGGATACCCCAGCGCCAACGCCGCTTCCCGTAGCGAATTCGGCACCAGCTTGATCATCTCTTCAGTGGTTCGGAGCACCATCGGAATCATCAGCAGAGCCAGCGCCACGCTCCCGGCCAGGGCCGAAAAGTGTTTCTGCCGGGCCACGATCCAGGCCCAGGCGAACACTCCCACCACGATAGATGGGGTTCCGTTCATCACGTCCGCCACGAAGCGGGTGACCCAGGTCAGCCGGCTGCTGGGATACTCGGCGCAGTAGACCCCGGCGCCGATGCCGAGCGGCAGGCCGATGATCGCCGCCATGCCGACGATAAGGAGGGTACCGACGATGGCGTGAACCACTCCCCCGCCGGTTTCGCCGGCCGGCGCGGGAGTCTTGGTAAAGAAGTCGAGCGAAAGGCTGCCGGCGCCCTTGAGCACCAGGTTCAGCAAGATGAAGAAGAGGGGGATCAAGGCCACGATCACTGCCCCGATCATCAGTCCGACCATGAAATTGCTGAAGACCCGCCGAAGGATGCGGCGGTTCACAGCGCGCTGCTTCCGGCGCCGGAGCCTCGCGCCACCCGCCAGATCAGGAGCCGGGCTCCGGCATTTACCAGCACGGTAACGACAAAGAGGAGGAACGCGACGTAGGCGAGGGCGGAGAGATGAATATCACCGACCGCCTCGGAAAACTCGTTCGCGATCGCGGCGGCCATGGTGTAGCCCGGAGCGAACAACGACGCTGCGATCTCGTGCCGGTTGCCGATCAGCATGGTAACCGCCATCGTCTCGCCCAGCGCACGGCCGAGCCCGAGGATGATGGCGCCGATCACGCCGGAGCGGGCGTACGGCAGCACCGCCGTAATGACCGCTTCCCACCGGGTGGCACCGAGCGCCAGCGCAGCCTCGCGTTGCGTGTTCGGGACGGCGAGAAGCACTTCGCGCGCGACCGACATCACGTACGGCATGATCATGATCGCGAGAATGATTCCCGCGGCCAGCATCGAGGGGCCATAGATCGGACCCTGAAACAGCGGCAGAAAGCCGAAGAGCTTTCGCAGGAACGGAAAAGCCGTGGTCTTGAGGGCCGGGATCAGCACGAAGATCCCCCAGAGCCCGTACACCACGCTCGGAATCGCCGCCAGCAGACTGATCAGGAAGGCAACCGGCTGCCGGATAGATTTGGGCGCGAACTCGGTGAGGTAGATGGCGACGCCCAGGGAGAGCGGAACCGCGATGACCAGCGCGATCAAGGACGAGAGCAGGGTGCCGAAGATCAAAGGAAAGGCGCCGAACTGTTCGGCGACCGGATCCCAGGTGCTGGTGGTGATGAAGTCAAATCCGAATCGCGCGATGGCCAGCTCGGCGCCACTCCAGAGCTCGTAAACCAGGAAGCCGAGAAGCACCGGAACGGCGAGGGCGGCCAGTGTGAGGAGCAGCTTGAAGACCCGGTCGCCGTAGTTGACTCGCTCCAGCGAGATACTACGCAATGGGGTGGCCAGCTCTCTCGGGCTGATGACACTCATCTTGGGAGTCTAGACCCCGCAGTTTCGCAGATAGTCACGGCTGTGTAACGAATCGGTCACGGCAATGCAGTCTTACGAGCCCAGCTTGCGTTGAAGGGTCTCGATCACCGGAACCGGGAGCGGTGCGTAGTGCAGGTCGGCGGCCATCCGCTGCGCCTCGGGTTTGAGCATCCAGATCAGAAACCGGTGCAGCACAGCCGCCTTTGCGGTATCGGGATTTTCTTTATGGGCCAGGATCCAGGTAAAGGATGATATCGGATAGGAATCCCCGCCGGCCGCGTTGGTGATCGACACCCGGAAATCGGACTCAGGCCCGATCTTCGCGCCGGCCGCAGCCGCCGACACGCTCTTGAGCGTAGCCTCGATGAAATTTCCGCCGGCATTCTTGATGAGACCCGAAGGCAGACCATTCGAGATGGCATAGATCAGCTCGACATACCCGATGGCAGCCTCGGTCTGCTTGACCTGCTGCGTGACTCCTTCGTTGCCCTTCCCTCCCAGACCGGTGGGCCACCCCACCGAGGTGGCTCGGCCGACTCCGGTCTTCCAGTCGGGTGAGATCTTGGAGAGAAAGTCGGTGAAGATGTACGTCGTACCCGAGCCATCCGACCGGTGAACCACGATGATGTCCTGATCCGGTAAGCGCACGCCGGGATTCAGCGCGGCCAGCCGCCGGTCGCTCCACTTGAGGATCCGGCCGAGAAAGATGGCCGCAAGCGTGGGTCCATCGAAGCGGAGCGGTGTCTTGCCTAAAGATGGAAGGTTATAGGTGACCACCACCGCGCCGAGCACCGTCGGCACGTGCTGCACGTTTCCTTTGACCGCGGCCACCTGCTGGTCGGTCATGGGAGCGTCGGAAGCCCCGAAGTCCACGGTGCCTTCGGTGAACTGGCGGATGCCGCCGCCCGACCCGATCGATTGATAGTTGATGCGCACCCCGGTCTCGCGGGCGTATGAGTCGAACCACTTGGTGTAGAGCGGGGCCGGGAAGGTGGCGCCGGCGCCGGTGAGCGCCGCGGAGCCGGTGGTGGCCGACCGGCTGTTCTCGTCGCCACCGGGCACGCGATCGCCTCCTCCGCACGCGATAAGGGCGACACCGCCGATCGAGAGCAAAGTGGCTCGAGACATGTCTTCTCCCCAAAATGACTCACCGCAGTTCCAAGCGAATCCAGAGCGATTCCCGTCAGAACCAAACTGCATCGCCCTTACCTAACGCGCAAACGGGTGTCGCGGGCACCGATTACGGTGAGACTCGTCCTTCTGAGGTGCTTCACCCACAGAGGGCACCGAGTACGCACAAGCTCCTCTTGCACTGCCCCAAAGATGTTGTGAAAGCACTTGAAATCGAGATTGGCAGTGTAAGACTGAGCTCTGTCATTACATGGAGCCCTCTGTGGTGAAGTACATCGAAACACAAACAATTTGCGGTGGGGGCGCCCCGGATGAGACGCAAACGGCCGGCGTTCGTGGCACCGGCCGCATGCTTACGGAAACAGATCGGTAAATGCCTAGCCGCAGATGAACGCGGATAACCCCGTGTCATTTCCGGCTCCACGCCAGACTCCGTGCTCCCGGATTTGTGGTCAACAGCACCCCTGGCAGATTTCGAGCCGGTAGGCTGTTGGTGTGCGGTTAAAAATCAACATTTAAACCCAGCAGCTGAGGAGGATATTCCTGACCCACCGGAGCGATCTGCGTTCATCTGCGTTCATCTGCGGCTAGGCTTTTCCCTTTACCTGCTCGCGATGGCCTTACCTGCGGCTTTGAGGGTCGGGATACGGGCCTGAACCAGCGTCACCACCGGAGCGGGAAGCGGAGCGTAATGCAGATCGGCCGCCATACCCTGAGCTTCGGGAGTGATCATCCAGGTCAGGAAATCCCGAATGAGCTTGGCCTTGGCCGCGTCCTTGTTGTCCTTTTTGACCAGCAGCCAGGTAAAGGAGGCGATCGGATAGGCCTGGTCCCCGGGCGCATTGGTGATCGACACCCGGAAATCGGTATCCTTGGGGAGTTTGGCACCGGCAGCCGCAGCCGTGACCGACTCGAGGGACGGCGTGACGAAGTTCCCGGCCGCGTTCTTCACTTGGGCATAGGGCAGATTGTTGGATATGGCATAGATCAGCTCCACGTAACCCAGCGCTCCTTCGGTCTGCTTGACCTGCTGGGTAACGCCCTCGTTTCCTTTGCCGCCCAGACCGGTGGGCCAGTTGACCGACGTGGCGTACCCCACCTTGTCCTTCCATTCCCGGGAAAACTTGTTCAGGTAATCGGTGAACACGTACGTGGTTCCGGAGCCATCCGAGCGGTGGACCACGATGAGATCGATATCCGGTAGTTTGACGCCCGGGTTGAGGGCCGCGATCTTCGGATCGTTCCACTTGGTCACCCGGCCCATGAAGATGTCGACCAGCAGGTTGCCGTCGAACTTGAGCTTGGTGTCACCCAGCGTGGGGAGATTGTAGGTCACCGCCACCGCGCCGAGCACGGTGGGTACGTGGAGCACATTTCCGCTCACCGCCTGGATCTGCGACTCGTTCATCGGGCCGTCGCTGGCGCCGAAGTCCACGGTGCCTTCGGTGAACTGGCGGATGCCGCCGCCGGAACCGATCGACTGGTAGTTGATCTTGACGCCGGTCTTCTTGTTGTAGGCGTCGAACCACTTGGTGTAGATCGGATTGGGGAAAGTCGCCCCGGCGCCGGTGAGGCTCTGGGCCACCAGGGGCGATGCCACTGCCAATATTCCGCTAACAATCAAAAGACTGCGCTTCATCTCTTGTCTCCTGGTATGGGGCGCCCAGTTGCGGTGAGCCTCTGCCAACCGAGGCGCTTCACCACAGAGGGTTCCTTGTATCATCGCTTTTCGTCTTGCACTGGGGACTCAATGAGTTCTCGGAGCCCTCTGTGGTAAAGCGCCTCGAACTCTGTCTGCTTGGGATGGTAGCGCCCACAATGAGCACCACAAAGGGCTCGTGGCAATATTATGGCGGCC
>JBJMPK010000007.1:0-12393 GCA_045803245.1 Gemmatimonadales bacterium
CCGTTCAGCTGTTCGACCATTGTGTTGATGGTGTTCTTGAGCTCGAGGATCTCGCCCTGCACGTCCACCGTGATCTTCTTGTTCAGCTCACCCCGCGCCACCGCGGTGGTTACTTCCGCGATGTTGCGCACCTGCGCGGTCAGGTTGCCCGCCATCGAGTTGACGTTGTCGGTCAGGTCCTTCCAGGTGCCGCCGACGCCCTTCACCTGAGCCTGGCCGCCCAGCTTGCCTTCGGTCCCGACCTCACGGGCGACGCGGGTGACTTCCGATGCGAACGAATTGAGCTGGTCCACCATGGTGTTGATGGTGTTCTTGAGCTCCAGGATCTCGCCTTTGACGTCGACCGTGATCTTCTTGGAGAGGTCGCCGTTGGCGACCGCCGTGGTCACCTGGGCGATATTGCGGACCTGCGCCGTGAGGTTACCCGCCATGCTGTTGACGTTGTCGGTCAGATCCTTCCAGGTGCCGCCGACGCCCTTCACCCGGGCCTGGCCGCCCAGCTTGCCTTCGGTGCCCACCTCGCGGGCGACGCGGGTGACCTCCGATGCGAAGGAGCTGAGCTGGTCCACCATCGCGTTGACCGTCTTGCCGATCCGGAGAAACTCGCCCATGAGGGGCCGGCCTTCGATATCGAGCGACATGGTCTGGGAGAGATCTCCCTTGGCCACGGCGCCGATGACGCGCGCCACCTCGCTGGTGGGCTGGACCAGATCTCCGATGAGGGTGTTGACCGAGGTCACCGAGGCGGCCCAGGCTCCGGCCGCGCCCTGGAGGTGGGCCCGCTGGGTAATTTTCCCCTCCTTACCGACGGCCTGGCTCACCCGCTCGAACTCCTGAGCAGTCTCCCGATTGAGATCGATGATATCGTTCAGGGTGTCGGAGATCTTCCCAGCCACACCGACCTGCGAGACGGGCATCTTGAGCGAGAAATCGCCCTTCCGCATTGCCGTCAGCACCGCCAGCAGCTGGTCGGTATCGAGCGTATCCGATTGGGCAATCGGCAGTCGAGCGCCGGAGCGACGCTTCGACTTTCGACCATTGCTGGTCGACTGTTCAGTCGGCATGAGTGCTCCTGAGGGGCAATCGGTGCTTTAGATGGAGACCTGCCAATGTGGCGTCGCGGGGGAACGGCCGGCTGTGAGGCAGGTCACAGGACATTGACAAAACCCGTATTTTACGAAAGCCGCTTGACTTACAAAATGCAACAGCGACACTTCACTCACACGGATTACCTGAAATTAAAGGCGTCGGCCCGCTAGGCAGGCGCCACTACGTTTGATTCGGCCTGAATGCCCGAAAACTCGCTTCGGATCCTGATCCTCGAGGACGTCCCGATGGACGCCGAGCTCGTCGAGTACGAGCTGGAGCGCGCCCGCATACCGTTCCTATCCCGGAGAGTCGACAGCCGGGAGGCCTTCCTCCAGGAGCTGGACCAGTTCCGCCCCGACCTGATCCTCTCCGACTATACCCTTCCCCGCTTCGATGGGATGACCGCGCTCTCTCTGGCCCGGGCCCGGGCCCCGAGCATCCCCTTTCTCATCGTGACGGGCTCGGTCAATGAAGAGACTGCAGTCGGCTGCATGAAAGCGGGGGCCACCGATTATCTGCTCAAGAGCAACCTGGCGCGAATCGGCCCCGCCATCGAGGCCGCGCTGGAGCGGGAACGGGTGCGGGCCGAGAAGATGAAAGCGGAGGCCGCCCTGGCCTCGAGCGAGCGGCGGTTCCGCTCGCTGGTGCAGAACTCGTCGGATCTCGTGACCATCCTCTCCCCCGACGGCACGATCACCTACGTCAGCGACTCGGCGGAGCGGATTGTCGGATACTCCCCCGCCGATCTGGTAGGCTCCAACCTTCTGGAGTACCTGGACGAGAGTCACGTGGATCTGCTCCGTGGCCTCCTCCGAACCAACGGAAAGCCCAGCGCGGCCGGCCCGATCGAGTTCAGCATCCGCCGGGCCGACGGCTCACTGGTATGGCTCGAGGCGGTCGGCACCAACCTCCTGTCCGATGCGACCATTCGCGGGATCGTGCTCAATGCCCGCGACGTGAGCGAGCGCAAGCGAGCCGACCGGGAGCTGCGGGAGAGCGAGGAGCGTTATCGTGACCTGTTCGACAACGCCAGCGATCTGGTATGCATGGTGGCGCCGGACGGGTCCCTGCTGTACGTGAACCAGGCCTGGCAGGCCGGTACCGGCTACGGCGAAGATGAGATCGGCCGTATGCATCTCATCGACATCGTCCATCCCGATAGCCGGGCCTATTACAACGAAGTGCTCGAGCGCGTGCTCAAGGGCGAACGACTCGATCATGTCGAGCTGGTCTTTGTCCCCAAGGCGGGCACTCCGATCACGGTCGAGGGCAATCTCAGCTGCACCTTCAAGGACGGGCGGCCCGCGGTCGTGCGCGGCATTTACCGGGATGTCACCGAGCGGAAGCGGGTAGAAGAACATCTCCGCCGGGCCGAACGGATGCAGGCCGCCGGGAAGCTGGCGGGCGGTGTCGCGCACGAGGTCAACAACATGATGACCGGCGTCATCGGCTTCAGCGAATTTGTGCTCCGGAGCTTCGAGGCCGACGATCCCCGCCGTGCCGATATCGAAGAGGTCATCAAGGCTGGTACCCGAGCGGCGGATGTCACCCGCCAACTGCTGGCGTTTACCCGGCAACAGTTCCTGCGCCCCCAGATTATCCAGATCAACACCGTGGTGCGGGAAATGGAGAAAATGCTCCGGCGCTCATTGGGCGAGGACAAGCTCCTGGAGCTGCGGCTCTCGCCGGAGGCAGGCGAGATTCGCGCCGATCGGGGCCAACTGGAGCAGGTGTTGATCAACCTCGTCCTCAACGCCCGCGATGCGCTGGTGGGACAAGGGCGCGTCACGGTGGAGACCACGATAGCCGATTGGGACGAGGCCTACGCCTGGCGCCACAGCGGCGTCGAGCTCCCCCTCGGACGCTATGTGATGCTTGCGGTCAGCGATACTGGCTGCGGCATGGATGCCGATATCCGGGAGCGGATCTTCGAGCCGTTCTTTACCACCAAGCCCATCGGCCAGGGCACCGGCCTGGGGCTGTCTACCGTATACGGCATTGTGAAGCAGAGCGGCGGGTATGTCTGGGTCTATAGCGAGCCCGGCGAGGGGAGCGTCTTCAAGGTGTACCTGCCCCAAGCCAGGACGATGCAGCCGGTGGAGATCATCCCCGAGCCGGCCGAAGCCCCGAAGCGTGGATCGGAGACCATCCTAGTCATCGAAGACGAGGACATCGTCCGCAATCTGGCCTGCCGTGGTCTCCGGGATCATGGCTACAGCGTAATCGAGGCGCGGAACGGGGCGCAGGCCCTCCGATATGTGCGCGACCATCCTGGCGGCGTCGATCTGGTCATCTCGGATGTGGTCATGCCGGAAATGGGCGGACGGGAGTTTGGGCAGAGTCTGGCCCTGCTGCATCCGGAAATGCCTATCCTCTACATGTCGGGGTACACTGGAGAGGACATCGTGCAGCGCGGCCTGCTCGATGCCGGCGCCCCGTTCCAGCAGAAGCCGTTCACCCCGGCCGCGATCGCGACCAAGGTTCGGTCGTTACTGGATCAGCACCCCGGTCGCCGGGCGGCGGTTCCCACCCCCTGACGGCTCGGGGCTTCAGGAGACGGTCTGAGCGTTCGAGCCGACGGCCGACCGGAACTCCAGATGATCGGCCCGAAGCGTCAGAAAACCTCGGGGACTAGCCAGCCGCGCCAGCCGTTCGCCCGCCATGTTTACCATCCGCTGAGTCACACCGGGAAAGATCGGCACCACCTGATACCATACCCCGGGATTGATCTCCCGGTACATCCGCTTGTACTCCTCACGCAGACGCGCTTCTACGCCTGGCATCGCCTCTCCTCACCGACGCGGTCGGCTTTCGGGTGGCGGGTGTTCTCAGGGGAAGGCTGGGAAGTCTAGATAGAGCAGTCAAAATAAGGACGTCAATACAAGGATGGGAAGGATGGGAAGGATGGGAAGGACGGGAAAGACCTTCCGTCCTTCCCGTCCTCTCTAGTACGCCGGGGGGTCGCTCGCGGGGAACGACTCGATCGAGCCTTCGTCTACCGCGGTTGAGGTCGAGGGCTTCGGGGCGGGGACCGCGGCGGGCCCACCACTGATGGCCCGCGCCTTCTGCCGGCCCCAGAGCAGCTGACGCAGAACGTATTGGAGAATCCCGCCGTGCTGATAATAGAGGATCTCCTGGGGGGTGTCGATCCGGATGGTTGCCGGGAAGGAGGTCTGCGACCCGTCTTCCCGCCTCACCCGCACCTGGAGCGTGCGGCCTCCCGCGAACCGCGAGCTGATGGCGGACGCAAGTCCCTCGATATCGTAAATCTCATGGCCGCTGAGGCCCAGCATCTCGGCCGACTGTCCGGCCGCGAACTGCAGCGGGAGAATGCCCATGCCCACGAGGTTCGAGCGATGAATCCGCTCGTAGCTTTCCGCAATGACCGCCCGTACCCCTTGGAGGGCAGGTCCTTTCGCGGCCCAGTCCCGGCTGGACCCGGACCCATACTCCTTGCCGGCCAGCACCAGCAACGGGGTACCGCTGGCCTGGTAGCGCATTGCGGCATCGTAGATCGACATGACCTCGCCGGTGGGGAGGTGGGTCGTCACTCCCCCCTCGGTATTCGGCGCCAGACGATTCCGAATGCGAGTATTGGCGAAGGTGCCCCGGACCAGAACCTCGTGGTTGCCCCGGCGCGACCCATATGAATTGAAGTCGGCGGGGCTCACTCCCTGGCTGCTGAGATAGCGGCCGGCGGGCGAGTCTTTCTTGATGCTGCCGGCGGGTGAGATGTGATCCGTCGTCACGCTGTCGCCCAGCACTGCCAGAACCCGGGCCCCCCGGATCTCCTCAACCCGCTCGGGGTTCTCCTTCGACATCCCTTCGAAATACGGGGGCCGCCGAACGTAGGTCGAATCGGGGGCCCAGTCGAACCGATTGCCACCAGGCACGTCCAGCCCATTCCACCGCTCGTCGCCGGCGTACACGGCGGCGTAGCTCCGGCGGTACATCTCCGACTGAATCGAGGCGGCGAGGGTCTCTTCGATCTCCCGAGAGGTGGGCCAGACATCCCGCAGGTACACCGGAGCACCCTTCCGGTCGGTGCCGAGCGGTTGGTGCATCAGGTCGATGTCGATGCGGCCGGCTAGCGCGAACGCCACCACCAGCGGCGGGGACATGAGGTAGTTGGCCCGTACGTCGGAGTTGATTCGACCCTCGAAGTTGCGGTTACCCGAAAGCACTGAGCAGGCAACCAGCTGCCGGCGCTGAATGGCATCGGAGATCTCCATCGGCAGCGGCCCGGAGTTGCCGATGCAGGTGGTGCAGCCGTAGCCGACCAGGTCGAAGCCCAACTGCTGGAGATAAGGGGTCAACCCGGCCCGGTCGTAGTAGTCCATGACCACTTTTGACCCTGGCGCCAGTGAAGTCTTGACCCAGGGCTTGCGCTCCAATCCCCGTTCGACCGCTTTCTTGGCGAGCAGTCCGGCCGCCAGCATCACCGACGGATTCGACGTGTTGGTGCAGCTGGTAATGGCGGCTATGACCACGGAACCATGGTCGAGCACCTCGGTGGCGTCCTCCAGCATGACCGCGTGTGCGGCCGGCGATTGCAGCGAACCTTCGCCCCAGACGCCAACGGCCGCCGGCCCCTGAGCCGGTCCCTTCGCGCCGTCCTTCCCGGGTGCCTGGATACTGGCCGGCAGCAGGCCGGGCAACGCCTCACGGAACGACCGCTTCGCGTCTGAGAGCCTCACCCGATCCTGGGGCCGCCGTGGCCCCGCGATGCTGGGCTCCACGCTCCCCAGGTTTAGCGACAGCGTGTCGCTGAACAGCGGCTCCGGCGAAGCCGCGGTGTGAAAGAGTCCCTGCTCCTTCATATACGCCTCTACCAGCCGCACCCGTTGCTCCGAGCGCCCGGTGAAGCGGAGGTACTGCAGTGTCACCTCGTCCACCGGGAAAATGGCGCAGGTGGCGCCGTACTCCGGAGACATGTTCCCAATGGTGGCCCGGTCGGCGAGGGCCAGGGTGCCGAGTCCGGGGCCGTAAAACTCGACAAACTTTCCCACTACACCTTTACGGCGGAGCAGCTCGGTCACGGTAAGTACCAGGTCCGTAGCGGTGGCCCCCTCGGGCAGCCGCCCCTCGAGCCGGAATCCGATCACCTCCGGGATCAGCATCGAAACAGGCTGCCCCAACATGGCGGCTTCGGCCTCGATACCTCCGACGCCCCACCCGAGTACGCCCAGTCCGTTGATCATTGGCGTGTGAGAATCGGTCCCCACCAGCGTGTCGGGATAGGCCTGGCGCTCGCCGGCGCCGGCCTGCGGATTTTCATCGGAGGTGAACACGACCCGGGCCAGGTACTCCAGGTTTACCTGGTGCACGATTCCGGTGTTGGGGGGTACCACCCGGAAGTTCTCGAACGCTCGCTGGCCCCAACGAAGGAACTGGTAGCGTTCACGGTTCCGCTGGTAATCGAGGTCGACGTTGGTGCGGAATGCCTGGGGGCTGCCGAACGCGTCTACCTGGACCGAGTGGTCGACCACCAGCTCCACCGGCTGGAGCGGGTTGATCCGGGCCGGGTCACCTCCCAGCTCGGCCATGGCGTCTCGCATCGCGGCGAGATCGACTACAGCCGGCACACCGGTGAAGTCCTGCAGCAGCACCCGAGCCGGGGTGAACGCAATTTCGCGGGTCGGTGGAGCCGCCGGCGACCAGCGTGCGAGAGCTTCGATATCATCGCGGGTGACGCTGACGCCGTCTTCGGTGCGGAGCAGATCCTCGAGCAAGATTCGGAGGGAGTAGGGCAGGCGCTGGATATTGCCGCCGAGCGACGAGACGGCATCGAGGCGGAAGATCTCATATCTTTCCGCGCCGACGTTGAGCGCCGACCGCGCACCAAACGTGTTTGTCATAGAGGTAAAGTAAGCCTTTCAGCCTATACCGGCACGGCGGTTGCCTGCTGCCATAATACTGCTGGCAGGGCTGACAGTGGACAATCCAGCCCGATGCATTTACAGTGGTGGTCCAATGGATGTTCGTGGCATCCATCTCCTACCCGATTGGTAACTAGCCGCATGCCACTCGCCCAAGACGCGAGGCCGGTCGTGGCCGGCTCCGCCAGTTGTCTCATCGTCGATGATGAACCGAGCGTTCGCCGCTCTCTCGCCCGGATGTTGGCGGCCCAGGGCTTCACCTGTCTGGAAGCCGCAAGCGGACGAGAGGGGCTCCAGGTTTTAGACCGCACCGGAGAGATCCCGCTGATCATCTCCGACATGCGAATGCCGGAGCTCGATGGGATGGGCTTCCTCGAGGTGGTGCGCCAGCGATTTCCCGACAGCTCGGTCATCATGCTGAGCGGGATGAGCGAGACCACCACGGCGGTGGACTGCCTGCACCTGGGCGCGGCCGACTTCCTGCTGAAACCCATCTCGCTTGGGGAGCTGCAAGCCCGGGTTACCCGAGCCCTGGAGAAACGCGCGCTGGTGCTGCAGAATCGCTTTTATCAGCAACATCTCGAGCGCCAGGTCCAGGAGCAGGCTCAGCGGATCCAGGAGCTGTTTCTGCAAGGGATCCAGATGCTGGCCCGGGCGCTGGAGGCAAAGGACGCCTACACCCGGGGCCACTCTATCAGAGTCAGCCGTTACGCCGTGGCCACCGCCTCGGGGCTTGGGTTCGAGGGAGCAGGGTTGGATGGGATTCGACTGGGAGGGGAGCTGCACGACATCGGGAAGATCGGAACCCGGGAGGCGGTGCTCCATAAGCCGGGATCGCTGACGGCCGAGGAGTTCCGGCAGATTACCGAGCACCCGGCTCTGGGTGAGAAGATGCTCGCGCCGCTGGCTCACGAGTCGCCCGACGTGCTCCGGATCGTGCGCTCACATCACGAGCGGCTGGATGGCCGTGGGTTTCCCGATGGCCTGCGGGGAGACAACATTCCGATCGAAGCCCGTATCGTGGCGGTTGCCGATGCGTTCGATGCGATGACGACCCGCCGCCCTTATCGCGAGTCGAGACCCGCGGACGATGCTATGTGCGAGCTGCGCCGGGTGGCCGGCACTCAGCTGGATCCCGCGGCGGTCGAGGCCTTCGTTGCCGCCTTTCCCAATCCGCGCGAGTTGCCCGTCCTGGCCTGATCGCCATCGTCCTCATCGGGGGTCCGGGGACGCTGCTGGAGCTTTGCTCGAGCCCGTTCGGCCAGCTTGGTAAAATCGGCTTTGACCTGCTCGAGCTCTTCGTCACTCATATCTTCCAGATCGACCAGTTCGTTGTGTGCGCCCTGCAGGGCTCGGATCAGCTCGTCCAGCTTGATCTGCATGGCCGCGCCGTCGCGGTTCTGGGTGTTCTGGATGAGGAAGACCATGAGGAACGTGACGACCGTAGTGCCCGTGTTGATGGCCAGTTGCCAGGTGTCGCTAAAATGAAAGACCGGCCCGGTGACCGCCCACACCAGAATGATCAGGACGGCCAGCCCGAAGGTGGCGGGGTGCCCGGCCTTGTGGCAGGTCCATTTGGCAATGCGGGTGAAGGAGTTCGCGATGCTCATCGTCGTCCTCGCTTAGCGATGGAGCGTGGTACCCCGAACAAAGGCCATGATAGCTCGGAGTGCCAATTCGCGGTGTGCGGTGCCTCACGGACCGTGGGCAGTTTAGCCTAGGTGGGGGACAGCTCAGATTTCCCGGAGCATCGTGCGCATGCGAATAGCCAGCGCTTCGATCTCCCGGAGGCCGTTCAGAGTCTCAGGATCGATTTGGGATTCATTCAACAGGAGGAGCTGGGTCTCGGCCAGCAGAGCGGACAGAGGATTCGAAAGGTCGTGGCGGAGCCTGCTGAGCCGCTCGGATTCGGTCATAGCCCCAAAGGCCGGGAGGTCGCCGGGCAGGCAGCAAAGAGTGAGTTTGCGATGGTATGGATAGTGAAACATTGTAGCAGCCCGGAGCTTCCGCAATCCCTGGCTCCCTCTTGACTAGGCCGCGGGACACCTCTACTTTACGGAGCTTCTTGTTTGGCCGGAAACTCCCCGTCTCACACGTCTCGCTAGTTTCGGCTCCCTTGGGGCCCACCACATACACAGTCCAATCTCGTTAGGTCTTGCACTCTTGTACTCCTCCACCCCAGCCAGTCCTCTGGCGGGTCTATCCGCCTTGGAGTCCCACCCGTGGATATCGCTGAGCTAAAACAGAAATCGGTTGCCGAGCTTCACACGCTCGCAGAGCAGCTTAACATCACCAACTACTCGGGCCTGAGAAAGCAGGACCTGATCTTCCGGATCGAGCAGTCGCTGCTCGATTCGGACACGGTCATCCGGGGCGAAGGCGTGCTGGAGATTCTGCCGGAGGGCTACGGCTTCCTCCGCAGCCAGGACTGGAACTACCTCTACGGCCCCGACGACATCTACGTCTCCCCCAGCCAGATCAAGCGGTTCGATCTCCGCACCGGTGACACGGTCATGGGGCAGGTCCGTCCTCCCAAGGAGGGGGAGCGCTATCTCGCCCTGCTGAAGGTCGAGCAGGTCAATTTCGAGGAGCCGGAAAAGACCAAGCACCGGATCGCCTTCGACAACCTGCGCCCACGGTACCCGGATGCACGCATCCGGCTGGAGCGGAAGAACGGGGACCTGTCGATGCGGGTGGTGGATCTGCTCTCGCCGATCGGTAAAGGCCAGCGCGCCCTGATCGTGGCGCCACCCAAGGCCGGCAAGACCATCCTGATGCAAAAGCTGGCCAACGCCATCAGCGAGAATCATCCGGAGATCGTGCTGATCGTGCTGCTGATCGATGAGCGGCCCGAGGAGGTGACCGATATGGAGGAGAACGTCAAGGCGGAGGTCATCTCTTCCACCTTCGACGAGCCGGCCGACCGCCACGTGCAGGTGGCCGACATGGTCATCGAGAAGTCCAAGCGGCTGGTGGAACACGGGCGCGACGTGGTCATCCTGCTCGACTCGATCACCCGCCTGGCCCGGGCGCACAACGTCGTGGTCCCGCACTCCGGAAAAATCCTCTCCGGTGGCGTCGATGCCAACGCACTCCAAAAGCCCAAGCGGTTCTTCGGCGCGGCGCGCAATATCGACAAGGGGGGCAGCCTCAGCATCATCGCCACCGCGCTGATCGACACCGGCAGCCGAATGGACGAGGTGATCTTCGAGGAGTTCAAGGGCACCGGTAATTCCGAGCTGGTGCTCGATCGCCGGCTGGCCGACCGCCGGATCTATCCGGCCATCGATATCCAGCGGACCTCGACCCGGAAGGAAGAGCTCCTCATGGACAAGGACGAGCTCAACCGGGTCTACCTGTTGCGGAACTTCCTGGCCGACATGCCACCGGTAGAGTCGATCGAATTTCTGCTGGAACGCATGAAGCGCACGAAGAACAACAAGGAGTTCTTCTCGACCATGGCGCAGTAGCATCCACAGGCGTAAGCGGTAAGCAGTGAGCGGTGAGCGGGTCCGGAGAGCAGATCTTTTCTGGGCGCCCGCTTACCGCTTACCGTTTGCCGCTCACAATTATCTTGGCACCATGTCGCTTCCCAATACCGGCCGCATCCTCGGCGTCGACTGGGGCGAGGTCAGAATCGGCCTGGCCCTGAGCGACGAGACCCAGACCCTCGCCACTCCCCTGGATACCCTCGTCCGACGAGCCGGGAAGCGCTTGCCCGTGGCTCGGCTGCTCCAGCTGACCACCGTGCATGGCCCAGTAGGCATTGTGGTTGGGCTTCCGCTCTCACCGGAAGGCACCGAGGAAGAGAGTGCGACCGCCGCCCGGGAGATGGCCGGCACGATCGCCCGCCGGACCGGCTTGCCGGTCGAGTTGTGGGACGAGCGGATGAGCACGGCCCGTGCGCTTGCCGCCATCTGGGAACAGGGCGGCACCACCCGTGGGCGCAAGAAGGATGTGGACGCGTTGGCCGCCTCGGTCCTGCTGCAGCATTTCCTGGACGCGCGAAGAGAGAAGGCGGCGAGGGCCGCGAGGACAGCCGGGGACGTCCCTGAGGAGCCGGAGCGGTGAAGGTGAAAACGTTGGGCATTGCCGCTCTCGCCGCCCTCGCCATCGCGTGTGGCTCCTCGGCCCAGACCGCCCGCGTCATCCTGCCACCGGGAGCGTCGTTTGGCGCCGTCACCGACAGCCTCAAGGCTCACGGCGTGATATCGAACCCGCGCTGGTTCAAGGTCATGGCGCGGGTGCGTGGAGTCGACCGCTCGGTGCACGCCGGTGTGTACGAGTTCCCGGCAGGAACCTCGCCCTGGGCGGTGCTGAGCATGCTGGCTCACGGGAAGAAGGCGGCCCTCAAGTTCACCGTACCCGAGGGGCTCACCATCATGGAGGTGGCCCAGCTCGCCGCCGAGCGGCTCGGTATTCCCGAGAACGCGTTCACCACGGCGGCTCGGGACAGCTATTCCGCCACCGCCCTTCTCGGCTTCCCGGCGATCACGTTCGAAGGCTTTCTCCGACCCGAGACCTACATTCTGCCAGCCGACCTCACGGCCGGCGAGCTGGTGCGCATCATGGCGGAGGGGTTCAAGGCAACCTGGAAGCCGGAGTGGAATGCACGGCTCGACTCGCTGAAGATGAGCCGGCTGGCCCTGGTGACGTTGGCATCGATCGTCGAGGGCGAAGCCAGGGCCGACGACGAGCGGGAGACGATCGCCGGAGTCTACCGGAATCGACTCAAGATCGGCATGGCGCTTCAGGCGGATCCCACCGTCCAGTATGCCATCAGCCTCAAGCGAGGGAAGCGCAAGACCCGTCTCTTCGTGAAGGACTATCAGATCAAATCGCCGTATAACACCTACCTGCACCCCGGACTCCCACCCGGCCCGGTAAACTCGCCCAGCCGCCGCAGTCTGGAGGCAGCCCTCTACCCGGCGAATGTCCACTACCTCTACTTCGTGGCCGGTCCCGACGGCCGACACATCTTCTCGCGTACCTACAATGAGCATCTCCGGGCGGTTCGGAAGGTGAGAACCGCGGGTAAGCGGGTAGGCGGGTAAGCGGGTACGCGAGCTGGGTTGGGACCTGCGCTGAGCTCAGGATGACACCTCCCTCTGCGTGCATTACCTGGCCCATCATCGCTCCGAGGTTCCGCCCGAGCAACTTGCGAGGGTCAATGAGTTCGCGTTCGGAGAGGCTGAGCCGAACGAACAAGAACTCCAAGGGGGACGATGGCAAGGATGACGTCACCGACAAAATTGAACGCCCGTTCATATCGATCGGGCGAAGTTGATGGATAATTCGAGGCTCTCAGCTCCCTAAAGCCATTGTAAGCAGCGTTTTGCATCTGATTTTTCGCAGGTTACCTATCCATCCCAGGCTATCACTCGCGACTTTTGTCGGTAACGTCTATACTGGATTCTGATGCAAA
>JBJMPK010000123.1:0-4196 GCA_045803245.1 Gemmatimonadales bacterium
CGCTGTGATTGGTCATCCGTGAAGCAGGTTGATGTTCCGAAGATCCACCGTCTGCTTGTGCCGGAAGATGCCGATGATGATCGCGAGACCCACCGCCGCTTCCGCCGCCGCCACCGTCATGACGAAGAAGACCATCACGTAGCCGCTGGCCCCGTGGAGCTGGGCCAAGGCCACAAACGTGAGGTTCACCGCGTTGAGCATCAGCTCGATGCACATGAAGAGCACGATGGCGTTCCGGCGCAACAGCACCCCAGCCACGCCCAGGCTGAACAGAATGGCCGACAGTCCGAGAGCGGGACCGAGGAGGATCATACGTCCCGTTTCGCGAGCACGACGGCACCCACGATGGCAGCGAGAAGCAGAATCGAGGTGATCTCGAATGGGATCAGGTAGACCTGAAACAGGGGCGCTGCCACAGCTCCCACCACGCCCCGGGCCGCGCCTTCCTGCTGGGTGATCTGGCCGGCCACGAACACGGTGGCGGGATCAGTAAAGGTGGGCCACCCGGCGAGCTCGGACGCCAGCTGCCGCGGGTTGTAGCGGAAGAGGGCGACCAGCTCGACCAGCAGCAGTCCCACGATCACCAGGGTGGCGGCAACGCTGGACGGCCCCCGGATATCCGACTGGGCATGCCCCAGATTGAGAAGCATGATGACGAAGAGAAACAGCACCATGATGGCACCGGCATAGACCAGCACCTGGATAGCCGCGATGAACTGTGCGTTCAGCAGCACGTAGATCGCCGCCAGAGAGAACATGGTCGATACCAGCCAGAGCGCCGCGGAGACCGGACTCTTCTGGAGGATACACAGCGCAGCGGAGATGATCGCCGCCGCGGCGAAGATGTAAAACACCACCTCGGTCATCTATTCACCCTTGGGATCGGTGGGATCCCACAGCGTGGAGACGGCGTGGGTCTGCGACTGGAGCCGCTCCAGGTCGTACACGAAACGGCCCCGGCTGTACTCCGAGTTCTCGTAATGCACTCCCACATGGATCGCCTCCTCGGGGCAGACCTCCTGGCAGTACCCACAGAAGACGCAGCGGAACTCGTCGATCTCGTAGATGAGCGGGTAGCGGTTCCCCTGCTCGTCTTCCCCCGGCACCAGCTTGATGCAGTTGGCCGGACAGACCTGGGGACACAGCCCGCACGCCACACACTTGGAGCGCCCCTGTTCGTCGGTCAGCATCCGGTGGGTGCCGCGCCAGCGGGAGGAGATGCTCCACGATCCCATGCCGTGATCGCTGTCGGTGCTCTTCTCCTCCGGGTACTGCATGGTCACCTTCTTCTCGAACATGTGCTTGAAGGTGAGCGCCATACCCTTGAGAGTAGCCCGTACGTAGCTGACCTGTCGCTCCGGCCGCTTGAGAACTTTGACGCCTATGGCCATCAGCCTGCCACCGTGGCGCGACGGGCGCGCGTATCGAGAGTGTGCCGCTGTCGGGCGGAGCCCTTCAGGAACATGCCGCTGTCCAGCAGCCCGAAGACGAGAACGGCGACTACCACGTTGAGCCCAAAGAGGATCAGCGACTCGTAGACCGGGCTGGTGATGCCGAATTGGTGCTCGACCAGATACACCGCCACGCAGATCAGCATGATGTACGTCAGCGCCAGCGGCATCAAAACCTTCCACCCGAGCGCCATCAGCTGGTCGTAGCGGAAGCGAGGTAGCGTCCATCGGATCCACATGACGAAGAAGATCCAGAACATCACCTTCATGAAGAAGAACCCCGCCGTCGCGATCGCCGGCAGAACGCCGCCGGTCTCGTCCCAGTGAGTGAAGGGGATGTCCCACCCGCCGAAGAACAGCGTCGTGACCATGGCGCACACCGTGACCACGTTGGAATATTCGGCGATGAAGAAGAACGAGAACTTCATCGCGCTGTACTCGGTGTGATAGCCGGCGATGAGCTCGGACTCCGCTTCCGGAAGGTCGAACGGGAGCCGGTTGGTCTCGGCGAAGCCGGAGATCAGGAAGATGAAGAACGAGAGAAAGAGCGGGAGCACGTACCAGAGTCCCAGCTGCTGCTGGTGCACGATGGCCGAGAGACTCACGTTGCCGGACAACAGCAGGACCGGAATGAGGCTCAGTCCCATCGCCACTTCATATGACACCATCTGCGCGCTGGCCCTCAAGCCGCCCAGCAGCGCGTACTTGCTGTTGGAAGCCCAGCCTGCGAGTGCGATCCCGTACACCCCCATCGAGCTGATGGCCAGGACGAAGAGGAAACCGACCGGCAGGTCGGCGACCACCATGGGCATGAGGCCGTGATGGACGAATTGGCCGAGCGGCCCCAGAGTGAAGTCGAAGTCGACCCGCGTCGGAGCGGCGAAGGGGATGACCGAGAACAGGAGCAAGGCGGGAATGAACGAGAGAGCCGGGGCCAGCAGGAAGAGCCACCGGTTGGCCAGGGCCGGGAAGGTCTCTTCCTTTAGAATGTTCTTGAGTCCGTCGGCGGCCGGCTGGAGCAGCCCGGCCGGGCCCACGCGGTTGGGTCCGCGCCGGTTCTGCATCCAGGCGCTCACCTTCCGCTCCATCAGCGTCAGTAGCGCCACCCCCACCATGGTCACGGTAAAAACAACCAGGATCTTGATGGCGCTGACGAGGATAAAGCCCTTCATCTCGGGTGTCACATAAACCCCAGATCGGCCCGCGGGCTTCCCGCCATTGCGTCAACAGGTTCGCTCAGCACCAGCCCGGTGTACCCCACCTCAGCGTGGGTGACCCCAGCGAAGACCGGCCAGCGCTCACCCAGCAGATCGAACGCTTCCGCGGCCGTCGCCGGCGCCGACGAGCTGGGACCGGGGCCCCCGAGAACCTCGCCCGCCACCCACCACGCCGGGCGAGCCATTCCCGGCTGGGATTTGGCCTGGTTGTAGCGCTGGATCCGGCGATCGCGATTGATGTAAGTGCCGTTCTCCTCCGCCATCGTGGTGATGGGCAGGATCAGCTCCGACCCCCGTAGCCCTTCGGTAAAGATGGTGCCGAGCACCACGACGCTGCCGGGAGCCGCGGCGACCAGGGCCTGGTCCGGCTCGGAGAGGTCGGCATCCAGGAGGATCACCAGCCCGGCGCTCCCGACTTCCCGCAGCGCCGTGGGCCACTCGGCGTTGTACCCGAGCAGCTGGGCGCCTACGAGATTGGCAGCGCGCTCCGGCCGGAGCGCGAGATTGGGCACGCCGGCCAATGGGGCTTCCTCGCCGATGGGCACCTGAACCGCCGCAGTCACTTTCAGACGCTCGACCAGACGGCGGACCAGCCCCAGCGACTCGGTCGAGGCGCGGCCGGAGCTGAGGATCACCGCAGACCCGGACGTGCCGCGCACCAGCTGGCCCAGCCGATCGAGCGCCGTGTCCCAATCGGTGGCTACGTGGCGGCTGCCGTCCCGTACCAGCGGGGCCTCGATCCGGTCGCCCCGGTTCATCCAGCGATAGTTCATGCGGCCGTAGTCACAGATGAAGTAGCGGTTCACGTCGAGGTTCGGCCGGGGACGGAGCCGGACGACCACGTCGTCGCGGGTATCGATCGTGATGTTGCAGCCCTGGGTACAGCCCGGACAGATGCTGGCCGTCTTGTCGAGGTCCCAGGCGCGGGCCTTATGCAGGAAGTCCTTCGAGATCAGCGAACCCACCGGACAGAGATCGACCACGTTCCCGGCCCACGCGTGGTCGAGCCGCTGCTCGGGTGAGATGCCGATGTACGCCCGGTCGCCCCGCTCGGAGACGTTGAGCACCGGCTCTTCCGCCACGTCCTCCATGAACCGGACGCAGCGGGTACACAGGATGCACCGGTTTGGCACGTAGAGCACGTCCGGTCCGAAATCTTCCACCGGGCTGTAGCGCTTGGCGTAGTCGGCGTACCGGGTACCGGCACGTCCCTCCTGGAACACATAGTCCTGCAGCTCGCACTCGCCGGCCTGGTCGCAGATGGGGCAATCGAGCGGATGGTTGATGAGCAGCAGCTCGAGGACGCCTTCCCGCGCCTTCTTGGCCTTCTCGCTGTCGACGTGCACCACCTGCCCTTCGGCCACGGCGGTCACGCACGCGGGCATCAGCTTGGGCGCCTTCTCCACCTCGACCAGGCACATCCGGCACACCGCCGGCGACGGCAGCGACGGGTGATAGCAGTAGTGCGGCACCAGGATTCCCGCTTGCTAGGCGGCCTCGAAAATGGTCGTACCCTTGGGCACGCTCA
>JBJMPK010000124.1:0-2732 GCA_045803245.1 Gemmatimonadales bacterium
CCGATCCGGATGGCGTTGCCCTGAAACAGGAGACGGACCCCGCGCTCGCCTCCCAGCATCGCGAGCACCTTGCGAATCAGCTCATCGACGCCGGGCACCGCACGCAAGGTCTGCAGGGCGGCCCGGTCGGCCGGGTGCTCCCACGACACCGCCGCGATCTCGGGAAAGCGCTGCCGGGGACGGGGGGCGGGGACACTGGACGTCATAAGCGACTCATCGTTGGAGGTGCGGACCATACGCGGTGGACGAGTTGTTGTTTCAGTGTGGTACACCAGTCATCGCGAGCGGCTGAAAGCCGCGTGGCGATCCCGCGGGATTGCTTCGGGCTTCGCCCCTCGCAATGACTCCGTTACCGATCACCCGCTCGCCCGCATCGCCTGGTCGAGGTCCTCGATCAGGTCATCCGCGTCCTCCACTCCGCAGCTCAAGCGAATCAGGCTGTCGGTCAGGCCCATCGCTTCCCGCATGACCGGCGGAACCGACGCGTGCGTCATCGAGGCCGGATGGCCGATCAGGCTCTCGACCCCGCCCAGCGATTCGGCCAGGACGAAGATCCGGGTCTTCTCCACGAAGCGCTGAGCCCGGCCGGGATTGCCGAGATCGAGCGAAATCATCCCTCCGAAGCCCGACATCTGGCGGCAGGCCAGCTCGTGTTGAGGATGGGTCGGAAGACCGGGGTAGTAGACCTTGGTCACTACCGCCTGGCGGGTAAGCCATTCGGCTATCCGCCGGCCGTTGAAGTCGTGCTGCCGCATGCGGAGCGGGAGGGTCTTGATTCCGCGCAGCGCCAGCCAGCAGTCCATCGGTCCCGGTACCGCACCCGAGGCGTTCTGAATGAATCCGAGGCGTTCGGCCACGTCATCCCTGGAGGTGACCAGCAGCCCACCTACCATGTCGCTATGGCCGTTCAGGTACTTGGTGGTCGAGTGGAGGACGACATCGGCCCCGTGCTCGAGCGGGCGCTGGAAGTACGGCGTGGCAAAGGTGTTGTCCACCACGTACAGGTAGCCATGGGCCTGGGCCAGGTCTCCCACCGCGGCCAGATCGGTCAGGTTCATCATGGGATTGGTCGGCGTCTCGCAGTAGATCATCCGGGTGGCGGGGGTCAGCGCCCGCTCGATGTTACCGACGTCCCGCATGTCCACGAAGGTCACCCGCACACCCAGATTGCCGTAGATCCGCTCCATGAGGCGGTGGCTCCCGCCGTACACGTTCTCCCCGCAGACGATGTGATCGCCCGACTGGAACAGCTTCAGCACGGCGTCCAGGGCGGCGAGTCCCGAGCCGAATGCGAAGCCGTAGGTGGCGCCCTCGAGGCTGGCCACATTTCGCTCCAGCGCCTCGCGGGTCGGGTTCTGGGTCCGGGCGTACTCGTATCCCCGATGCTTGCCCAGACCGGTTTGCACGTAGGTGGATGTCTGGTAGATCGGCGTCATGACCGCGCCCGCGAGCGGCTCCACGATCTGGCCGGCGTGCACGGAGCGGGTGCCGAAGCCGTGCTCATGGTCGTGCGGAAGGATCCTGGTCATCGGGCCTGCAGGGAGAGGATGGCGGAAGCCTAATACAAAGTGGGGGCTATTGGCTATTGGCTATGGGCTGCGACGGGGCGCGAAGAACTGCCCCTATGGCCAATAGCGAAAGCCAATAGCCAATAGCCAATAGCCCTATTTACTTTCGCTCCGTGACTTCCCCAGCGTCCAACGGCACCGCCCGCTGTCTCGTCGTCGACGATGACGTCCAGGTACGCCAGGTGCTGGCCCGCGTCGTTGCGACTCACGGGTTGTCGCCTCTGGAGGCCGGCACCGGAGTCGAGGCGCTCGCGGCTCTGAAGCGTGAAGGCGAGGTCCCTCTCTGCATCTCTGACATCTACATGCCGGAGATGGATGGGGTGACCTTTCTGCGGGAAGCGCTCCGGCGATACCCCGACATGGCCATCATCATGCTGACCGGGGTGGCCGAAGTGAACACCGCAGTCGAGTGCCTGAAGCTGGGGGCGCTGGACTACATCTCGAAGCCGGTCATGGTGGAGGAAGTCCGCGCTCGGCTGGACAAAGCGATGGACAAGCGCCGGCTCCTGCTGGAGAACCGGTTCTATCAGCAGAGCCTCGAGCTGCGGGTCCGGGACCTGGACCGGAGGAATCGGGCCTCTCTCATCAACGGGGTCCAGATGCTGGTGCACGCACTGGAGGCGAAGGACGCATACACCAGTGGCCACTCCAGCCGGGTCAGCCGGTACGCCATGAAGACCGCGGTCCGGTTCGGCTTCACCGACGACACGCTGGAGAACATCCGGTTAGGCGGAGAGCTGCACGACATCGGGAAGATCGGCACCCGGGAAGACATCCTGAACAAGCCCGGTCCTCTCAATCCGGAGGAGTTCGATCACATCAAGGCCCACACCACGTTAGGCGAAAAGATCCTGGCGCCGTTCCTGGCCACCTCCCCCGCCGTGCTGCGCATCGTGCGCTCGCATCACGAACGGATGGACGGGAGCGGATTCCCCGATTCGCTGAAGGGTGACCAGATTGCGCTGGAAGCCCGGATCGTTGCCGTAGTGGACGCGTTCGACGCGATGACCACCAATCGGGCCTACCGGCCCATGTGGCCCGCCGCCGAGGCGATCGGGGAGCTTCGCCGGTGTGCCGGGGTCCAGTTCGAGCCCGAAGTGGTCGAAGCCTTCCTGGAGACGCACGGCAACGGCGCGGGCCTTCCGATTACCTGATCGCGGGCCG
>JBJMPK010000125.1:0-12409 GCA_045803245.1 Gemmatimonadales bacterium
GTCGCCTGTGAGCGTCCAGGTACCAGTCAGGTCCTCGTCGTGATCACCCTCCGTATCCCCGCCGGGCAGCAGGAGCCGGCCGGTCGTAGCGCCATCCGAAGTCAGGGTGACCTGCACCGATGCGCCCGAGGCCAGAAGATCGACCATCCCCGACGAACTCGTAAGCGTGAAAGACGAGGCCGAGTAGCGCCCGGATACGTTGTCGACCGTGGGGCTGAAGCGGTCATCATCACCGCACGAGGCCAGGAAGAGCGCAATCGCGAGCGCGGCGGATCGCCGGGACCAGTTGGGCATGCAGCCTCCACGTGAGAGAAACCCTGGCTCCACCGCCACCCACTCGCGGGGCGTCCCCCCAACGCAGCAGCCACAGGCCCCTAGCTGGAGGTTTGGTCATTGATTGAATCTGGACGGGAACGGCCCCGAGGGACCCTGACCTTCGAATGCGGGGGGTGGGAGTTGAACCGATGGCTGTAGGTTATGAGCCTTTCCAGAGCTACCGGAGCTACCGGGTTCGTGACCGCCTAACGACCCACGCATCAGCTGCAAGCGACTCGTCCGCCCTGCACTATCCTACGTTCCATTGAATCGCCGTCGGGTCTGCATTCGACGGAACCGCGCTCGGACGCGCTTGTCGGCTGCATGCGCTTGTTAGGCGGCGGCCGGGTCAAAGGTCTCGACCACCTCGTACATCCCGAGCTCAAACCGCGCGAGCGCGAGGGCCTTTTCCATGAATGGAGAGGCGGTCGGATTGCGTCGCATCGCCTGATAGTCCTCGACACTCCGCCACTGCGCGTACATAGTCACCTTGGTTCCATCGAGGCTCCGGTGAAGGCTCGCCGACACGAAGCCTTGTACCTGGCGCACCGAGGTTCGAGTAGCCTCGACGAGCAGGTCGACCAGCTCCTGCTGGTTCACGGGCTCAACAGTGAAGACATTGATAAGCGTAAGGAGTTCGCCGGCTTTGGAAATCGTTGGCATAAACCGCTACTCCACTTTGCGATGCTCGTTGGCAGCCATCTAACGGCCCGCGCATCAGCTGCGGCGACTCTGCCCTCAAGGCACGCGAATCCTCGATGAGAGCGCGGACCATTATTGATATCACCGGACGTGACCTTGAATAGAAGCCGCCTAGTAACGCCAAACTTTGGGGCGAGCGAGCATAGCCTGGCGAAGAGCTGGGGTGTGGCAGCGCTCGAATCCGGCACGTGCAGGTGAAAGTCATAGGCGCCTCGGGAGAAGCGGGCATTAGCGAGAATCGAGGTGACATATGGATTCTGCGGGACCTCCTCGGCAACTCCAGCCATAGCTTGCCAGAGGCCGTCCCAGCGTTCGTCATTTCCACATGTCCGCTTTCCCGAGCTGTCGAGAGCAGCCGTTAGCATTGGGTTGTACCTGGCCGCCAGCTGTGCTGCCTCGCGCTTCAGACTATCCTGCAGGTACGATGTTATCACATCACCTGTGTTGTCGATCTTGAGTATCGTTGCTACTGATCGATAACACCGATCATACGTAAGAATTCCCAGATTGGGGGTTGCGCAGGCGAATCCACATACTTCCAGGAACTCGTAGCGGCCGGTCCAGTTCGCCTTGCGGAGCAGAGCCTCTGGGCGCGCGGTGCGAACCCAAGACAGCTGGCGGCCGGCCGCGGCTGGAGACTCGGCCGAGCATGCGCTCAATAGTGCGAGAATCGCGATGGGTCGGATTTTCATGGTGTCCGCCTAACGGACCGCGCATCAGCTGTGGCGACTCCTCAACTGCGCACAATCCTACGTTTCCTTTAGATCTGAAGCGCCCGCCAGCTGCATGCGCTTGTTAGGCGGGCTTTGGAACCCGATCACCGCAGAGCCGCGCCGAGGCGCTTCGGTGCGACAGTTCGCCACGCGTCCGCTATGAGATCGCGCAACAGCGGCCGCGCGATACTATCCAGCCGGACCCCAAGCCACCGGCCACGCCATTCATCCCAGAAGGCGACGGGGTCTGCCGATATCAGAGTATCAACATTCGCCGGCGCCAGCCTGAGCACGACGGTTTGACCGTCGGGCGGCAGCGTGGCAAAAATCTTGTTGTGCACCCGAAAATCGGGGCGAGAAAAGTGTGAGCTCTCAACAGCCTCTGGCAGAGCGAGGGCGAGTCGACGCACAAGCGCGGGTGTAATGCGCCGTCGGGTGCTCATAGTAGATAGCCTAACCTAGGAGTTCGGCTCCGCCGCCTAACGGACCGCGCATCAGCTGCGGCGACTTGGCCGCTCGCGCACTATCCTACGTTCCTTACAACTGACACGCCGACAACTGCATGCGCTTGTTAGGCTGCTGGCAACAAGACCTGGGTCGCAGTTGACTCGGCGGCAGCGTTCAGCGGCGGCGCCGCGATACAAGGGGTGCTGCGCGGACAAACGCACTAGCCGCGGCCTCCTCAAGCATCCACCGACCCATGGCTTCATACGAGACAGGTAACCAAGAGTTCAGAGCGCCGCCCCAGCCCAGCGCGGCGACCGGGCGCTCGTCCTTGCCTCGAGCGTTGACTGCTGCTCGGACGAGCGTCCAGCGAAGCGATGTGAAAGCACCCGTGCCGAGGGCGTCAACGACCGATTGCTGTTCAGAGGCTCCACGGCCCATTGTGCCAGGCATCCACGAGAAGAAGCGCATTGCCCAACTTGCAGGCATCCCCGGTGAAGACGCGAGCAGCGTGTTCGTCACAAGGATACGATCCACAGCCGCGGCTAACATAGACGTCTCAACCGTATTCATGTTCGCGGAGAGCAGTGCCGAGTGATCATAGCTCGTCGAGGTCACTCCGAGGGCAGTGAGCACCGCAGCTGCGCCCGAACACGCCTCCGTGAGGGCGGCCCGATCGGCAAGAGAGCGGACGACGGCAACGCGAGAGCCGGTTGGCACATCGGTGATGCGCTCTGGCCGCGAGCGCACAATGGCGGTGAACCCGATTCCTTCTGCTCGGCATACGTTGCAAATGCCTTGGCCGAGACCACCCGCGGCACCAATGACAGCCACATGCCGAGGGAGTAGGCGCGATTCGCCATGCGCATCTGGCGTCGTCATGCGTGATGGGGCTTCAGTCCTGTGAGTGTTGTGGCCAGCGGCCTAACGGACCACACATCAGCTGCGGCGACTCCTCGGCTTGCGCACAATCCTATGCTCCCTTTAGAACTGAAGCGCTCGCCAGCTCATGCGCTTGTTAGCCAGCGGCTGCGGCTGGCACTCGATAGCGCAACCCGACCAGCCCGCTTCCATACTTCTGCACACTCTCCAGTGCCAGCCGTGTCCGCGCTGCTCCCGGTTCCAGGAGTGGGATACCGCTCCCGAGCAGAACCGGGATGATCAGCACCTCAACGACGTCCACCTGCTTGGCCTCAAGCAGGGTCCGGAAAAGACTCCCACCACCAAACAGCCATATGTCCCGGCCGGGCGCTGCGCGGAGCCCGTCGACGTGTGCGCCAGCGTCGGCTCTTACGACCGTGACCCCGGGGTGCTCCTGCGGCGGTAGGGTTCGTGAGAAGACATAGATATCCCAGTCCTGCGGCCAGGGAGGTGCGCCCGGCTGCTGGGTGAGCTCATAGGTACGCCGCCCTAGGAGGACGCTGTCGACCGACTCGTAGACCTTCGCGAAGTCGATCGCGGGATCGTGGACGATCCAATCTACCTCGCCATGTGGCCCAGCGATGTACCCGTCAACGCTCGCCGCGACTCGGTATACGACTTCGCGCATCTGACTTCCAGGCGTGCAAGCAGCCGCTGTCTAACGACATGCACATCAGCTGCAAAGGACCTGAGATAACTAAAGCTTCCTCTGTTTGGCCACGCGGAGTGTGCGCCACGGGCGGAGCTTGGGCCCCGTCCGCGTTTGTTGGCTGCATGCGCGGGTTAGGTGGCGGCCGCGTAACACCAAATCCGAGGGGTCACCGACGCAAGGCCAAGAACACACCGATTGCCATTAATCCCGCTCCGACCAGTCGCACCGGTGTCAGCGGGAATGTCGGAGAGCGGAGCAGGCCGAAATGATCGATCGTCAGCGCGGCCACGATTTGGCCTGCCACGATTAAAGAGATGGCGGTTCCGACCCCCAGGCGTGGCGCCAGGAAGGTGATGCTGAGAACGTAGAACGCCACAATGAACCCGCCGAGGTAGCTCCACCAGGGAGCCGCACGTAAGATCACGGCGGGCGGAATCGGGCTCCGGACCAGCAGCGCCACGGCAGCACTCGCAACACCAGCCACGACGAATAGCGTCAGAGCGGCGAACGGAACATTGCCCTGAATTGACTTGCTGAGAGCCGCGTTGGCCGCGGCCTGAATTGGGATTAGGGCTCCCGCAATGAGGGCAAGGAGCCATAACAATGACGTGGTCTTCATTCTCTCAAGTCTACCCTAGGACATCGAAAGAGCCACCTAACGGACCGCGCATCAGCCGCGGCGACTTCGCCTCTCGCGCACTAGCTAACGTTCCATAGAATTGAAGCGCCCGCCAGCTGCATGCGCTTGTTAGGCGGCACCCTCACCAATCGGTCGCCTGTGAACCCGACGCGTCACTGAATTTCTAGCCGTACGATCTTGCCGTCAGCCAGCTCGAAGTGATACGTAACCTCAATCGGACTCCCCGGAAACTTGCCCGTGAGCCGCGCTCGCATCTTCACCGCTGACTTGTTCTGAATCACGTCCAACGGTTGGAGCGTGTATTGGTAACGCGCCTTCGTATCCTTCTTCCAGGCTTTGATGGCGTCCAATCCGATGATCGTGCGGCCCTCATCGCGCACCACCGCACCTGAAGCGAAACAATCGGCCAGTCTCTCGACATCGGTACTGGCATCCGCGCTCACGTAAATGTCCAGCGGCGGAGGCAGCGTCACGTTCATCGGATTCCTCGTCGTGGGCTACAGTGCGACGTTCAGGCTGTGGCACGCAACCTCGGTGCCGCCTAACGGCCCGCGCATCAGCTGCGGCGACTTCGCCGCTTGCGACTATCCTACGGTCCTTGGACCTAAAGCGCCCGTCAGCTGCATGCGCTTGTTAGACGGGCGCCCTCGAGCGGCGATGCGGAACCACTCTGGCTAGACGGCGATGCGATTCTCTCAGACGAAAATATGCGTAGAGCGGAACTTGGTCGCCGGTGTCGAATGCTAGCCGGAGGCCTCGTTTGCGCGCTTTGTAAATCTCTCGATCCAGGAAGTCGACTGCGATGCACAGGGCCTGGAGCGCGTCGACTCCATGCACCTTCGTCCTCTTGGTGATACCGGTTGCCTGGGTGACACAGACCCATTCACCAGTACGCGTTCGACGAGGCGCACTTATCCTGACAACTACGTCTCGTACTCGGCGTCTATCCCGCATGACGCGAAAGCGCGCTTCTGCAAAGGCTGCCATAGGTCTTTTTGGGTAAGCGGCCGTCTAACTAGTTAATGGACCGGTATCCATTGCGGTCAGCATGCCTAACATCGCTTGCCGCAGTCCAATTCGCTATTACTGCGTCCGGCCTCAGACCCAAACGGTCTGGCGGACTTTGCACGCCCCGGCCTCCCCGGTTGAGGACGTGAGTATAGATCATCGTCGTTGGGACATCGCGGTGACCCAACAGTTCCTGCACGGTCCGGATGTCGTAGCCCGCCTCCAGCAAATGGGTCGCGAAGGAGTGCCGCAGCGTATGGCAGCTCGCCCGCTTACCGATCCCGCTCGCCCCACCACCACCGTCATCGCTCGTTGCACGACCGACTCATGGAGGTGGTGCCGGCGGACGCGGCCGCTCTCCGAATCGCGGTAGGTCCGCCGAGCCGGAAACACCCATTGCCACGGCCACGAGGACCCGACGCTCGGTACCGATTCCCAAGAGATTCTTCCGTGTCAAGTCGCGGCTCTGCAAGGCGAGGTCAATGGGCCCACTCTATCCCGGTTGACAGCATGTAGGCCACGAGCTAACTTGCTGTTCAGCAAGCAAGCTGCAACCCTTTGCGGGAGTACGCATTGCCCACCAAACCCGAGCGCGTACGGAACCCGGACCGGAGCCGGGCGGCGATTCTCGATGCCGCCGAAGGCCTGTTTGCGGAGCAGGGGTACGACGCCACCAGCCTGACCCAGGTTGGCGCGGCGGCGGGCGTCTCCCGCGGCACTCCCGGCTACTTCTTCCGATCCAAGTCTGAGCTATATCAGGCGGTCCTCGACCGGTCCTTCGCGGAGGTCCGCGAAGCGGTCCGGTCCGGCCGAGCCCGGGCGCTGGCCAGCAACGAGTCTCCCGAGACCATTCTCGCCGGCGCCGTCGCCGACTACTTCGACTTTCTGGCGGCCCGTCCCAACTTCGTCCGGCTGATCGAGCGTGAGGCCCTGAACGGCAGCCGTCTGCCGGAAGGTGTCAGCCATCTATCGGCCGGCCAGGAAGCGCTGGCCGCCATCAGCGCGGAGCTGGGCCTGGACGATGCGCCGTCGGGTGAGGCGGCGCAGCTCCTGCTCAGCATCATCGCGCTCTGCTGGTTCCCCATGATCCATACCCGCACGGTCGCTCCCGCGGTGGGCGTGCGTTTGGAAGACGCGGAGGAGCTGGACCGCCGCAAGCGTCATGTCATCGGCCTCGTATTGCATGGACTCCGCGGCATCACCTCGCTCGCCACAACCTCAACCGAGCCCTCGACCCATGACTGACGTCCTTGCCGGCCCCGACCGATCGACCCACACTCCGCTCGCCACCGAGCAGGAGGCCCGCGAAGTCGCGGAGGCCGCACGGGAGAAGGAATGGCAGTCACCCAGCTTCGTGCGGGAGCTGTTCGAGGGCTCGTTCCGGCTGGACCTGGTGCATCCCTTCCCTCAGCCCGACGCGGCCGATCTGGCGCGGGCCAAGCCGTTCATGGACAAGCTCGAGCGGTTCATGCGGGAGCGGGTGGACAGCGACAAGATCGACCGAGAGGGGAAGATCCCCAGCGAAATCGTCAAGGGACTGGGCGAGATCGGCGCCTTCGGGATCAAGATCCCCGTCGAATACGGCGGTCTGGGATTGAGCCAGTACAGCTACACCCACGCCATCGGTCTGGTCACCAGCCAGGACGGCAACCTCACCGCGCTGCTCTCCGCGGCCCAGTCGATCGGAGTCCCGACCCCGCTCAAGCTGTTCGGTACGCCGGCTCAGAAGAAGAAGTACCTGCCTCGGCTGGCCCAGGGCGCGGTGTCGGCCTTCGCGCTCACTGAGAACCACGTCGGGTCGGACCCCGCGGCGCTCAGCACCAACGCCACCCTCTCGCCGGACGGCAAGCATTACATCCTCAACGGCGAGAAGCTCTGGTGCACCAACGGGACCATCGCGGAGCTGATGGTGGTCATGGCGCGAACCGGCCCCAAGAAGATCAGCGCGTTTATCGTGGAGGCCAACTGGCCCGGGGTCGAGGTGGTGCAGCGACTCCACTTCATGGGCCTCAAGGCGCTGGAGAATGGGATCATCCGCTTCACCAACGTGAAGGTGCCGGTGGAGAACGTGCTCTGGGGTGAGGGCAAGGGTCTCAAGCTGGCGTTGATCACCCTCAACACCGGCCGGCTCACTTTACCGGCATCGGCGGTCGCCGGAGCCAAGCGGTGCCTGGAGATCGTCCGGCGCTGGGCGGCGGAGCGGGTGCAGTGGGGCCAGCCGATCGGGAAGCACGACGCCATCGCCCAGAAGATCGGCCGGATGGCCGCCGACATCTTCGCCATGGAAGCGGTCTCCGATCTGGCGTCGCTCATGGCCGACCGGGGCGGCACCGACATCCGGCTCGAGGCGGCGATGGCCAAGATGTGGAACACCGAGACCGGCTGGCGCATCGTGGACGACACCCTGCAGATCAAGGGCGGACGGGGGTACGAGACCGCCGACAGTCTCAAGAGCCGAGGCGAGCGGCCCGATGCCATCGAGCGAATGATGCGGGATTACCGTATCAACCTGATCTTCGAGGGTTCCAGCGAGATCATGCGGCTGTTCATCGCCCGGGAGGCGGTGGATACCCACCTCAAGCTCGCGGGCGACCTGATCGACCCGAAGGCGCCGATGGCGAAAAAGATCAATGCCCTTCTCCGCTCGGGCGCCTACTATGCCTACTGGTATCCCAAACTCTGGCTGGGCTCGGGGCTGGTTCGACGCTACGGCGAGTTCGGGCCGCTGGCCACCCACGTGCGCTTTGTGTCGCGGTCGTGCCGCCGTCTGGCCCGCACCCTGTTCCATTGCATGATCCGGTTCGGTCCCAAGCTGGAGAAACGGCAGGCGGTCCTGGGACGGCTGGTCGAGATCGGCGCCGAGCTCCTGGCCATCTCGGCGGCGTGTTCCCGGGCGTATTCCATGTATAAGCAGGATCCGACCAACCGGGGCCCGGTGGAGCTGGCCGGCCTCTTCAGCTGGCAGGCGCGGCGACGGGTGGAGGAGCGGTTCGAGGCGGTGTTCGACAACGACGACGTGCGGACCTATGCGGTGGCGCAGCAGGTGCTCAAGGGTGAGCACAGCTGGCTGGAGACGGGGATGGTGAAGGGGGAAGGAACAGCGTAAGCGGGGAGGAAACAGCGTAAGCGGGGAGCGGGGAGTCATTGCGAGGGAGCAAAGCGACCGAAGCAACCCGCGGTTCGAGCGTATAGGGGCCGGAAGCCTGTCTCGTTCCTTCCGCCGCTTTACCTTCCGCCTATTCCGCCGGCTATCTTCCAGAAGCAACCAACCAGGACTCCAACATGCCGATCGCAGAAGGCAGGACCGTCCCCTTCGTGGGCCCCGAGGCGATCGACGTCGCGGTGCTCGAGACCTTCGAGTACGCCGGCCCGGAGCAGGAGATCGTCACCGAGACCCGGGAATTCACCGCGGTCTGTCCCTACAGCGGCCTGCCCGACTTCGCGACTCTGACGATCACGTACACGCCGTCGGACCGCTGCGTGGAGCTCAAGAGTCTCAAGTACTATGTGACGAGCTATCGGAACGTGGGGATCTTCCAGGAGCATGCGACCGGCCGAATCGCGGAGGACCTGTTCAAGCTGCTGGAACCCCAGGGCCTGGAAGTCACCACGCTTTACAACGTCCGGGGTGGGTTTGAGACCAGGTGTACGGTGAGGCTGCCGGTGGTAAGGCGGTAAGGCGGTACTTTAGCTTCTCAGTGTGCGACTCCAACAGGAGCGAATAAACCCACCTGCCGAGCGAGCAGCGGCCCCCACTCCCCGCGTTCGTCCTCTACTTCCTGAAGCTGGGTACCATAGGCTTCGGCGGGCCCATCGCGCTCACCGGCTATATGCAGCGCGACCTGGTCGAGCAGCGGCGCTGGATCTCGGAACCGGATTACAAGGAAGGGTTGTCCCTGGCGCAGCTGGCGCCGGGGCCGCTGGCGGCGCAGCTCGCCATCTACCTGGGCTGGATCAGGGCCGGCGTGCTGGGGGCTACGCTGGTCGGGCTGGCTTTCGTGCTCCCGTCGCTGGTCATGGTGCTGGTCCTCTCCGCCATGTACGTCCGGTTCGGCGGGCTCCCCTGGATGCAAGGCGCGTTCTACGGGGTCGGGGCCGCTGTCATCGCCATCATCGCTCAGAGTGCCCGGAAGCTCACTCGGCTGACGCTGGGGCGCGACCGGTTCCTGTGGCTCATCTTCGGGGTGAGTGGGGTGGTCACTGCCTGGACCGAGTCGGAGATCTTCTGGCTGTTCGTGGCGGCTGGCCTGGTGACGATGCTGGCGCGGGGTCTGGCCCGCTCCCGCGGCATTTCCGCTCTGATTCTGCCGGTCCCTGGCTGCCTTCTGGCCGCGGTGTTCGAACCGATGTCCGCCGGACTTCTGTCGAAGTTATTCTATTATTTCGCCGCGGCGTCGATGCTGGTGTTCGGAAGCGGCCTGGCTATCGTGCCGTTCCTGCATGCGGGCGTGGTCCAGCAGTTCCACTGGCTCAACGAGCGCCAGTTCCTCGATGCGGTGGCGGTCTCCATGATCACGCCGGGACCGGTGGTGATCACCGTCGCCTTCATCGGGTTCCTGGTGGCCGGCCTGGCCGGCTCGCTGGTGGCCGCCCTGGGCATGTTCCTCCCGACCTATCTGGTGGTGGTGCTGGCGGCGCCGCATTACCGCCGGTTCGCCGGCAACCTTCAGGTGCGAGCGTTTGTGGACGGGGTGACCGCCGCGGCGACCGGAGCGATAGCGGGTGCGGTGTTCGTGCTGGGCCGCCGCGCCATCGTGGATCTCCCGACGATCCTGATCGCGCTGGTGGTGTTCGGGATCCTCGGCGTCACCAAGAAAATCCCCGATCCCATTCTGATCATTCTGGCGGGCGTGGCCGGCTTGCTGCTGCGGTAGCCGCGCGAGTCATTCCGAGCGGAGCGAGGAATCGGCCGGACTGTGGTTTCCGCTCCAATACTGAACGGCTACGTAGGAAGCTCCGACCCCCGCATCAGCTGCGGAGACTTGCGGGCCCACTGCACGTCTGGATCTAGTCCCGACGTGCAGTGGGCCGATCCCTCGCTACGCTCGGGATGACTTTTTTATCGAGCCGCTGCTAACCCCGGAGACGGCCTCGTCGGCACCGGCACAACCGGACTCTTCGTTCCTCGCGGCAATAGCTCCGGCAGATTTGCCAGCTCGTACGCCGTCACCGCCATGACCGCCGCGGCCTGCTTGAGATCCTCCGCTACCGCCTTGTCATAGGTGTCGCTCTGGGAGTGGTGGGTGTGGTCGTAGCCCCGGGGCAGCTGATCGAAGTTGAACCCCGGCACCCCATACGGCAAAAACGACAAATGGTCCGTCCCGCCCTTGTTCGCGTCGCGCACGCTGTCGGCGCCGAGCGAGGCGACCGGGACCAGCAGCTGCTTCCAGAGCCCCTCCAGATCCTTCCGGCCCTGAAGCGCCTGGCCGGTGACCGCACCAGTGCCGTTGTCGATCACCAACACCGCCTGAATGCTGTCGGCCTGAGCCTTGTGCGCCTCGGCGTACGCGCGCGAGCCGAGCAGCCCCTGCTCCTCCCCGCTGAATAGAATGAAACGGATGGTGCGGTTCGGTTTGAGCCCGGATTGCTTGAGGGCGCGGGCGGCCTCCAGCACCACCATCGAACCGGTGCCGTTGTCGGTGGTCCCGGTCCCCAGGTCCCAGCTGTCCAGATGGGCGCCGAGTATCACCACCTGCCCCGGCTGCTTGGCGCCCCGGAGCTCGGCGACGGTGTTCCACTGCCGGACCGGCGACTTCCCCAGCCGATTCTCCACCCGCCCCTCCAGCCTCGGCACCACGCCGGCGCCGATCAGCCGCGCCAGCAGCGAGTAGTCCTCGTGGGAGATGACCAGGTTGGGCAGCGGGGATACCCGGTTGGGCGAGCCGCTCATGGTCATGAGCCCATGCTCCTTGGACCCATCCACCAAGGTCCCCAGCGCGCCGGCCGCCTTCAATGTGTACGGCAGGTCGAGCTGGTACTGCCGCCGGGCCGTCACCGCGGCAGCGGATGTGTCGGCAACGAGGCTCTGACGCAGCTTGATTTGCTGTTCCAGCCGCAGCGAATCGGCCGGAGTCTTTGCCGGTCCGTCCGGATTCCACAGCGGGAACGGCGGACGGGGCAGCACCCAGGCGCCTTTCACCTTGCTGCGATAGACTGCGAGGCTCTCCGGGGTGGACAGGTCGGTCAGCACCACCGGGCCGGCCAGCGTCTTGCCTCCGATCCCTTCGGTCCAGGCCCAGCTTTGGGCCGTAACTTCCCGAGCGAACGGCGCAGTCAGCCGAAGCGAAACCGGGCCTCGCTCCCACGTCACCCCGAAATCGTACGGCTCCAGGCCGGCAGTGAGGCCATACGTCTTGAAACGTTGCCCGGTCCACTCGTTGGCGCGCCGCATGGCGGGCGAGCCCGACAGACGAGGCCCGATGACATCGCTCAGGTGCTGCAGATTCTGCATGACGTCGGAGCGTTGCATCGCCTGCTGGATCAGGATGCCGGAACCGGTGGAGTCCACGGCGGACTGCGCCTGTAGAGGGAAGGCGGCGAGGGCGGCGAGAGCTTGTGCCGCTGCCACCAGACGTACGGCGGAGTCTGGGGCCAGACCTCGGGTGAATCCTCCCACTCTTCCTGCCGTCCGAGCTTTCATGGTGCCGTTTCCTATCTGTTGAATACGTTAGTCAAAGAGATCTCAAGCGGCTGATTGTCGACCGTCCGCCTGTTCGTCTGTCCGCCCGTCCGCCGGCTTCCTTGCATCCCATCATTCCTCTATAGTTGGAGTGCGGGCCTGATCCCGGATCGCCCCCTATCGACAAGGACTGCGCGTGGCCAAGGAAAGTCTCACCCTCACCGACAACCGGACCGGCAAATCCTACGAGGTGCCGATCGCCGAAGGTACAATCAAGGCCACCGACCTGCGCCAGATCAAGGTCTCGGATGACGACTTCGGGATGATGACCTACGACCCGGCCTTCATGAACACGGCCGCCTGCCGGAGCTCCATCACCTTCATCGACGGCGACA
>JBJMPK010000126.1:0-17445 GCA_045803245.1 Gemmatimonadales bacterium
AGGCTTCAAAACGCTCGTGAGAAAGCATGGGGAAAGATGCGGGAATTGGGTGGTACACTCTACCCAATCCGTCGATGCAAGTACCATTTTTCCTCGCCGCCCTCGCCGCCCTCGCCGCCCTCGCCGCCGTTTAGAACGCCGGACCCAGACTGAAGGTCCACAGCCCCTTCACCCCGCGGCGTTCCTGCGGAATGGCATAATCGACCCGCGCGATCGCGAAACCGAGGAGATTGGCGCGGATCGAGAACCCAATCGTCTGCAGCGGGGTGCGCACCCGGATCGGATCGTCGCCCGGCTGGCGGTTCCACCGCAGCGTGCTGTTCTCGTCCCAGGTCAGGCCGATGTCGTAAAAGATGGCGCCTTCGATGGGGGGAAAGCCGTTCGGCAGAAATCCGAACGACGGCGTAAGGATGGGGAATCGCAGCTCGGCGCTGGCCACGCCGACCTGGGTGCCGACCAGCCGGTCGAGCGCGGCGCATCCGGTCTCGGTGTTGGCGTCATTGCTATTGAGGCACTCGTTGCGGCGGTAGGAGCCCGACGTGTTGCCCCGAATCAGCTCGGTGCTGCCGCCGAAGATGCGGAACCGCTCCGCGTCGCGTCCGATCCGGCCGAAGTACAAGAGCCGGGTGGAAAACACCAGCGGCCCAATCACCGGGTCGTACCGGCGGTAGTCGACCGTCACCTGCGAGAACTTCCAGTCACCCAACGTCTGGGCAAACTCGAGCCGATACCGGCGGCCGAGGAAGGGGGCCGTGTATCCGAAGAGCGAGTTATCGAAGACCAGCGCGGTGGACGGCTGCAGGTAGTTGACCCCGGGCCGGTCGTTGGTCACCAAGGTAGGGTCCGCCGTGGAGAAGCCAAACTGGGGATCGTACGGTTCCAGAATGCTCAACACGGCGTCGTCCACATTGGCCACCCGCATGCTGGCCTCGATGCGGCGAAAACGATTGATCGGATAGTAAGCCTGGGCGAACGCGGACCGCACCACCAGGCGTCGTACGTTGGTGACGAAAGTGTTCTCGGACGGGGTCGGCGTGCCTACCCGGATCTCGCTAGGCTCGTAGAAGTAGTAGGGCTCCTGCGAGATCCCCGTTGCCCAGTTGATGCGATGACTCAGGTTGGCATAAGCCGCGAGGACCTGAGCCTCGCTGATGCGTCCGTTGACATAGCCGGCGAACACCAGCTGGTGGTTACCCAGGATGTCACTCAGGGATACCGCGGTCCCGCCGAAGAAGCCGCGGCCGAAGTTGTCGCGGGCGTAGCCGATAGAGGGGCGGGCCACGTAATCGGGGGTGTAGTGTACCCGGTACTTCTTGACCGTGAACTCACTCGTGTCCGGCAAACTGAAGGTGGCCGAATCCAGCAGGGCAGCGATGGACACCGGCGGAATCACCGAGGCGGTATCGCCGGTGCGGTTGACCTCGCTGGATGAGCGGAATCCCTGGGGCGTGCGATAGATCGACCCGCCTTCACCGACCTGAGGCCGCACTTCCTCGGGAACCTGGAGCGAGCGGGTGGTGTCCACCGGTGCCGCGGCCGTGCTGGCCAGCAGCCCGCTGCTGTCGGGGGCAGTCTGCCGGTAAGGCGCGCGCTTCAGCGACCGGGGATCGGACAAGGTGTACACATCGTACTTGCCCTTCTCGAAGTACACGAACGCCAGCCGATCGGCCTGAGCGGCCCAGGAGAGCACCGGAGACAGCGGCGTGATGCCCTGGCTTCCGGTATAGAAATCGGTGAGCTGATACAGCGCCTTCTCGCCCAGGTCGTACAGGAAGATGTTGCTGACGCCGTTCCGGTCGGAGACGAACGCGATCGAGCGACCGTCGGGCGACCACTGCGGGCTCACGTTTTTGCCGCGGTCCATCTGATCCAGCAATCGGATCGAGCCGGTATCGAGATCGTACAGCGCGATCCGCATGTTGCCGATGGCCAGAGTCTTGAAATCGGTCTCGCCACCCCGGTCGGTGGCAAAGGCAATGGTCTTCCCGTCGGGCGACCAGACCGGATGGAGATCGGCGTACTTGTCCTGCGTCAGGCGGCGCAACCCGCTGCCGTCGCGCTTCACCGTGAAGAGGTCGCTCAGACCGCCGTCGTATCCGGTAAATACGAGCTGCTGGCCATCCGGACTCCAGGCCGGAGTGGTGACCCCGCTCAGCTTTACGCTGATACGCTTGACTTCCTTGTTACGCGACACATCGACGATGACGATATCATCCCGGGGACCGCGCTTGGCCGCGAAGGCCAGATACTTCCCATCAGGCGACCAGTTTGCCTGCGAGTTGATGAAACGGTAGGTCTCGTAGTTGCTGCTGACACCCGACTTGAGAATCCGCCTCTTGACCTTGCCGGTGACGCCATCGGCCAGGTACAGATCGACGAAGTAAAAGTCCTTTTCGCTGAAGTACGCCACCTGGGACCCATCGGACGAGAGCGCCGGAGCGAGGTGCAGCGTGCCCTCGGAGCGTTTCTCGGTCAGCAGCGCATTGGCCACCGCCCGGGCCTTGGTCCGGGCCCCGATCTCGGGCAGATACTTCTTCTGCACCGCGTCGCGCCATTGGTTGGAGAGCTGCTCCAGCGAGAGGCCGATGGTGCGGCGGAAGGCCCCTTCCACCCCGCTGCCAAGGGTCGCTTTCAGGATGGCGCCGACCGCCTCATCGCCCCAACGCTCTCCGATGTAGGACCAGAGGGCGTGACCGAACCGATAAGGGAAGTACTTGTAGGGGTCGAGCGTCATCTGCTCGATCGTGGGCAGGCTGCCTTCGAGCGAAGCGTCCCGAAGCCACATGGCGGTCTCGGGGTTGATCGGACCGAGCGAGAGGTACTCGGCCATCCCCTCCGCAAACCAGAGCGGTGGATTGATGGCGATGATGGTGGATAGCCCGCCACCAGCGCGCCCGCGGGACCAGGTGTCGTACTGGAACTGGTGCGTCATCTCGTGTTGGATGACGTGCTCGAATTCGGCGTACGAGCCGGTAAACGGCATGACCGCCCGGTTTCGCTGGAAGTCGGTTACCCCGCCGGTTCCTTCGCTGGGGCCTTCCGGACCCAGTGCGTTGGTCTGCTGAAAGTCGGAGTGGGAGGCGTAGAGAATGATCGGCTTCCGCTCCCGGAACTCGTGGTTCAGCACTTTCGACAGACGGGCGTAGCTGCGCTCGGCGATGCGCGCGGCGTCCATGGCCGCCACCCGCTCCCGCTCGTAGTAGTAGACGTCGAAATGCTCGGTCTGAATGACCTTGAAATCGAAGTTGCTGTATTGAACCTTGTTCCGCCCAAAGTACTGGGCGGCCAGCAGTCCGGGCGCGAACAGAAGGAGGAGCAGGGCCGGGACGGCGCGTCGGAGCATAAACGACCTCGGTCTAGGAAGAGCTGATCAGCAGCTCGGGTGCATCGTCCCAGAGACGCTCGAGCTGATAGAATGAGCGGGTCTCGGGGTGAAAGAGATGGATCACGAAGTCCACGAAATCGAGCAGAACCCAGCGGCCGCCGTTCAGACCCTCGACGTGGTGGGTGTGGTGCCCGCGGCGGTCCAGCTTGTCCATCACGGATTCCGCGATGCCGCGCACGTGCGCATCCGAGGTGCCGGATGCAATCACGAAGAAATCAGTTGCGTCGTTCAGCCCCCGAAGATCGAGCACCACGAGTCGATTGCCTTTCAGATCCTGTATGGCATCCAGGGCCAGGCGAAGCGCTTCGGGGAGGTGCAGCTTCACCGGCCGGCTTGGTCTTGCATCCTGAATCATTCCTTCGGAGTCCCTCCGTCGAGCATGGGTCCGTCCTCGACCTGATAAAAGATTCCCCAGGCGCCCGGGCCGACATGCGTGCCGAGAACACCGGTGGCCAGGGCGACGAAGCAGTCGCGCGGCCGATACCTGTCTACGAGCGCGGAGCGAATTCGTTGGGCGACGCCGGGCGCGTCCGCGTGCGCTATGCCGAAGCGTACCACCCGGGGTCTTGGCGTGAGCCGCTGCTCCAGCACCGCCAGCACCCTGGCCTCCACGTTCTCCCGCCCGCGTACCCGCTCGACCGGAGCCACCCGCCCCTCGGGATCGAGCGATAGAATCGGCATCACGTCGAGCACACCGGCGAGCCAGGCCTTGCTTCTCGAGATTCGGCCCGACCGGAGCAGATAGTCATACTGGTCGACCGTCAGCAGCATCCCGGACTGAGCCCGGATCCGGACCAGCTCCTGGGCGATCCGTTCGCCGGCCCACCCGGCCTGGGCCAGCTCGGCGCCCCGCAGCGCCAGGAGTCCGACCCCAAAAGATGCGGAGCGGCTGTCCACCAAATGGATGCCCTGAAGTCCGGCGGCACGAACCGCGGCCTGCGCCGCATTGAACGTGCCCGAGAGAGCCGACCCGAGCAGTACCGCAACGGCCTCGTCCGCCTCCTCGCGGGCATTCCGAAAGGCTTGAATGAAGTCGGCGGGCGCCGGCTGAGACGTGGTCGGCAGCTCAGAGGACTGGCGCAGCCTGCGATAGAACTCTTCCGGCTTCAATTCGACCCGATCGCGGAAGGTAGCGTCCCCGAAGACCACCCGGAGCGGGACCAGCGCGATCCGGTGGTGGTCGAGCACCGCATCCGGCAGGTCGGCGGAGCTGTCGGTCACCAACGCTACCGCGCGGCGTTCGGTGTGCGCCAGACGGCGGTGTTGGGCCCGCATATCTTGGGCCTTGGCGGTGTCCACCCTCCCCCAACGCGCCGCATAGGTAAAGACGGCCTCGGGGGTGTCGGTGTGCACATGGATCTTGAGGATGTCGCCAGTCACGGCCACCACGATCGATCCGCCGAAAGCATGCAGGGCCGCCCGGGCCTCGTTGCCTGAGGGAAGCCCATCTCCCCGAACCAGCACCTCGGTGCAGAACTGGAAGTCACGCTCGGCGGCAATGTCGATCATCGCCGCGGGAGCTGGCAGGCCCGGATCCGGCTCGGTCAGGCTCTCGAGGCTCAGAGTGGGATCGCCGTCGATGAAGCGCACCACGCCCTCGAGCATGCGGACAAAGCCCTTACCCCCGGCGTCAACCACGCCGGCTTCCTTGAGAATGGCCATCAACTCGGGGGTGCGCGCGAGGGCTGCTTCGCCTTCCTCCAGCAGCCGGCGCATGAGGAAACCGATGTCCCCCGAGGCTCCGGCCGCCTGGGCCGCCGCGGCGGCATCACGGGCCACGGTGATGATGGTCCCTTCCCGCGGGTCGTCGAGAGACTCGTAGAGCCGGTCGGCGCCGGAACGGATTGCGCCGGCGAGATCCCCAGCGGTGGCGACGAGCCGCTCGCCCAGCGCATCGGTGAAGCCGAGCATGAAATGGGCGAGCATCATACCGGAGTTGCCCCGGGCGCCGAGTACGGCGGCACGTGCCATGGTGCGGGCAGTTTCCGGAAGCGAAGCGTCGCCAAGCGCTCGGAGAGCGTCGGCGACGGCTCGAAGGGTCAGGCTGAAGTTGGTACCGGTATCTCCATCGGGCACCGGGAAGACGTTTATCCGGTTGATCTCCTCCCGTCCCGCCGACACCCACTCGGCGGCCGCGAAGACCGAGCGGGCCAGGCGGGGACCATCGACGTAGGCAATCCCGACGGCCTTGGCCGCCGGATCACTCCGCGACGACGGAGACGCGAAGCTCAGCGCGGACCTCGGGATGCAGCCGGATGGCCACGGTGTGGTCGCCGATGGTCTTGATCGGATGGTCCAGCTCGATCCGCCGCCGGTCAACCGTATGACCCTGCCGGGCAAGCGCGTCGGCGACATCCTGCGATGTGATGGAGCCGAAAAGCTTTCCCTCTTCTCCAGCCTTGCCGGATAACGTCAGATTCACACCCCCCAGCGTGGCTGCCAGCCGCTCCGCCTCGCCCCGTTCGGCCTGGTTGCGGGCGGCGCGCACTCGGGTCTCGGCCGCGATCCGTTTCTTGTTCCCTTCCGTGGCCTCGTAGGCGAGACCCTGGGGCAACAGGTAGTTACGGGCATAGCCCGGCTTGACCCGAACCAACTGGCCCACCTGTCCCAGCGATTGGATGTCCTCCCGCAGAATCACTTCAATCATGGTTCTTTCCTCTATATAGTCGAAGCTGTCAGGCGACGCCGGAAATCTAGCCAGGTGTCAGCCAGGCCGAGCAGGGTAAGGCCCCCCAAAACGAAGGGAAGCAGGAACATCGCGACCACCGTCAGGGTCGCCATCACGGCCACTGGAACACGCCTGGACCCGGCAGAGAACACGGCCAGGCCCCGGACCGCGTAGACCACGGACCAGACCAGTAGCAGATTTCCACCTACCGCCGACCAGACCGGCGGGAGCGGCAGGAGACAGAGGCTTAGTCCCACTACCCAACCCCACACCAACTGGTCACTGAAGTGGAATGCCGCGAACGGGGCTGGCGCGGGACCGACCGGGCGCCGCGCGAGCCGATGGTACCAGGACCAGGCCAGACGCAAACCGGCAAGACTGGCGAGGAAGAGGAGGGCAGGGTAGAACGCGCCGACCGTCCGAACCATTGCCGCCATTTCATTGAACAGACCCTGGGTTGCCGGTGAGGTTCCCGACCCACCCAACCGAACCAGCAACTCCCGGTTGGAAGCCCACAGATCGCTCTCGACCCCGCGCTGAACCGCACTCCAGCTGACATCGAAATGCCACATCCAGACGATGAGCGCTGCGGCGGCCAGGGCGGTTGCCGTAAGGGCCCGAGAGAACCGGGCGGACGGGCGCCACACAGTAAGGGCGACAAACGTTCCGATGAGCAGCACCGCCCCGGCGCGGGCGAACTGGGAGGCGAGGTCGCCACCCTGGTTGAGCCACAACAAGGTCCACACCGTCGTGACCACGAGCCAAAGCCACTCCCGCATCGTGGCCGGACGGGTAAGGATCAGGAGCCCCGCCAGCGGTCCGAAGAGAAGCACCGGCGGCGCAAAGATCAGGTAACCGACCAGCAGTAGAATGGCCTTCCAGCCCGCGGGGGCCGGCAGGCGCTCTGACATCGGCCCGCTCGTCTGCCCCGCCGCAGCCTTGCCCCGCTGCCTCGCGGTCTTCAGCCTCCAAACCCCTTGATGTACGGCAGGAGCGCGAGCTGACGGGCCCGCTTGATGGCCGTGCTGAGCTGGCGCTGGTGCCTGGCACACGTACCGGAGAGCCGGCTCGGCAGGATCTTGCCCCGCTCGGTCATGAACCGGGAGAGGGTGCGCTCATCCTTGAAATCCACCACCCGCACGCCGGACTCACAAATAGCGCAGGTCTTCTGCGGGCGTCTCATTCGTCGTCCTCCTCATCGCTCTTGCCGGCGGTTACCGGAACCGGCTGGGCACCCTCGCTGACCACTACCAGGAAGCGGAGGACTCCTTCATCCAGCTTGATAGCGCGCTCGAATTCGGGGAGGGCAGTAGCATCGGCGTCGAACTTGGCGACGACGTAGTAGCCGGTCTCGTGCTTCTTCACCGGATAGGCCAGGGTCCGCTTACCCCAGTGGCTCACCTGGGGCGCTTCAGCGCCGGCCTTCTGTATCAGGGCATGGAAGCGCGCGAGGCGCTCGTTGATGGCGGCCTCTTCGAGCGCACTGTCGAAGATATAGACCACCTCGTACTGACGGGTCATGACACCTTCCTTTGGACGTGAGCCGGCGGTGATAGCGCCGGCCCGGTTGCCCCGGACCTGGTGCAGGCGTCGGGGAGGAGATATGGAGCGGGGAAGATAATAGGACGCGGGGCAGCGGGGCAGCGGGGCCCGCTGCCCCGCCGCTATCAGCTGCTAAACCGGAACAGCATCACGTCGCCGTCCTGCACCACGTACTCCTTGCCTTCGGCCCGGGCAAGACCCTGCTCCCGGGCGGGCTTCCATCCACCCACCCGGACGAAATCACCATACGCCACTGTCTCGGCCCGGATGAAGCCCTTTTCGAAATCCGAATGGATCGCTCCCGCGGCGGCGGGGGCCTTGTCACCCCGGTGGACGGTCCAGGCCCGAACTTCTTTCTCGCCCGCGGTGAAGTAGCTCTGCAGGCCAAGGAGATGGTACGCGGCGTGGGCCAGGCGATCCAGGCCGGATTCGGTGAGACCGAGCGACTCGAGAAACTCGCTTCGGTCCTCCGGCGCGAGCTCGGCCAGCTCGGCCTCGACCTTGGCCGAGAAGGTCACCACTTCCGCGGTCTCATGCTCCTGGGCCAACGCTGCTCCGAGCGCGTCTACGAAGCGGTTTCCGCCGCTGATCTCGGTCTCGCCGACATTGGCGGCGTACAAGACCGGCTTGGCGGTCAGAAGATTGAAGCTCCGGTAGACCGGAGCTTCGTCTTCGGCCGGGACCACCACCCGAGCCGGCTTTCCGCCGGCCAGCGCCTTCTGGAGGGCCTCCAACAGCCGCTGCTCCAGCTTGGCCTGAAGATCTCCCGACTTGGCCGCGCGGGCGCTCTTGTCGAGCCGCTTCTCCACGCTGGCCAGGTCTGCCAGACCCAGCTCGATGTTGATGATCTCGCGGTCGCGAACCGGGTCGACCTCTCCCATGACGTGCTGAACGTCGGGATCCTCGAAGCAGCGCACCACGTGCACCACCGCATCTACTTCCCGGATGTTGGCCAGGAACTGATTGCCGAGCCCTTCGCCCTCGCTGGCACCTTTGACCAGTCCGGCGATATCGACGAACTCCACCACCGCCGGCACGGTGCGCTCCGGCTTGACGATCCGCGCCAGGCTATCGAGCCGGGGATCGGGCACCTGGACGATGCCGGTGTTGGGCTCGATGGTCGCGAACGGATAGTTCGCCACCAGCGCCTTCGCGGAGGTGAGGGCGTTGAAGAGGGTCGATTTGCCGACGTTAGGCAGTCCCACGATCCCGAGTCGCAGCATAGATCTTTTGTTGTTTTTGTTTGTTTGGAGCTGTAGCGATCTGTTTTGGGCCCTTGGTGACCTTCGTGTCCTTCGTGCCTTCGTGGTGAAGTAGTTGCGAAGCCAGAATCAACGATTGAACTGATTCATCGCCTTCTCGATCCCGTGCTCGAGCCAGGCCTCGACCGCCTCGCTCATCGGATCGAGGAGCTTGGCGATCTCGTCCCGCTCCTCGGGGGCGAAGTCGTCGAGCACGAAGTCCGCCAGATCATCCAGGTCCGGTGGGGCGGGGCCGACGCCGATCCGGAGCCGGGCATAGTCCTGGCGCTGGAGCACGCCCTCGATGCTCTTGAGCCCGTTGTGGCCTCCGGCCGATCCCGCCCCGCGCAGGCGGAACCGCCCGACCGGAAGGGCAACGTCGTCGACCAGAACGAGGAGCTGTTGGCTGGGATCGAACTGGGGAAGGCCGCGAAGCGGGGCAATAGCCGCCCCACTCCGGTTCATGTAGGTCTGAGGCTTGACCACTCGCACCGGCATACCCTGCCAGGTGCCCTGCACCTCGCGCGCGCGGCCGGCCCGGCGAAACCGTCCCATCTGCCAACGTGCCGCGAGATGATCGGCGAGGCGAAACCCGGCATTGTGACGAGTGTCCTCGTATTCGGGGCCGGGGTTTCCCAGCCCCACGATCGTGTGCAGATCAGGCCTTCGGTTCGGCCTCGCCCTCGGCTTCGGGCTTCGGCTTCCGGATCAGCTCCGGCTCGGTAGGCGCCACGACTTCCTCCACCGGCGCGGGAGCCTCCTCGGTCCGCGGCGCGACGACAGTACACACCGGCGTGTCGGGATCGTTGAGGATCTCCGCCTTCTCGATCCTGAGGTCGCGGACGAAGAGGGAATGCCCGATCGTCAGAGCCGTGACGTCGAGCTCCACATGCTCGGGAATGTCCGCCGGCAGCACCTCGATCTCGAGTTCCCGGAGCACGTGGTCGAGGACCCCGCCGAAGTTCCGGACTCCGTCCGGGATGCCGATCAGATGAATCGGCACCGAGAGCGTCACCTTCTCATCGGCCCGCACCTCGTAGAGGTCCAGGTGCAGGATCTCGCCGGGACGCACCGAGTCCCGCTGGATCTCCCGGATCAGCGCTTTCACCGCCGGACGCCCGTCCACGACTACGTCGAGCACGGTGGTTCCCGCGCTGATACCGATCAGCATCTTGCTGAGGGCGCCGCTGTCGATGGCCAGAGCCTCGGCCTGACGGTTGTGACCGTAGATCACGCCCGGGACCTTCCCGGCACGGCGGAGACTCCGGGCAGCACCTTTGCCGGTGTCGGAACGGGTGGCGACTTGCAGGTTGGCTTGCTGGGCCATTGTAGTTCCTCTTGTAAGGTCGCCAGTCGCCAGTCGCCAGTCTGGTGAGATCTAGACTAGCTGGGGACTGGCGTCTGGTGTCTGGCGACTAATCGAACAACGAGCTGACCGACTGATCGCTGTGGGTGTATCCGATGGCCTTGGCCAGCAGCCCCGCGATCGAGAGCACCTTCAGACGATCGAAGCGGCGCTCCGGCGGAATGGCGATGGTGTTGGTGACCGCCACTTCCTTCACCGGCGAGGCCATCAGGCGATCGACTGCCGGGCCGGACAACAGGGCATGGGTGGCGCAGCAGTACACGTCCTCCGCCCCCAACCGCTTGAGCGCGGTCACCGCTTCCGCCATGGTGCCGGCGGTATCGATCATGTCGTCCGGGATGATGCAGTCCTTCCCGGTGACCTCACCTACCACGTTCAGCACTTCCGCGATGTTGGCCGACGGCCGCCGCTTGTCGATGATGGCCAGCGACGCGTTGAGCCGCTTGGCGAAGCCCCGGGCCATCTTGGCCGACCCCACGTCGGGAGCGACGATGACCAGGTCCCGCAGGCTCTTCTGCCGGTAGTGGTTGACGAAGACCGGCGCGGCGTACAGGTGATCGACCGGCAGGTCGAAGAACCCTTGCAGTTGATGCTGGTGAAAATCCATTGCCAGCACCCGGTCGGCGCCCGCCATCGAGACCATGTTGGCCATCAGCTTGGCGCTGATGGCCACTCTGGGCTGATCCTTGCGGTCCTGCCGGGCATAGCCGAAGTACGGGATGACCGGCGTGACCCGGGCGGCGCTGGCCCGCTTGGCGGCGTCCATGAGGAGCAGCAGCTCCATCATGTTCTCCGCCGGCGGATTGGTGGGCTGGACGATGTAGACGTCCCGCCCCCGTACGTTCTCGTCGATCTTGACGAAAATCTCGCCGTCGGCGAAGCGCCGGAGCGTGACCTGGCAGAGCGGCTGTCCCAGATGGGCGGCCACCTCTACGGCAAGCGGGCGGTTGGCCGACCCGCTCAGGAGCAGCATCTGGCTGCGCGACAGCGACAGGTCCGTCATGGTTACAGCCCGCAAACGTAGTTAGGCCAATGGCCTCCAGTCAACCGGAGAACCGCATCAGGGGAGTAATGTGATGCATGAACCAGCACTCGCGCGCGAAGCCGAATAGCTTGCCAGCCTTGAGTATGGGCCGCCCGCCACAGTTGTGGGCTCGTCGCAGCGTTGTGAGGCGGTTCCGGTGCTCAGGTGTAGGTCTATGTCGCACCTCTTCTTGGCTATTGAATCCGCGCCCGCTATGACGGCACCGACCGCTGGCACGGCTCTGGCTCACCCGGCGTGCGGGTCGCGTATAGTCACGCGCGCTACCACTCCGCCGGTTCCTAGTGGGACTATTCTGTCACTTTTTGGCTGGGAAGACTCTATGCGATCAATTCCGCTGATGGCTGTATCCACCGTCGTGCTGGCTGCCGCGTGGGCCTGCGGTGGCGACGGCGGCAATGTCCAACCCAATACTCCACCGGTGGCGAACTTCACCGCACCGGCGTGTACTGCGGGCAACCCGTGCACCTTCGCCAGCACCAGCACCGACGCTGACGGCACCATCACGGCCACCCACTGGGACTTCGCCGACGATCAAACGTCAGCTGATGGAACCAGCGTGGCGCACCTGTTCGCTGCGGCAGGGACATTCAACGTGACCCTGACCGTCACCGATAACGCGGGTGACAAGAACGCCAAGACCCTTGGGGTGGTTGTGACCGCAGCCACACCGGTCAACGTTCCGCCGGTCGCCAGCTTCACCGTTCCCACTTGCGCTGCTACCGCCGCGTGCACCTTCACCAGCACCAGCACCGACGCGGACGGCACGGTCGTATCCGCCCACTGGGACTTCGGCGATCAGACCTCGATGGATGGCTTGAGCGTGGACCACACGTACAGCGCTGCAGGCACGTTCAACGTCACGTTGACAGTCACCGACGACAAGGGTGCGGCATCAACTCCGGTCACTCAGGCGGTGACGGTCAACCCCGCGGCGGCCCAGGATTGCACCACCTCTGGCAGCTCGGTCGTATGCACGCTCACTATCACGTCCAGGTCCACCATCTCCGTCGCCATCAATGACCGGAGCTGCGAGTTGGACGGCAACAACCTCACGGTCGAGCAGCCCAGAAAGCAGACGCTGTTCTTCAACATGTGCAATCAGGCCGTTGGGACCAGCAAGACGATCACGGATGACACGGGAACACCCTTCCCATTTGATGTGGGCACGCAGCTCCGGCTCACCTTTGTCCAGGGGAGAGCGGGCCCGGGCGATCCGGCGGTAGGATTTCCGGCGGCCAAGCTCAGTAATAGCTTCCCCAGCTGGACCATCAATATCGATGATGGTGGGGATCCGCACGGGAATGGTGAGCCGGATTTCACCGACGTGATCTTGTCGGTCCAGGCAACGCCGGCGCCATAAGAACGTGGCGGGATAGCTCCAAGTAGAGATGCAGCACCCCGCCGGAGGGAAACCTCCGGCGGGTTTGGAAGGGAAGCCCTAGGACCAAGACCCGACCATTCTGTGCAGCGGAGCAGGACCCGCCGGAGCACCCCTCCGGCGGGGCAGGACGGAAGTCTGCGGACGATCCGCAGCGTAGCAACAAAACATACCCCCCTGAGGCGCACCATGAGAGCGATTTGGCTCGCAGTAGGAATTGCAGGTGCGGGCCTGGTCACGGCCTGCAAAGATTCGCAGAAACCGAATGAGAATCAGGCGCCCAACGCAAACTTCACATCCAATTGTGAGTTCTTGCGGTGCGACTTCACCGACGCCAGCACCGACGATGGCACGATCGTCTCATGGAACTGGAGCTTCGGTACCGATGGGTCGATTCAGCGGGATCCGATATACAGCTATCCCACTGCCGGCTCTTACCAGGTGAGCCTGACGGTGAAGGACGACGAGGGCAAAAGCAGCTCGATCACCAGGACGGTCGATCCCAAAGCGAAGGCGGTTACCACCCTGACCTGCGTCGACCCGTCGTCCGCTGGGGGATTCGTGGCCTGCACCTTGAAACTGACCAACCAAACCGGTTTCAAGGTCGTGCTGGAGAGCAGCAGCTGTGACGCTCATGGCAACATCTTCCGGGTAACCGCCCCGGAGTCGAAAACTCTCACCACCGACGGATGCTACGAGGGCCCAGGGAAGACACTGGAGTTCGCCGGCCCCTACGCGGCCGGGACCGAGATCAGCGCCGAGGTGGTGGCGCCGCTGCTGCTCAACCCACCTCAGCTCCGGGTATCCGGCGAGTACCCCACGTGGACCCTAACGTACGAGGATGGGGCGGATACCGACTTCGATGACCTGAAGCTGACACTGACAGCATTGAACTAGCAGGGCGACCAGTAATACAATGCCTCGGCACTGCCGGAACAGGTGGTGCCGAGGCTGTTCCATTCCGGGAGAAAAACGTGCGCTGCCCCTGGTACATATGCTGTTTGCTGGTCTGCACGGCCTGCTCCGACCGGGGCGTTCACTCCGGATCTCTGCCCGAAGCAGCCGACTTCCTTCCGATGGTGGGGGACAGTGCCGAGCTGGAGGAGCAGCCACGCATGGTCCTCCGCTGTGAGGACGGTCGGCTGGGTGCCTACCTGGTCGTCGGTACGGCGGCCGAAGTAGAATCCGGCGAGCTCGACGCTCGAGCTGTCGCGGTGAAGCTCGATTCGACGCCCTCGTGCTGAGTGATTTGCTCCGCCGCCACCGCTAGCCGGTAGGGGCAGCCGCCGTGTAGGTTGCCACTCGGATCTATCCGGGGAGTGGACGTGCGTATTGGCATCATGCTGCGGCACTACGACCAGCACGGAGGCGGGGTCAGGATCTACACCCAGCGGCTGCTCCGCGCCATGCTGGACCTCCGCACCGCGCATGAGTTCGTACTGCTCTACCGCAATCCGGCACTCCTGGGGACGTACGGCAGCGAGCCTGGTGTGACTGAGGTGGCCTTGCCGGGCCGTTCGGTGCTCAGCTGGGACCAGCTTGCCGTACCCGGAGCCGTCGAGCGGCACGGCATTGACCTCCTCTTCAATCCCAAGTATTCGATCCCGCTTCGCGCCCGGTGCCGGACGGCCTGGGTCTGCCATGGCCTGGACTGGTACGTCATGCCCTGGGGCTCCCGGCGGGTGGATCGGCTGAGCCATCGCTTCCTGGTACCCCGCTATGCCAGGAAGGCGGACGCGATCGTCGCTGTTTCCGAGGTCACCCGCCGTCATGTAATGGAATACCTCGCGGTACCGCCGGAACGCGTCGCGACAGTCTACTCTGGGGTAGATGACGTGTTCCGGCAGCCGGTCGCTCCAGCCCGGCTGGAGGAGATCAGGAACAAGTATTCACTCCCCCAACGCTTCCTGTTGTATGCCGGCGCGATTTACCCCCCCAAGAACTTCACCCGGCTGGTCCAGGCCTACGCCCGGGTAGGTCCCCAGCGTGGTATTCCATTAGTGGTAGCCGGGGGAGAAAACCGGTTTCTCTCGGCGGAGGAGCTGCGCCAACCCGAAGTGCTCGGCATCAAGGAATGGGTGCGTTGGCCGGGGTGGATCGAGCAGGAGGAGCTGGCAGGGTTGTACGCGATGGCGGAGGCGCTGCTGCTGCCGTCGATCTTCGAGTCGTGCGGTCTGCCGGTGTTGGAGGCGATGGCCGCGGGGTGTCCGGTCGTGACCGCCGACCGCTACGGAACCAAGGAGCTGGCCGAGGGAGCCGCAGTGCTGGTGGATCCAGAGTCGGTGGAAAACATCGCCGATGGGATCCGCCGCGTGCTGGAGGACACGGCACTGCGGGCCGAGCTCATCGCGGCCGGACGGATCCGCAGCCGGGACTTCACCTGGCGGCGTTGCGCAGTCGAGACACTCGGCGTTCTGGAGCGAGTCGGAGCCAACCCGCGCCAGGGAAAGCCTGCTCGGCAGCATCCGGTGCCGGCCGTGAGCTCCGGCTCCTGACCCGTCGCATGGCCCACGACCCCTCCCAGTCCCTGGAAGTCCTGGTCAACGCCAGACACCTCGCCGGCCCGAGAACGGGCATCGAGGTGTACATGGAGCAGCTCATGGCCGCCCTGGGGCGTACCGGCCGGGTGCGGCTCACCGCGTTGACCTGGGAGCCGCTTGGCCTTGGCCTCGAGGGTGTGACCGAGGTGATACCGGCCCGGCGCCCCGACTTTCGGGCGGGATCGGTTCCGGCCACTCTCTGGAAGCTCTGGTTCGATCAGTGGCGTTGTCTCGGCCGGCGGCCAGGATCGGGGCCCATCCTCTATCACGGCATGGAGGGGTTCCTGCCGTATTCCCTCCGGTCGCGCGACCGCGCCATCGTCACGGTGCACGACCTCGGCTGGCAGGCTCATCCGGAGCTGTATAACAAGAGGCTGCGGCTGATGTATCGCGGTCTCTTTCCGTGGGTGGTTCGGCGGGCCAACCGGTTCATCGCGGTGTCGCGTTATACCGCGGATGATCTGGTGCGGCGCGCGGGAGTGCCGGCATCGAAAATCGACGTGGTGTACCACGGACTGGATCCGGTCTTTGCCCGCCCCGCGCGACCGAAGGATTCGGAGGTCCCCTACGTGCTGGCGGTGGGTGGGGTGTCCCCCCGGAAGAACACGAGGAGGCTGATAACCGCCTTTTCGCGCTGGAGAGGGCGGGGCGGGAACCGATCCCGCTACCGGCTTCTGATCACCGGCACGTCGTTGGATGCTGATTTCTCCCAGAATGGATCGCTGCCCGAGGGGGTCTCACTCCTAGGCTATGTCGACAAGGCAGAGCTGCCGGGACTGTATGCCGGGGCCGCGGCTTTCCTTTATCCTGGGATCTACGAGGGGTTTGGGCTGCCGATCATCGAAGCCATGGCTTCGGGGACGCCGGTGGTCACCTCGCGTACCGGTGCCGCGCCGGAGATCGCGGGCGGTGCGGCAGTCCTGGTCGATCCGTTCGAGGTGGAGAGTATCGAGGCCGGGTTGGAGCAGGCGCTTATCCCCGAGAAGGCGGCCATGCTCACGGAGCTGGGGGCCGAACGGGCTCGACAGTTCGAGTGGAGCGCGGCGGCCAATGCCACCATCGAGATTTACCGCAGCCTGGTGAGCTGAACTCGTCGTCGCCTTTGGCTTGCTGATGGCGGTACCCGCCGGTACTGTTGATGATGCATTGCAATCACCCTCTTCTCTTCCCAGCTCCCGCATCCTTGCCCGGCGTGCAGGCGGTGCGGAACTGGTGCTGGCCGGCCCGGGAGCAAAGCTGGGCCCTCAAGGGGGTATCGGGATTCTACCGAGCGGATGCCGCCCGGCTTCGGGCCCGATCGGTCAGCCTCATTGCCCGTTCCAGCCGGCTCCGCGTGCTCCAGCACTAGCTAAACCCAGCAAATCGGTGGTAAAGCTTCCCGATCAACCTGCATCGGGCCCGGTGCACGCGATTCCGCGACCGGAATCTTCTCCCAAGATTCCCGATTCACCCTTAAAGGAGACGCTTCCTCGGCCGCAGGGAACGCTTCATCCGCCACAGGGAACGCTTCCTCCCGCACCCAGGATCACGATTCACTGTCGCAGGAGACACTTCATTCTGCACAGGAGACGCTGCGCGGTTTACAGAAGGCGCTGCACGGTTCACAGGAGACGCTGCACGCGTTTCAGGACGCTGCACCCGTGCCACACTTCGCGATCACACAAACTCAGAGGCGACAGCAAACAGCTCGCGACGAATTAAAGGTTGAGGAATGCCATGGGCCGGCGCTGGCGTTCGTGTCATGACTGAGGCTGTTCCTATCCGCCCTGCGCTAGTTCGCCGCGGATTGTGGCTTAACTACCTGACCCTGAGCTACAATACGCTTGAGGCCATCGTCTCGATTGCTGCCGGAGTCGTGGCGGGCAGTGTAGCACTGGTCGGGTTCGGGGTGGACAGCGTGATCGAAGTGATAGCGAGCGCCGCCGCTCAATGGAGGCTTAGAGCCGACCTGGATCCTATACGCCGTGAACGCGTCGAGCACCTCACCGTCCGCATTATCGGCGGCACGTTCCTCGCCCTTGCCGCCTACGTGGGTTACGAGAGCATCCAGACACTGGTTGAGTGGGAAGAGCCCCGCGGCAGCATTGTCGGTGTCATTCTGCTCAGCGCGTCGGTAATAGTGATGCCACTGTTGGCTCGGGCAAAGCGACGAGTCGCATCCGCACTCGGTAGTGCCGCCCTTACGGCCGATGCGGCCCAGACCTCGCTCTGCGCGTACCTATCGGTGATTGCTCTTGCCGGTGTGGCCCTGAACACGGTACTCGGCTGGTGGTGGGCCGA
>JBJMPK010000127.1:0-9953 GCA_045803245.1 Gemmatimonadales bacterium
CTAACCATCCGGCTGCTGTCACCGCCGACGCGGGAAGCTTTCCGTCGGCGGGTGTCTCTGGAGGGCGGCGAGCAGGCGGTGCCTCGGCCGCGGGAGCGCAGGCTCAGGGCCCACTTCGACGGCGTGCTTGAGGAGCGTACCCGCCTCGCCAGGGAGATCCACGACACGCTGCTCCAGGGTTTCACCGGGGTGGCGTTGCAACTGGTCGCCGTCAGCAACCGGCTGACCAGGTCACCGGAAGCGGCCGCACTGCGCGACCTAGTCTCCCTCGCGCAGAAGACGCTGGTCGATGCTCGGCGGGCCGTGTGGGACTTACGCAGCCCGTCACTCACCGAGGGGGACCTTCCGGCGTCGCTTCGGGCGCTCGCCGAGGAGCGTGTGCGGGGCGCAGGATTGAGCTTCGAGTTCGAGGTGTCCGGGGCACCGCGGCCGGTCGGTCCTGAGGTGGAAACGGTGATGGGTCGAGTGCTGCAGGAGGCCCTCACGAATATCGTGAAGCACGCGGCTGCCGGCGAGGTTCGGGTGCGACTGCTCTTCGAGCCCAGTCGCCTGCGCCTGTACGTCGTTGACGACGGCCGGGGCTTCGGCGCCGATCCCAACATCCCCAGCTCTGCTGGCCACTGGGGACTGCGCGGCATGTGGGAGCGCGCGGCCCAGGTTCGCGGAAGACTCAGGATACGGAGCGCGCCGGGGCAGGGCACCCAGGTCATGCTTCTGGTTCCCTATGCCGCCCGAAGAGCCTTGCGCCCCCGGCCCGTCGCTACCCGAGCCTCGTAGTCGCGAGGACCGATGCCCTGCTCGAGTCCGCCGTCTCCTAGTCCGAGCCAGGGAAATCCCGCAACAGCATGGCCTCGAGATCCAGATCCCGCTCGACAAGTCGCAAGACGATCGCCCCGATGACGCCCTCGTCGCTGAGCCTGACTGCCGCCTGACGCTCGGCCTCCATCATCGCGCCGCGGAGGCGACGATAGTGGAGCGAGGGCTCGCTGAAACCATCGTCACTGTCGCCGGCACCCTGGGGAACGATCGGAGCGCCGCCGAGTTGCTGCTCTCTTGCCGCCCACCGTCGGGCTCGGTGGTGGTGACGTCGCCGGAGGTCGTCCACCGTTTCCGGCGGGCCGCCGTCCACGCCCTCCAACTCCTCCAGCCGACTGAGGCCCGCCAGGGCCAGGATTTGACGCGCGTGCGCTTCCTCCCGAGCGCGCTCCGTGTCACCGTCCAAGCCGAGCAGGCGGACCAGGGGCTTGAGAGTAAGCCCCTGGAGCACTAGGGTCGCGAAGACCACTCCGAAGGTGACGAAGACGATGAGGCCACGCCCTGGGAAGGCTGCACCTGATGCGGTGGTGTGCGGGACCGCGAGCGCGATAACTACCGACTCGGCACCGCGGATTCCCGCCCAGGCCACCAGAGCGATTTGCCTCGGACTGCGGAAGCACCTGTAGCGGTCTGGCAGGGCGCGTCGAGCGTAGGCCGGCCACAACCATGCCATCCGCACGACGATGACTACAAGAGTGATGAGGGCGCTGAAGCCGAGCCAACGGCCTAAGGCTTCCCGGCCCGTCTCCTGGACGAGGTGCGGCAGGTCCAGCCCAACGAGGATGAAAACGAGGCTCTCGAGGATGAAGGTGACCAGGGACCAGGTCGCGGCTGCCTGGATTCGCGTCGCCGGCGAGAGCGCCTTCGCCATGTGCCGGCCGACGTAGAGCCCTGCCGAGATAACGGCGAGCACACCTGAAGCGCCCAGCGCATTTGCCGGCAGGTAGGCAGCGAAGGGCGTCAGTAACGAAATACTGTTGTCTACCAACGGCAGATCCTGGACCCGGCGCCTGATCGCTATGGCGCCCCAGCCGACCAGGAGCCCCAGAGCCACACCGAGCGCGGCGCTCCACGCGAATTCGCTCGCGGCCTGGCCGAGCGAGAAGGCTCCGGTCACCGCCGCGGTAACCGCTATGCGGTAAGCCACCAGCGCGGTGGCGTCGTTGAACATTCCCTCGCCCTCCAGCACGGCGGCCGCAGCGGGCGGCACCCGAAGGCGACGCATCACTGCCATTGCGGCCACCGCGTCCGGCGCCGAGACGATCGCGCCAAGTACCAGCCCTGCGGACCAGGGAAACCCGGGGATGAGCTCGTGCGCCACGAGCGCTACTGCCGCCTGGGTGACCAGGACCAGCGGGACGGAGAGCCAGAGGATGGGCCAGCGCTGACGCCTGAACTCGCGCAGCGGCGCTCTGACCGAGGCCCGGTAGAGCAGCGGCGGGACGAAGATGAGGAAGATTACCCCGGGAGCCAGCCCGGATCGGGGAAGGCCTGGTACGAGCGCGAGTGCCGCGCCGCCGAGTACGAGCAGGCTCGGGTGCGGGACGGCGAAGCGCGCGGCCAGCACCCGAAGCGACACGCAGGCGGTGAGCAGCACCAGGATCAGATCGATGTGCTTCATTGTTCCTGAGGCTGCGTTCCTGCCGCGACCAGGTCAGGTGGGCGTCAAGGCGCGAAACACGGGGAAGTTGCCTGCTGGTTGTTCAGGCGGCCGCAGCCCCCCGAGAAGCCAGGTCAAAGGTTCCGTAGTCGGTGTAGCACCGCGCGTCACCGCCGTAGAAGGTCGATGTATCCGGCGCGGCGAAACTGTCAATGCCGATTTCGATCATCGTCGATTCCATCGGCAGCGCCGAGATTGAGCCCTTCGGCGCGAATGACGGTCACATCGGTCAGCCCGATGAAACCCAGCACCCCACGCAGGTAGCTCTCCTGGTGGTCGAGACCGGCCGCCGGACTGTCGCCAGTGTAAACGCCGCCACGGGTCGACGCGATGAAGACCTTCTTGCCGATCACCAGGCCTTCCGGACCGTTGGCGCCATATTGGAAGGTGCGGCCGGCGACGCAGATGCGGTCGATCCAGCCCTTGAGCTGTGAGGGAACAGAGAAATTGTACATTGGCGCGCCAATGACGATGATGTCGGAGGCGAACAGGTCGTCGATATAGGCGCCACCGACCGCGAGATCCTGGCCGAGCACTGCGTTGCGACCTCACCACCCTGGAAAGCCAGCATATGTGCGTCGGACAGGTGTAACGTGGCGTCGACGACGAGATCACGTCGGATGATGCGGGCGCCGGGGTGAAGCGCCTGCTGTTTGGCGACGATGCCGGCGGTAAGGGTGCGGCTGATCGAATATCCGCCGAGGATGCTGGAATCGATATGCAGGATTGTCATCATGGGATGAGACTCCGGCCGCCGGGATGCGGCGGCATTTGCGGTTGCGACCGGGGTTGCATTTGATCTCTCCAAGAAAGTCGTGTTGACCTGAGACCGCCGCGGGGTCTGGTTTGGATCACGTTCCCTCCGTAGCCATTGAACCGCCGGTCGCCGAGACGCACCCGAGCCGACGGCCATCCGCCTTCTCGGCAGCAGCCTCGTACGCGTCGAGCGCCTCACGCTCGTCTTCCGGCGCGTCGTTCCATCCGTTGTAATCACAGCTCATCGCGGCACCCTCCTCCCAGCCTGGAAGGCACGCCGCGTGCCATGCGTAAGCCCGGATTCTACGGGGCAGACACCTTAGCTAGGGGGAAACACTCACGAGGAGTCGCGGAAACCTCGCGAGGGCACCCCGCGATCCGCGAAGGAGGAGGCTCTGGTCCCATTGGGGTCCCCTTCCTCACCCGATCAGGGGATTGCCCGCAAGGCTGCAACGATCTGGCAGCTGAGTTTTCCGAGTAGCTCACTCAATGCGGCTACGGATTCCTCCGTAGAAGGACCCTTCAGCGGTTCGGTCAGCTCGCTCTCTTTAACACTGAGAATGGCTCTGGTAGGAACGTCGCGAAGGATCCAGCGCGCTGTCAATTCGGCGCTCCGGGCAGAGTCCGGCTCGAAACGCAGCACTTCGATCTCCACTTGATAAGTAGGCCGCAGATCGCTCGGCCACGGATACGGGCTGACTTTATCGGTGCCCAGGAGGGCGGAAAGGTTCTGCGCGAGGATCCGACCAACGTTGTCCGCCAGGGGTTCAGCCCAACGGTCATTTTCCGCCACATTAAGGCGATTCTCTGAAATCCGGGATACCAACTGTTGTCGATCGAGATAGCCTGGCAGCTGAATCTGCCCGACGCCAACCGCAAGCTTGCTGGGCGCGGGCGAAGGCGAACAGCGGGGTGAGGAATGATGGGTTTGCGGGACCGAGGCCAGAATAAAAAATCTGGACGGGTCGGCCTTGGGGCCTAGACCAGCGCACGCTGTCACGGACACGCAGGCGAGCCCCCGAAGCAATGGAGTCACGAATCCCCGCATCATTCGCCCTTGGTAGCGGGCTTGCCGAAGAGGAGCGCTCTCGGATTGCCCTCGAGGTAGTCGGTCAGCAAGCGCATTGAGCGGGCGGCCGCCGCGATCTCCTTGAGACTTCGATTGAGCTCGTAGATCGTGGGCGAGTCGTTGATGGTCGCCTGGGTTTGCTTGATGGCGTCGCCGAATTGCTTGATGGCGGTTCTCGCCTCGGCCGAAGTCAGCTGGATGTCACCGGCCAGAACGGTGACGTTGCCGTCGAGTGCGGTCGCCAGGGTGGAAATGTGCGCCGCTGCCTCGCCCAGCTGGCGGGTCACCTTATCCACGGACCGGACCGCCCCTTTCAGCTCCGGTGAGCTCACCAGCTGATTGAGACCCGTGACGACCCTGGTAGCAGAGTCGATGAAGCCTTCGAAGTCGGTTTCCGCGAGCTTGGCGAGTATTTGACTCACCGCGCCCCGGGCTTGTTCCAAGGAAGTGGGTCGGGTGGGAAGCTCCCGGTATCCGTACTTACGACTCCCCGGCTGCTGGACGAAGATTGCCGGAGTGCCCGGAAAGAAATCGAACCCGACGAAGAGCAGCCCGGTCACGAAACTCTCCAGCTGAAGCTGGCCGCGCATCCCCTCATCGATGGCCTGCTGCAGGACCCGGGGATCGTTCAGGATGGTCGGGGCGCCGCCCTGGCTGATGATCTTTTGGGGGTCGATCTCGATGATGACCGGAGTGTGTTGCACCTGGCTATCCAGCTTCAACTGCAGCAGGATATCCTTGACCGACCCCACCTCGACGCCACGAAATTTGACCGGTGCCCCCGCGCGGAGACCGTTGACCGAGCTGCTGAAGTAGAGCACAAAATCGTAGGTCTTCCGGAAATAGCGGCCCGAGCCGAACACGATGGCCGCCACGATGCCCAGCGCTACGGCGCCGACCACGAAGGCTCCGATGAGGGTCGGGCTCACTCGTCGGCTCATGAATTCTCCGTTCTTCCCCGGGTCAGAAAGCTGTGCAGCTGGGGATCCTGCGAGTGCGCCAGCAGCTCCTTGGGGGAACCATGGGCCCCTATCATCTTCCGATCAGCATCGAGGAAGATGCTGTCGGTGCCGATGGTGAAGATGCTGGCCAGGTCGTGGGTCACCACCACGACCGTGGTGCCCAGACTGTCGCGCAGGTCCAGAATCAGCTCATCCAGCAGCCGCGCGCTCATCGGGTCGAGCCCGGACGATGGCTCATCGAAAAAGAGAATTCCCGGATCCAGCGCCATGGCCCGGGCCAAGCCGGCCCGCTTCTGCATCCCACCGCTGACCTGGGAGGGATAGTAGTCCTCGAAGCCCTTGAGTCCCACAAGCGCCAGCTTGAGTGCCGCCACTTCCCCGATCTCGGCGGGGTTGAGATCGGTGTACTCCTCCAGCAGCAACCCGATGTTCTCCGCCAGTGTCATTGAGCTCCACAGCGCGCCACTCTGGAACAGGACTCCCGTCCCCCTGAGTATCTGTTGCCGCTGGGCAGCGTCTGCCCGGGTGAAGTCCTGGTTGCCATAAAAAATTTCACCTCCGGCCGGCGGATTGAGACCAATCAGATGACGCAGCAAGGTGCTCTTGCCGCTGCCGCTGCCGCCCATGATGATGAAGACATCTCCCTGGTTGATGGTGAAGGTCATATCCCGCATGATCACGAAGCTGCCGTACGCCATGGTAAGATCGCTGACGGTGATATACGCCTTCGCGCCGTTTCCGACTGGGGCGATCCCGCTCATTCAGATACCCAACACGTAAAAGACCACTGAGAAGATGCCGCAGGCGACGATAATGGCGACGATTCCGGTCACCACTGCCGAGGTCGCCGCATCGCCGACCGCAGCGGAACTGTTGCCGGACTGGAGGCCGCGCAAGCAACCGGCCAAAGCGACCAACACGCCGTAGACCGAGCTCTTGAAAACCCCGCCCGCAATATCCGTCAGAGTGACGGCATGGGCGGTTTGCTGGAGATAGGTCGTCCAGGAGAGATGCAGGGTTCCTACACCTATGACGGCCCCACCCGCGATACCCATGAAATCGGCGTAGAGGCACAGGAGTGGCATCATCAGGACCAGAGCGATGACCCGGGGCAGGACCAGAAACTCCATGGGCGAGAAACCCGCAGTGGTGAGCGCGTCGATTTCCTGGGTGACTTTCATGGTGCCAAGCTGGGCGGCGAAGGCTGCGCCGGTACGCCCCGCCATGAGGATGGCGGTCATCATGGCAGCCATCTCCCGCGTCATCGCGATGCCGACCAGATTGGCCACATAGATCTGGGCCCCGAACTGCTTGAACTGTACCGCCCCCACGAAGGCCAGGATGACCCCCACCAGAAAGGTGACCAGGGTGACGATCGGAAGCGCCTGCGCGCCGCACCGTTGGATTAGCAGCCACAGGTCTGCGGCTCGGTAGCGCGCCTTCATTCCGAACAGCCGGACGAAGGTCACCGTCATGTCTCCCAGAAAGGCGAGCATCGCCGTCACGGAGTCGGCTACGCCGATCGCCCCGGTCCCGATGCGCTCGAGTACGGGGGCCTTCCTCACCGTCTTGCGGGCGCCCACCCGCTCCGGGACCGCTTCCGCCAGGTCCAGCAGCCGGTGAATACCAGCCGGTAACCCATCCGAATCAAGGGCGACATGGCGTTGACGGCACAGGTCGCTGACTCGGGCGAGAACGGTCAGGATGCTGCTGTCCCAATCGCCCAAATCCCGCGCGTCGAAAGCGACCCGGGCCAATGACGAGAAAGCCTGCATTTCTCTTTCGAACGCTCCCGACGATGCCAGCCCACCACTCAGCTGCCACCTGCCAGCAAAGCGAATCAGCAGGATGTCATTGTCCACGCGCTCGAACGAGACCTGGTTCATCCTGTGTTCTCGTTTCACCGGTTGTGAGGGCCGTCTCAGCTCTCGGCCCGCAGCGCGGGACGTACGATTCGATTCCGAGCGTCGACCAAGACCACTCGCGCCGTGTGCTGCTCCAGCTCCGATTCGCTCACCGTGGCATATGACATGACGATCACCAGGTCCCCGGGCATGCCCAGCCGGGCGGCGGCGCCGTTAAGCTGCATCTTGCCTGACCCGCGAGGCCCGGGAATAACATAGGTGGAGAAGCGCTCGCCATTCGCGACATTGGCAATCTGGACCTGCTCGTAAGGCACCAGATCGGCGGCATCGAGCAACTCCTCGTCGACTGTCAGCGAGCCCTCGTAATGGAGCTCCGCGGCGGTGATTGTCGCGCGGTGAATCTTGGACTTGAGCACGTGACGCTGCATTAAACGATGCCCTCCAGAATGATGTTGTTGATGGGCCGCACGGCTGGTAGCTGTTCGGCCCGGGAGGGCCTCGGCTCGTCGCTCAAGCCCCGTCGTCCTCGCCCTGCTCCAGTGCCTTCCGGAGCAGTTCCTCCTCCGGCGTGGGCGGCCAGCCGTCGCGCCAACTGTCGGGGTTCCAGTCCTCGGCGTCCGCCATACTCTCCGCCTTCCACGCCTCCCACTCCTCATCGTCGGAGTAGTGCCAGCTCTCATCGCCCTCATCCCATGGTGGAGACGCGAGGCCATCCCAGCAGCTCATTCGTCCTCCCCCTTGGTGTTCGCTCCAATTCGCACGGTCAGTGTGAGATCGGAGATCATATAGAAGTCCGCCATGATCAGGAGTGGTACCGATAGGTGCAACGCCCATCGAAGTAGGGCATCGGATGGCCCTGGTCCTCTTCCCGGCTCTGATCGATCCCATTGACATCGACGATGTCGTGCACGGCTTCATGGATCACGAGTGTGGAGTCCATAGCGTCCGGCCGGTTCAGGATGATCCTGTGAGGAGGGCGCCAGGCGCCGTAGGTCAGGCCATTCCCATGCCGGCCATCGCTCCATGGGGCCGGGACGAGGAACCACTGCACCTTGGCATACGCGCCCCGCATGCCCAAGCAGCGCTCGGCCGCCGCATACCACCGGGCGTATTCGGCTTGAGGATGAACTTCCGTCACGTATATGACGGCGTTGCTCGCGGGCTGCTCCCTGCTCGAGGAAGGAAGTATCTGGGCTGGGCAAATCCCCGGAAGGGCTATCAGCGCCAGCAGAGGCCACCCTAGAATCCGTCCCCACCCTTGGTTCACTGCAGTAACCTCGCCCATGAATACCGTCCTCTTCGCGTAGCAGCCTTGAATGTCTCGGATCCCGCTAGGGCTCCTCCGACCACTCATCACGCATAACGTGGGCCGCGGCCGAGGGAAGGACTTGCGGGCTTTGCTCACAACTTTTCCGCGATTCTTCGTGAGTGTTTTACGGTCTTCAGCTCGTCGGCGGGTTGGATCAAGGATGTACTGATGGCACTGGGCTTGCCCTTGAGGCCACATCATGATTCTTGTCACTGGAGGCACAGGTCTGATCGGGAGTGAGGTGGTACGCCGGCTCTCGCAGGTTGGCGTGCCGGCACGCGCGCTGGTCCGCGACCCACACAGTGGGCAAAAGCTCCCGGGTGTCACCTGGGTGATTGGAGATCTCGCACAGCCGGAGACTCTACCCTCGGTGTTCGCGGGCTCCACCAAGCTGTTTCTGCTCACCGGCAACAGCGAAAACGCGTACCAGTTGCAACGCCACGCCCTCGTGGCGGCCCGCCAGGCAGGTGTCACTCAGGTGGTGAAGCTTTCCGCCTTTGGGGCGTCGCCCCATTCGAATTCCATGATCGGGCGCATGCATTATCAGATCGAGACAGAGCTGCAGGCGTCAGGCTTGGCCTGGACGATGCTTCGACCACACCATTTTATGCAGAATCTTCTGGGCCAGGCCGACAACATCAACAACGATGGGATCGTCTACTCCTCCTCCGGCGATGGCAGGATTCCGTTCATCGACACCCGCGATATCGCCGCGGTCGCCGTCGTCACCCTGTCCCAACCAGGGCATACCGGGAAGAAGTACGTCGTCACCGGGGGTGAAGCACTCTCATACCGACAGGCGACGGCTATCCTTGGCCAGGCGATTGGCAGGCCACTGCGTTTCATTGACGAGCCGTTCGACCAGGCGCGAGCCCGTCTCACGCAAGCCGGCCAGCCGGCGTGGCTGGTCGATAGCCTGCTCGCAATCGCGGCATACCAGCGGGCGGGCGGCCCGACCGAGACGATCACCAGCGTGGTCGCAGATCTGACCGGCAAGTCGCCGCGCAGCTTTGCGGAGTTCGCCCGCGATTACGTGGGCGCATTTCTGCGTCATTGAGCATGTGCTCGAACGTTGCCGGGCCATCTTCCAAGACTACTGTACGCAGCTCACTTGCTCACGGTGAGCCTCGTGAGGCGCATCGGGTCGACCGGCGCTGGAGTCGAGGCTGACCCAAGCTGGCGGTCGATCGGCATGGCGAGGAAAAGGAGGAAGAGGTAGACCAGCGAATACCGGTACAACTTCCAGGTCGCCGGTGTCCCCCCAGGGGTCCAGAGTCGAAGGCAGTACCACAGGAACATCGTGTCAAGAAGTCCCGCTGAGACCGCATACAGCCAGCCGAATGCTCCCAGAGCCACCGGCATGAGCGTCAGGGGTACGAGAATTAACGTGTAGATCAGCATCTCGAGCCTGGTGTACTGCTCGCCCCGGACCACCGGCAGCATAGGCACTCCGGCCCTGGCATAGTCGTGGCGCTTGATGAGCGCGAGGGCCCAGAAGTGCGGGGGCGTCCAGAAG
>JBJMPK010000128.1:0-9545 GCA_045803245.1 Gemmatimonadales bacterium
GTGGTGATCGATCGGGATCCGGTCTCGCTGCTCTGAGAGGGCGTCGTCTCCTACGGACGAACCGCGTACCCGATCTCGGTTCCCACGTAGATCACCCGTCGGGGTGCCGGCTCGAACACCCGCCCGAACGCTCCATTCAGAGTAACCGATCCGATGTAGCGCCGATCCCAGAGATTGTTCACTCCCACGAACGGCGCGATATCCATCGATCCGGCTCGTCCGTCCCAGCCCACCCGCAGATTGGTGATGCCCGCCCCCCAGGCGTCGACCCAGATCGTGTTGGCATCGTCGGCCACGACCGAGGTGCTGATGGTGTGGTCCGCATCGAGATAGAAGCTCGCGGGCAGCGAGGTGCGAAGACCAATGCGCCAGAAGTGTTCCGGCACTCCGGGGAGACGGTTGCCGTTGAGCACCGAGCCGTTGGCCAATACGTAATCGGCAAAGCGATAGCGGGCGTAGGTGTAGGCCCCGTTCAGCCGCAGGCCGGAGAATGGGGTAATCGAGAGCCCCACCTCGGCGCCGTCGTTGTGGGTCTTCCCCACATTGCGGAAGAAGGCCCGCCCACCCACTTCCGCCTGCTGAACGATGGCATCGCTGATCCGTCCCAGAAACAGCGCTACCGAGTAGCTGACTCTCGAGGTCGCCCGGCCCCGCGCCCCGACCTCATAGTTCACGGCCCGCTGGGGGCCGAGCTCGGGGTTGAGGCCCCCGGTCCCGTCGGGCTTGTTGACCAACTCCGTGGTGGTCGGGGTTTCGAACGCGGTCGACACGTTCACGTAGGGGACGAACTGCTCTCCGAACGACCAGCTGACTCCGGCGTTGGCGCTCAATGCCGCCATGGTCCGGGCCCCGCTGTCGTCGCCGTCGGTGAGGAACCGATCGGACAGCTTGAAGCGCACCCAGTCGTATCGGGCTCCGGTACTCAGCAGCAGCTCCTCCCGCGGGCTCCATTGCACCTGGGCGAACGGCCCGAACTCGGTGACCTCCTCCCGCTGATCCAGGAGCGTCGTGCCGGTCGGTTGGCCACGGTCGGAGACGAAGTTCTGCCGGTCGTCCCGCATGCGCTGAAGATCCACGCCGGCGGTCAATCGGGGCCCGAGCTCGCCGGTGCCGAACCTCCGGTTCAGACCGGCTCGGGCTCCGCCGACTGCGCGATCGATGGCGACGTAGGTTCCAGCGGTGAGCGGCGCTCCAGGGAATGGGGGCGCGGCCAGAGGGTTGGCGAGATCGCGCAGCAAGCCGAAGACGGTGGCATCGTATTCATTACCGGCGGCATCGAAGTGTCGCAACCCCAGCGCGAGCTGATACTGCTGGGCATCCTTGTCGGCGCCCCGAAGGATGTTGTTGCCCGCGGCCGAATCAGGGTTCACAGTGGTCTCGGTACGGGTGAGCGCACCCGGATTCTGGGCCCTGGGATCGTCGGCGAGTCCCAGCCGGAGTGTGCCCAGCGTGGTGCCCGAAAAGGCGTAATCCAGCCCCGCGTTCAGCAGGCGGAACTCCGCGGCGCTGTGCTGGCGGAAGCCGTCGGTCTGGAACTGAGAGGCCGACAGCGTGCCGCTGAGGTCTCCGGTTCGGGCGGAGGTCCAGCTCTGCGCCTTGTAGTACGCGTCACCGTCTCGCTTCCCATCGCCCCCCTGGACGGTGATGCGTTGGGCGAAGGGGCCCGGTGCGGCTCGCTCGCTCTGTAGTGCGATGACTCCACCGGACGCGTTGCCATACAAGGACGAGCTCGCTCCCCGGAGCACCTCCGCCCGCTCGATGTTGGCAAAGTCGACATTGGTGAGCTGACTCTGACCGTCCGGCAGGGTCTGCGGGACACCATCCAGCAGGATCTTGAGTCCCCGCACCCCGAAGTTGGACCGGCTACCGAATCCCCGGATTGAGATGCGCTGGTCCAGTGAGAAGTTGTAGCGGTTGGCCACAACCACTCCTGGAACGTTGTTGAGCGCCTCGTCGACGCCCAGGGTCGGTTGGCCCCGCTGGATATCGGTGCGATTCAGCACGCTGACGGCATAGGGTACTTTTTGAAGTGGTTCCACTGCCCGCGTCACCGTGACGTTCAGCTCCGGGAGCTCGCGTACCCGGCTGGTGTCCACCATCGTGGTGTCGGTTTTTGCCGGCTGCTGAGCTTGGACAGCGGAGCCGAACCCCAGCAGGAGCGCCACGAGGAAGGCCAAGAAACTGATGGAGGTCGACGCAGGGCGACGGCTGGAACCACTGCAAGCAGGCATGGCATGCTCCTCAGGTGGATTTCAAACCTAACCTCTGTAGGATGAGCGGTCAGGCGCTTGAATCCCCTCTAGCGCTCCCCTAGCTTCCTCCCCCGTATGCACGCCCCTTCGAATCCCGACACATCACCCGATTTCAGCCAGCCACCGTTTGCCGGCGCGCCCAACGCCCGGTTTGCGCCGCTGCCGGCCGACGGCGTGCTCCCCGAAGGCTTCTTTTCCACCTCGAACCTCCCGACGTATATCCGAGTCGACGGAACTTGGCTCGCACCAATCCGCCCCCGGATGGACTGCGTGGTGGTGCAACGGCCAGGTCTGCTGGAGACTGTCGAGCCCCGCCGTCTCAAACGTGGGGATATGGTGGTAATGGGCGAGGCGGAGGACGGCACCGAGGGAATCGTGGTGTACGCCCGAGGCTTCCTCGGCGGCGGTCATGGAGCCAATGAGTTCCGCTTCATGTCGACCGAGGTCAGCCGCGAGCGGCCGGTCAACTACGAAGAGCTTGCCCTGCGGATCGGCGAAGAGAAGCGCCGGGGTGGCTACCTCGTGTGGGTGGTGGGACCAGCGCTGGTACATTCGCGGGCCCGGGCCGATTTCGAATGGTTCATTCGGAATGGCTACGTGCAAGCCGTGCTGGCCGGCAATGCGGTGGCGGTGCACGACATCGAAGCCGCGATTTTCGGCACTACGCTCGGCATGAGTAATACCGGCCAGCCAACCGAGGGCGGCCACGGGCTTCACATGCGAGCGATCAATCGTGTGCGGGCCGCCGGCTCGATCGAAAAGGCGGTGGAGAGCGGCCTGATCAAGAGCGGGATCATGCACGCGCTGGTCACGACGCGGATACCCTACGTGCTCGCCGGATCCATTCGCGATGACGGTCCGCTCCCCGGCGTCTATTCCGACAGCCTTCAAGCCCAGGATGCCATGCGGGAGCATACCGTCAAGGCCAGCGGCGCAATCTTTATCGCGACGGCGCTCCACGCCATCGCGGTAGGGAACATGTTGCCCGCGTTCTATCTGTGCGACGGAGCGCCGCTGCCGCTCATGACCATCTGCGTCGACCAGACCGAGTTCGTGGTGAACAAGCTCAGGGACCGGGGAACCCATCAGGCATACGGGGTCGTCACCAACGCGCAGGACTTCATGCACGTGCTGCGTTTCTATACCGAGCGCTGGGAACAACAACAGTGACGGCGCCCCGAGGTATGGTCCCCGGCTCGGAGGGAACCGGCTGGGAGCGTCTGGCCCAGGCGGTATCGGAAGTGGTTCCACCCTCGGAGGTGGACGGGGTTTGGATCTTTGCGCCGGTCCGCCGCGACGACAGAGAATGGGGCACCGCCGTGGTGTCCCGGTTGGAGGGAGAGCGGCGCCGGATCTACACCGCCCGTTATGTGCTTGCCGTGAAAGGCAAGGCGCGGGGCAAATTCGAGTCGTTTATCCAGGAAGTGGGGACCGGCCCGGTAGACGCCCTTGCACGGGTACTCCAGGAGGCGCAGCGGAGGATCGATGACGAACACCCACCCGCGTCCGTGCCGCCGGAAACCTGGTTCTCTGCGGTAGGCACCCGCGCCGATGGCCCATCTCGATAAGGCGGAGGGAGCAGCCCTTCTCGAGCGGTTTCGCCGTCATCTCCGCGAGCACCATCAGCCGGTAACCCGCCAGCGCGATCTCGTCGCCCAAGTGGTCTTTCGCTCTGAGGACCACCTGTCGGTCGATGGAATTCGCCGGGAGCTCAAGCAGCGGGGCGAGCCGGTGGGCACCGCCACGGTGTACCGGACGCTCGATCTCCTGGTGGAAAGCGGACTGGTGCGGGCCCACGAGTTCGGTGAGGGGTTCAAGCGCTACGAGCCGATGGCGGCCCAGGCGGATCACGAGCACTTGATCTGCGAGCGCTGCGGCCGCGTGATCGAGTTCGCCAACGAACGCCTGGAGCGAATGCTCCCCGTGTTGGCCGATGAGCAGGGATTTCAGCATCGCCGCCACCGGGTCGAGATCTACGGCGTCTGTCGTGAGTGCAGGCAGCGGGAGCTGGGCCCGCTGTGAACCAGCCTGCGACACTGGGATTCGTGGTGGCCTTTGTCGCCGGCGTGCTGAGCTTCCTCTCGCCCTGCGTCCTGCCGCTGGTTCCTTCCTATGTCGGCTTTCTTACCGGCATGACGCTGGACCAGGTCACCACCCGCCGGCGGGTCGCGCTACTCCACGCCTTGCTCTTCGTCGCCGGCTTCTCGCTGGTCTTCATTCTGCTCGGTGCGAGTGCCACCGCGCTCGGCCGGGCCCTGAATCATTACCAGGTCTGGCTCCAGCGCATCGGTGGGGTGTTGATCATTGGGTTCGGGCTGCTTTGCCTGGGGGTGTTCAACCCAGGACTGTTGAGCCAGGAGCGCCGCCTCCACCTCGAGCGCAAGCCGGTCGGCTTTCTGGGGAGCCTCCTGGTCGGGATGGCATTCGCGGCGGGGTGGACGCCCTGCATCGGCCCGGTGCTGGGCGCCATTCTTGGGCTCGCCGCGACGTCCGCCGACGTCGGCCGCGGCATGTTGCTGCTGGCCATCTACTCGGCGGGACTGGCGTTGCCCTTTCTCGTCGCGGCCATCGCGGTGGACTCGTTTCTCGATTGGTTTCAGCGCTTCCGGCGGTTCATCCCGTGGGTCATGCGGATCAGCGGGGTGATGCTGGTGTTGGTGGGCGTACTGCTGGTCAGCGGCGAGTTCACCCGGCTGGCCGGCTGGCTGCAGGGGCTCACGCCGGAGTTCTTGAAGGAGCAGCTGTAACGCTTTGCTCTTCCCGCTTACGCTTTTGTCTCTCCCGCTTCTTCCAGTTCCTCCTCCATCTGCTGCCGCCGCAGCAGCTCCCAGTAGCGCCCGCCCGCCGCCAACAGGTCCGCGTGGGTGCCCTGCTCGACAATGCGACCATTGTCCAGGACCAGAATCCAGTCGGCTTCACGGACCGCGACCAGCCGGTGAGACACGATGATGCTGGTACGGCCGGCGAGCGCGCCCCGCAGACCGGCCAGGATCCGAGCCTCTGTGTTGGTGTCGACCGCACTCAACGCATCGTCCAGGACGAAGACCGGAGGGTTCTGGGCCAACGCCCGCGCAATGGCAGTCCGCTGCTTCTGGCCCCCTGATAGATTGATCCCCCGCTCACCCAGCACCGTGTCGTATCCATTGGGAAGGGCAGGGAGTGCCTCGGCCAGCTGGGCGATGTCGGAGACGCGCTCGAGTCTCCCGTCATCCGGCGCACCGAGCAGAATATTGCGGCGCAGCGTCTCTCCGAACAAAAAGGTCTCCTGCGGTACGAATCCCACGGCCCGGCGAAGCTCCTGCAGGGAGAGTTGGCGGACGTCCACCCCATCGATGAGCACCTGGCCTTGGTCGGGATCGTAGGTGCGAACGATGAGATCCACCAGGGTGCTCTTTCCCGCGCCGGTCGCTCCGACGATAGCCAGTGAAGATCCAGGTTTGACCTGGAACGAGACGTCCTGCAACACCCACCCGCGATCGCGCGCTCCCGGATAGCTGAACCAGACGTGCCGAAACTCGAGTGCTCTAGCACCGTTCGAGGGTGGCAGTTTGAGGGGGGCCGCCGCGCCGGTGATCGCGGGAGGCTCGCGGAACAGCTGATTGATCCGGCCCATCGAGGCCGCGCCGCGCTGGACCAGGTTGACGGCCCAGCCCAGCGCGATCATGGGCCACACCAACATGGCCAGGTAAACGCCGAACGCGACGAACTCTCCGACACTGACCCTTCCCGACATGACCAGCATGCCTCCCACATAGAGCACCACCAGCCCGCTGAGTCCTCCCAAAAGCGTAAGCAGGGGAAAGAAGGCTCCCTGCACCCGGGCCAGGCTGAGATTCCGCTCCTTGTACGTGTCGTTCAGCCCGCGGAAGTGCTCGATCTCCGCGTCCTCCTGGCGATACGAGCGGACCACCCGCACCCCAGAGAGATTCTCATGCGCATGATTCGTGAGCTCGCTGAACTGGGCTTGAATGGCCTGGGTACGCTGGTGAATCACTCGGCCGAGCACGACCATTGCCACCGGCAACCCGAGAAGCGGAAGCAACGCGAGCAGCGTGAGACGGGGACTGATCGCCACCATGGCGGGTGCAACCAGGAGTGCTCTGATGGTAGTATCCACCAGGTACATCAGCGCCGGGCCCGCCACCATACGCACCGCCAGAAGGTCGTTGGTTGTGCGGGCCATCACATCGCCGGTGGAGTATCGGTCGTAAAATTCGGCCGACATCCGCTGCAGGTGGTCGTAGAGCTGGTCCCGTAAATCGGTCTCAACGCGGCGACTACCGCTGTTGAGCAGCTCACGCATGCCATACCGTGCCAGGCCACCGACCAGGGCAACGCCGAGGAGGAGCATCACCGCCGTGCGCACATCCTGGAATTCGCCGCCCCGGCGGAGCGAGTCGATGCCGTGCTGGAGGAATCTCGGCCCGAGGGTTGCAAAGAAGTTTGATACTACCACCAGCCCGAGGCCGATCAGATAGACCCGGTGGTAGGGCTTGAGGTAGGGAAGGAGGGATCGCAGCTCTTTCATATTAGAGCTGGAATCTTCACCGGTGAGCGGAACCCGAGCAAGTCACATCCAAGGAGGGCGAGATGTCGAGAACGATGATAGCGATGCTTACGTTGGCGGCCGTCGCAGCCTGTGGGCGCGGTGACAAGGGCGACACGGCCGCGGCGGACAGCCTGAGTCGTGATCTGCAGCTGGCCCCCGTCGACACCACCGCCGAACTGAACGACCGGCCCACCGCTAGTGCTCCGGCACCGGCGGCGCGCACTCCGGCTCGCCCTGCGCGACCCGCGAGCTCGACGCGTCCGTCCACCCCGAGCGCCAGCACACCGGCACCCGCGGCCACCCCGTCACCCAGCGCAAGCCTGGCTGCCGGCAGCTCGATCACGGCCGCGACCACCGCCGAGGTTCGCTCGAATAAGAACAAGGTGGGAGACACGGTAATGGCCACGGTTGCAAGCGATATTAAAGACAACAGCGGCCATGTGGTCATTCCTGCCGGATCCGATGTCGTCCTGAAGGTCACCGCAATCAAGCCATCTGAGAACAAGAGCGACAAGACGGGCACGCTGACCCTGCAAGCGACGTCGGTGAACGTTAACGGCCAGTCGTATCCCATTTCGGCAAGGATCGATAGTGTGGGGACGGAGCTTCAGGGTCGAAAGACGAACGCAGGCGACATCGCGAAGCCGGCAGCCGGCGTGGCGATCGGTGCCGTAGTAGGCCGGGTGCTCGGCGGCAGTACCAAGGGCGCGGTCATTGGTGGCGTCCTCGGAGGGGCGGTCGGCACCCAGCGCGCGGTCGAAACCAAGGATCGCGACGTCGTGCTGCCGGAAGGCACTTCCGTGGTGCTGATACTGGAGCAGCCGTTCAAGCCAGGGTCATAACAAAACCGTAAGCGGGAAAAGAACAGCATGAGCGGTAAGCGGGTAATGGAGCTTCTTGAATCACGGAGCACCCGCTCACCGCTTACGTTTTTGTTATCCCGCTTACGCTTTTATTCTAGTACCCCGCCCCTCCTCCTCCCCGTCGTGGATCGCTCACTCCCTGCCACCCCCTGGGAGTACGGATGATGGCCTCGATGTCTCCCCAATTACCGCGCGCGGCCACGCCATGCCCCCGGGACTCGAGACTGTCGAGGGTGGCGGGAAGAAATCCATCCTCCTCCACCTGCAGACTATCGGGAAGCCCCTGGTGATGCATACGCGGCGCGACCACGGCATCAGGCAGCGTCATGGCATGATCGATCACGTTCGAGATCACATGGTACACCATGGTGATGATCCGGGGCCCGCCCGGGGTACCAACCACGAGGTAGAGCTGCTTGCTTGGGTCGAGCACAATGCTCGGGGTCATGGCCGATAACATACGTTTACCCGGGGCGATGGCATTGGCCTCGCCCTGGACCAGCCCGTACATGTTCGGCTCTCCCGGCGTAGTCGCAAAGTCGTCCATCTCGTCGTTGAGGAGAAACCCCGCCCCGGTCACAGTTACGGCGCTGCCATAGCTGTTGTTGAGGGTAGTGGTACAGCTGACGGCGTTTCCTTCCGAGTCGATCACCGAGTAGTGAGTGGTGGACGCTCCTTGACGGACGGCGGGCTCGAAACTGGGGGTCACCGAAGCCCTTTCACCGATCTGCCCCCGCAGCTCGGCGGCGTATTCTTTGGAGAGCAGGCGCCACACCGGATTCTGGACGAAGGCGGGATCGCCCAAATAGGTGTTCCGATCGGTAAAGGCTCGCCGCATGGCCTCGGCCTCCCGATGGAGCAAGGCTGCCGATCCGAACGGCGGCAGGGTACCAAACCCTTCCATGATGTTGAGGATCTCACCCATGGTTACCCCGCCGGACGACGCCGGCGGCATGGAGTAGATGGTGTAGCCGCGGTACGGAATCTCCACCGGGTCGCGCCAGATGGCGCGGTACGACGCCAGATCGTCGTGCGTGATCAGTCCTCCTCCCCGTTCCATCTCCGCGACGATCAAATCTGCCACCCGGCCCCGGGAGAATCCGGCAGCGCCGCTATCCCGAATCGCTTCAAGAGTGGTGCTCAGCTCGGGCTGTCTGAAGCGCGATCCGGGAGCTGGTGGCCGGCCATCCGGCAGGAAGGCCGCGCTGGATGAGGGAAAGAGCACCAGGCGGGCGCTGTCCTCTCCAATCGAGCGGCTGCGATACTCGTCTACCACGAAGCCTTCGCGAGCCAGCTCTATGGCAGGGCGCATGACCTCGGGAAACGGCAGACGGCCGAACCGACGATGCGCTTCAACCAGGCCGGCCACGGCCCCGGGCACGCCGGCGGACAGATGGCCCGTGACGCTCGCGTCTTCTCCCGCGGCACGGTACATGTCCCGGCTGGCTCCGCTCGGTGCCGTCTCGCGGTAGTCGAGAGCGCGCACACCGCCATCCCGGGTGCGAATGATCATGAACCCGCCTCCACCGATGTTTCCGGCTTCGGGATGAACTACCGCTAACGCGAATCCGACGGCCACGGCCGCGTCGACGGCGTTTCCGCCCCGGCGCAGCACCTCGCGCCCGACCTCACTGGCGACGGGGCTGCCCGAGACCACCATTGCGCTGTGAGCGTTCGTCACCCGGGCCCGGCCCAGGTATGGCCAGCCCGGCGAGACGCCCGGTAGCGGCGAGATGCCCGCGATCTCCGGTCGCGAGCAGGACGGCACCAGGACCACCAGGGCCGCCAGAACAGCAGTGGCAGGTTTGCGCACCGGATCTCCGTAGAGTTGCTTGGAACCTCAGATCGCCTCTAATTTAGCCCGAGGCTGACGCTTGGATA
>JBJMPK010000129.1:0-52205 GCA_045803245.1 Gemmatimonadales bacterium
CCCCGGCTGGACGCTCAGGCCCGCAGCACCCTCGCGATGTCCCTGGATCTCGTCAGGCGCGCCGCCGAGAGTGCGCTGAACGCCCTGCAGGGAAAGCCGGCCGAGGCACCTCGACGCGACTACGAGCTTTCGTTTCCGCCGGCTCCGGAACCGGCTGTCTCCGTGTCGGGGCAGCGGCGGCGAGTGCCGGCGACTCGTCCCGCAGCACGCCCCAAGGCGGCAAGCGAACGGGACGATTCCCCGTCGGAGCTGGCACAGGAAGATGGACCGCGCCCGGTCTTCAAGCGGCGCCGCGGCCGGTGAGGTGAGCGGGGAGGCCAGTCTACTGTGACTCCGAGCACCGACAGACCATTGGTGACGTCCGACCTTCCGGACTAGGAGTTGTCACCCCATGACATGTCGGGCCGTGGCAGTGAGCGGCCGGCTCGAAGACGAGAAGCGCGAGGGAGCGCCCTCATGGACACGCAGGTAGTTCCCGCTATTTCCCGGCAGGAGGAGGTCTATCGCCTCCGGACTCCGGCATCCCGGCGCTTCTTCGCTGAGGCGCGGCGGTTTCTGCCCGGCGGCGACTCCCGCAGCACGCTCTTCTACCGTCCTTACCCTGCCGTGATGGACCGGGGCGAGGGGTGCCGCCTCTCCGACATCGACGGCAACCATCTGCTCGACTTCACCGGCAACCACTCGTCTCTGGTCCACGGCTACGGCCACCCGGCTATAGTGGCGGCGGTCGAGCAGCAGCTTCGGAAGGGTACCTGCTTTCCCGGATCGACCGAGCCCCAACTTCAGTTGGCCCAGCTCTTGTGTGAGCGCATCGAGTCGGTGGAGCGCATTCGGTTCACGAACTCGGGCACCGAGGCTACGACGAACGCCATCCGGGCGGCCCGGGAGTTTACCGGTCGCACCAGGATCGCCAAGGTGGAGGGAGGGTACCACGGGACGATGGACGAGGTGATGGTGAGCGCCGGAACCGTGGTGATTCCGTTCAACGACATCGAAGGCGCCGCCGCCATCCTCGAGGCGGAGGGTAGCGAGCTCGCCGCGGTGCTGGTGGAACCTGTGCTCGGGTCCGCGGGCATGATTCCGGCAGAACGTGACTACCTGGAAATGCTCAGGGAGACGACCCACCGTCACGGTGTTCTCCTGGTGTGTGACGAGGTCGTCAGCTTCAGGGTGGCGCACGGTGGAGCTCAGGAATGCTTCGGACTTACGCCGGATCTCACCTGCCTCGGGAAGCTGATCGGCGGTGGATTTCCGCTGGGCGCGTTCGGCGGCCGGGCCGACATCATGGCGTTGTTCGATCCCAGTCTCGGGCCGCCGGCGCTCCCGCATCCGGGCAGTTACAATGGAAATCCGGTCAGTATGGTCGCCGGTGCCGCTACACTCGACCTGCTCACGCCCGCAGCCATCGAACGGCTCAATACCCGCGGCACGGCCCTTCGCCAGGACTTGGCGACCGCCTTTAGCGCCGCTGGGATTCCCGCTCAGATCACCGGGCTCGGCTCGCTCTTTGCCATCCACCTCTCCGGAGAGCCGGTCCGAAGCTACCGGGATACACTGGGCGCTCAGACCGATCTCCGGCACGAGATCTTCCTCGGCCTGTTCAACGAGGGCATTCTGATCGACCCGCGGGGGGTGGGAAACATTTCCACGGTGATCGGGGACGAAGAGCTCGACCGATTCAGCCGAGCGGCACGCTCGGTGCTGGACCGCTTAGTCTGACTTCAGCTGCACGAGGAGATACCGATGTCCCGCAAGAACAGCAACCAGCAGCCGTCCCAACGGCCATCCAATAACACCATAAAAGATCCGGATGAATGGACTACCGGCGAAGAGCCCATGACCGGCGCCCAAGAGTCCTATCTGCACACGCTGGCCACGGAAGCCGGCGAGGAGGTACCGCCGGAGCTCACCAAGGCGGAAGCGTCAAAGAAGATAGACGAGCTCCAGAACAAGACTGGACGGGGTCAGAGCGCTTAGTCCGGGTCCGCCTCCTCCTCGCGCTTCACCCGATTCAGGAGGTCGGCCACGTCGGTAGGCGAGAGTCCGACTTCCTGGAGCATCTGCTCCGTGCTGGGACGACTGAAGTCCTCTCGTCTCGCCTCGAACAGCAGTTCATGCGCCTGCGCCACGTCCAGTAACTGGTGCTGTCGCAGCACCCACCCGCTCTCATCGACGAAAAGACGCAAGGCGTGATCCAGTGACTCGAACGCGTTTTCACTCCAGCAACGATCGCGGGGGTGCCAGAAACGGGTGAGGAGAGTGGTGCCGCTGGGAACCTTGTCGTCCCGCTTGGGGGCCCGGGTCATAACCACCACCCAGTGTATCCGTCCCGGGCGATCGGAGTGGAGAGGAGCCGGGGCGGTCTCCAATGCCGCAGCCGGCTCCCGGGCTGCACCCGGAGGGGCCTCTTCGTCTTCCATCGGCATCGCGTCCTCGAGGCGGATAGGTCGGCGTCAGCTTACTCGCGTAGAACCGCTGCCAGGCGTGAGTCGTGATTCATTTGATCGGCAAAAATCTTTACCGCCGCCAGCGCCGGCACCGCCACAAAAGCCCCTGCCACGCCCCAGAGAAACCAGCCTACCAGGACTCCCAGAAGGATGGCGAGGGGGTTGAGCCGCAGGCCGCTTCCGTAGGCGAAAGGGCTGACCGCGTTGTTTTGGATCGTCGATATCGTGATGTACGCCAGCGGCGCCAGGAGAATGTGGCCGATACTCTCGAACGTAGCGAACCCGGTGACGGTCAGGGCAGCCACCATGAAGAATGCACCGATGTAGGGCAGGAACTCGAATACGAAGGTCAGCAGTCCCCAGAGCGGTGGCGTCGGGATTCCGATGAGCCACATGGCGAGGGCCACTATCACGCCCTGCCCGAGGTTGATCAGGGCGGTGACCACCAGATACCGCCGGACGACGCGCTCGGCCTCGGTCACGATCTGCTCCGAAGTGCCGTGGACGGGCTTCGGCATCACCTCGGCCAGCTTTCGGTTGAGGAGATCGCCGGTGGCCAGGACCAGAAAGAGAATGACGATGATCTGCAGGAAGGTCCCCAGAAGACCGGCTGTGGTGGAGAACACCCGTCCCACGAACGCCGGAATAGCCGGACTGGACGACGCGGCTGGAGCAGGAGCAGCCTGCTTCTGTCCCTGCTGTGGCCCTTCCCCGGTGACCTCCTGCTGCGCCTGCTGCACCGCCTGAGACACTTGCTTGATGGGGCGCCGCAGCTTCTCGATTTTCCCCCGCGCCGCCGCAAGAGTCTTGGGTGCCTCGCTGACCCAGGAACGTACCGGTCCCGCGACGAAGTAGCCGCTGAACCCCAGCACTCCAAGGCAACCGAGAACGATGAGCGTCGCGCTGGCCGGGGCCGGGATCCGGAAGCGGGAGAGACCCTCGGCCAGCGGCCGGAAGAGGGCGGTGAACAGCAGACCGATCGAGATGGGGATGAAGATTTCCTGGGCGACGTACAGCGCTGCGGCGGCGACAACTGTCGCCAGAATCACGAGGCTGGCCGAGCGCTTGCCGGCAACAGCCGCGCGGGCCCGAGCGTCGGGTGAGCTCACGAATGCCTCGTTTCCACGTCTAGGTCAGGTCGTCCCGCAGGATGGCGTACACCTCCACGTCCTCGTACACGCCCCACTTACGCACCCGCTGGCGCAACAAGCCTTCGCGCCGCATTCCGATGTGTCCCAGCACCCGGCCCGCCGTTGGGTTGCGGGTCATGTGATGGGCATAGATCCGGTTGAGGCCCAGGGTCTCGAAGCCGTAGCGAATCACCGCCGCCGACGCTTCACTGGCGTACCCCTGGCCCCATCGCTCCCGGCCGATCCAGAACCCCAGCTCCGCCTGAAGATGTTCCGGATCGATATCCCGAAGTCCGACCGAGCCGATCAACCGCGAATCGAGGGAGAGTCGAACGGCGAAGTTGGTAGCCCGGCCGCGGGCAGCTTCCTTGCGCTGGTTGCCGATCCAGGCGAGGGCATGGTCCATCTCGTATGGGTGAGGGATAGAGAGTGTGGTGTCGGCAATCTCTCGTGCCCCGGCCAGACGCTGCAGCTCCGCCGCATCCTGCGGTTGAAAGGCACCGAGTATCAATCGAGCCGTCCGCAGGATCGGGTGAACGCTCAAGCCGGCACTAGCGGCCATGAGCCCGAACGTGCTCGATGCTTTCCTTCAGCTCCCGCGCTGCGTCTTTGAGGAGGGTAAGCTCTGGAAGGCGACCACTGACCGAACCACCTCGGAGATCTCCACTCAGGCCCCGGCACAGCTCGCCGGTCCGCCGAATACGAAACCGCTCCTGAAAGGCCTCGTAGTCGCGGCCACCCGCGGCGCTCAGCAGACCCCACAGCCGCTCCCGCAAATCATCCAGCACGCTCTTGAAGTCCTCCAAGCCTTCCAGGGGCACGCGACCAAACGCCAGGCGAACCTCGATAGCCCGAAGCATCGAGTTCAGGGTGGCCAACTGATCCACAAGGCTCGGCTCTGCCATTGGAAGCCCAATCCTTCGTGCGTGCTGGTGCTGACATCAATCCCGGCCGCACGGAACAGGCCCCATGAGGGGCTGATCGTGCTACCGGTTCAGGAGGACAGCCGAGCGGATGCCGGCAGCTTACTCGCGATACGCGTCCACCGACGCGTTGAGGTCCCGCCGGAGCTCGGTCTCGCCGCTCACGATGCTGCTCCAGGAGATCTCCTGGCCTTTGCGCGCGCCCTTAGGTGTCACCTTCACACCCTCCGGCGAGATGGCAACCGTATACAGCTTGCCGTCGAGCTCCAGCTCGCGCTTGATCGTCTTGTCGAGTTTCGTTGCCATGCCGTCCTCAGGTTAATGGATGGGGCGTCACGAAGCGCAATACCCTGCATCGAGCCCCGCCAAGTATACGTAGCCGGGGGCGCCCCCGTCGAGTTGCGCCCCCCGGACGGGTCCCTAACTTTATATGTATCAGCTCCCGGACAATCCTATGAAGACCGAACGTGAGGCCCGCCTCAAGTCAGAGTACGTCCACCTGTATCCCGGGCTCAAGCCCAGGATCTGGTACAACGCCGCCTGGCTCTCGGCCCGGCAGTTCGCCCGCGTCCCCTGTGACGGGCGCGCCGCGTCCATCGAGGCCATGCTGAACGAGGCCCATTTCGAGTTTCGCGGCGGAGTCCGCCGCCGGCGGGTGGATGGGCGTACCGGCGGTCAGGCGGACGCCCGGACGAAACGATAGCGTGCCCCGACGATCCAAACACAACGGGCTGCCCCCAGGCAGCCCGTTGTGATCTTGTGTCTCTTGTCTCTAGTCTCCCAAGCTCCCGAGGAGGGACTCGAACCCCCGACCCGGTGATTAACAGTCACCTGCTCTACCAACTGAGCTACTCGGGAAAGCACAACAATTGTAATGACTTACGTGTAGGTCCTCAAGGCCTCGCTACCGCCAAGTGCTTGACCGATCTCGCCCGCAGTTATTAAGGTATGCACCGTCCCCCGAATCCCCAGACCGCCAGCCCGACCAGGGGACTGGCGGATTTTGTTTTCACCATGGGAGCCCGCCGGAGAATTTGCGATGAAGCTGACTGTGAACGGCGTCGAGCGGGAAGTGAACGCGCCATCCGATATGCCTCTGCTCTGGGCCCTGCGTGATCTGCTCGGCCTGACCGGCACCAAGTTCGGCTGTGGGGTGGCCCAGTGTGGCGCCTGTACCGTGCATCTGGATGGTGCTCCCCGGCGCTCCTGCGTCACACCCCTTTCTGCCGCCGCGGGTAAGAAGATCACCACCATCGAGGGGCTCTCCCCCCAGGGCAATCATCCGGTGCAGCGCGCCTGGGCCGAGCTGGACGTGGTGCAGTGCGGGTACTGCCAGTCGGGGCAGATCATGTCGGCCGCGGCGTTGCTCGCGGCCAAGGCCGACCCCACCGATGCCGAGATCGACGCCGCCATGAGCGGCAATATCTGCCGCTGCGGCACCTACCAACGTATCCGTGCTGCCGTTCACCGTGCAGCCGGGCTGAGGACTTCCGTATGAGCGCCCCGACAACTCCCTCGCGCCGCGAGTTCCTGAAGACCGGGGCGTTGGTCACGGGCGGGCTGGTGATCGCCTTTACGGTGCCGGGTGCCAAGCGTTTCGCGCGGGCCGGGCGCCTTCCGGCCGGTGGGTTGGTTCCTAACGCTTTTCTACGCGTGGGCAGCGATGACAGCGTGACCGTGCTGCTGGCGCACTCGGAGATGGGCCAGGGTATCTGGACCTCCCTGCCGATGCTGATCGCCGAGGAGCTGGACGCCGACTGGAGCAAGATCAAAGTCGAGCATGCACCGGCGGCGCCGGCGTACGCGCACACCGTTTTTCGCATGCAGATGACCGGCGGATCGAGCAGCACCTGGTCGGAGTTCGATCGCTACCGCCAGGCCGGCGCCATCGGCCGCGCGCTGTTGGTAGCGGCGGCGGCCCAGCGGTTTGGGGTGAGTCCCGCCGACTGCCGCACCGAGAACGGGGTAGTGATCGCGGGCAGCCAGCGTGCCCGCTATGGTGAGCTCGCCGAGGCCGCGGCTAAACTGCCGGCGCCGAAGACCGCGCCGCTCAAAGATCCCAAGGACTGGAAACTCATCGGCAAGCCAACCAAACGACTGGATTCACCGGAGAAGATTACCGGCCGGGCACAATTCGGCATCGACGTACAGTTCCCCGGCCTGCTTACCGCGGTGGTGGCCCACCCGCCGGTGTTCGGCGGGAAAGTGAAGTCCCTCGACGACATCAAAGCCAAGGCCGTCCCCGGAGTGCGAGCGGTGGTACGGGTCCCCACCGGGGTGGCGGTGGTGGCGGATCACTTTTGGGCCGCCAAGCTGGGCCGTGACGCCCTGCAGATCGACTGGGACCTGGGTCCCAACGCGCACCTGGACAGCGCTGCCCTGCGCGAGCAGTTCCACCGGCTGGCCAGCTTCAAGGGCGTGCCCCTTCCCAAGGATGCGGAAGTACCGCCGGCGCCACCTCAGGTACGCGGGCTCGCCGCTCCCGGAGTCTCCGCTGCGCAGGCCGGCAACGTCGCCGACGCCCTCGGCAAGGCCGCTAAGACGATCGAGGCTGAATACGCAGTGCCCTATCTCGCTCATGCGACGATGGAGCCCATGAACGCCACGGTGCGCATCAGCCGGAACAAGTGCGAAATCTGGACTGGTACTCAGTTCCAGACGTTGGACCAGCAGCTGGCTGCAAAGATCACCGGTCTCGCGCCCGAGCAGGTCGAGATTCACACCACCTTTCTCGGCGGTGGCTTCGGCCGCCGGGCCACGCCGACCTCTGACTTCGTGAGCGAAGCGGTCCAGGTCGCCAAGGCTGCCGGGGCTCCGGTCAAGACAGTGTGGACCCGGGAGGACGACATGCGCGGCGGCTACTACCGCCCTGCGTACCTGCACCGGGTGCGGGTCGGCCTGGGCGCTGACGGTTTCCCAGCGGCCTGGCACCATGAGGTGGTCGGCCAGTCGATCCTGGCCGGAACCCCATTCGAGCCGATGCTGGTGAAGAACGGGATCGATGCCACTTCGGTCGAGGGGGTCGCCGATTCGGCCTACCTGAAATCGATACCCAATCACCGGGTGGATCTGCATTCACCCCGGCTGGGCATCCCGGTGCTCTGGTGGCGTTCCGTCGGCCACAGCCACAGCGCCTTTGTCATGGAAAGCATGATTGACGAGCTGGCCCTCTTGGCCAGCAAAGATCCGGTCGAGTACCGCCGCTCGCTGCTCAAAGAGCACTCCCGCCATCTGGGCGCGCTCAACCTGGCGGCCGAAAAAGCCCAGTGGAGCACGCCGCTTCCTCGAGGCCGTGCCCGGGGGATTGCGGTACACGAGTCATTCGGCAGCTATGTAGCTCAGGTCGCGGAAGTATCGGTCGACAAGGGAGCCATCCGGGTCCACCGGGTGGTGTGCGCCATTGATTGCGGTATCGCGGTAAATCCCGACACCGTGCGAGCGCAGATGGAATCGGGGATCGCGTTCGGGTTGGGCGCGGCGCTACACAGCAAGCTGAGCTTCAAGGACGGACGAGTGCAGCAGTCCAACTTTCATGACTACAAGGTGCTGAGACTGAACGAGATGCCGGTAATCGAAGTACATATCGTGCCGAGCACCGACAAAATGGGTGGCGCAGGAGAACCTGGGGTACCACCGATCGCTCCGGCGGTCGCCAATGCCGTTGCGCAGCTGACCGGCCAGCGCCTGCGGGAGCTGCCGCTCGTGCTTTCGACTTGAGGAAAGCGAGTATGCGCGACTCCATGCGGCTCTTCCTCACGGTTCTCCTGGCTGCTTGCGGACCTCGAACTACTCCCGAGGAACGGGCCCGAGCGGTCACCGCCTTTGCCACCGTGCAGCAGGTGTTCCAACATCCTCGTTGCCAGAACTGCCATATCCCCGGGGATGCACCCCTGCAGTTCGACGCCGGGCGGCCACACGAAATGGGAGTAGCGCGTGGGCCCGACGGCAAAGGTGCGCCTGGGCTACCCTGCTCCACCTGCCATGGAGCTGAGAACGTGCCGGTAAGCTACGGCCTACACGCCCCGCCCGGCGCGCCCAACTGGCATCTGCCTTCACCCGAGCACAAGATGGCGTGGATCGGCCTCTCTCCCGCGGCTCTCTGCGAGACTATCAAGAGCAAGAGACAGAACGGTGGCCGCGGCTTCGAGGCACTGACCAAGCACGTGAGCGAGGACAGTCTCGTGCTATGGGGCTGGCACCCTGGCGGCGACCGCAGGCCGGTGCCCGTTCCGCACGACGAGCTTGTAGCCAAGTTCAAGCAATGGGCGGCGGCGGGAGGCCCCTGTCCCCAGGAACACGTGGCTCTCACCGCGCGGTGAAGCGCTGCCCGGATTACGGCTGGTTTGCTACCGAATCCAACCGGGCGTTGCGGGCGTCGGCCGAGTCTGACGCCCCCAATGCGCCTCGCACGCCCCGAGCGCCGGGAAGTCGCGATGCGCCGAGCACACTGTCCCTCTCGCGCTCGGTGCGGGGACGCTTGCTCGCATCCTGGTCCTTCGGGGTACACCCGAGGGTTGCCGCCACCAGCCACAGCCCTGCCAATCCGATCGATCGCACGTGAGAAACTCCTGAGCGGAGGACCGACCAATTTAACTGCTGCCAATGCGGAAAGTTGCGTGTCCAGTGATCGGTAGCGCAGCCGGGCAGAAGCCGCTCGACCTAATTTTCGCCGTCATCTCACCGCACTTAGAGGGCTGGCCGGATGGGCTTACGAATTTCACGTGAGCACCTGCTCGCATCGTGACTCGAGGTGTGAGCATTCACTGCTGCGAGCCTGACTTTCAGCCGCCTTGATTGTAAACACCATGGGGCCGAAACCTGCATCCTAAGTCATTGTTAAGAAAAATGTTACAAACTTCTAGCTGGCGGTTTCAGGAGCCCTGCTTAGTTTCCGTTCAATGCCTTTGCACCCTTTAATCGGGCACCGGAAAACACGCGGTCGGATGGCGGAGGCCGTGCGGAGTGGACGCCTGCCGCAGGTCCTGTTGCTGACCGGCCCGGCGGGTGTAGGTAAGCAAAGACTGGCTCTCTGGCTAGGTCAGTTGCTCCTTTGCGAAAACCCTGGGGACGAGCCCTGCGGCAAATGCCGGGCATGCCGTCTGGTGGAAGGGGTATCGCATTCCGATCTGCATTGGTTTGTTCCGATCTCGAGGCCCAAAGCCTCCGAACCGGACAAGCAGGTCGAAGAGGCGTCGCAGGCGCTCGCCGCGGCGTTAGAGGAGCGTCGGAACCAGCCGCTGTACGGCCAGTGCGATGGGATGGCGATTCACGGCGTCGCCAGTGTGCGGTTGCTGCAACGGCGCGCCGCGTTCACGCCGGTCGAGGGAGGCCGCCGGGTCTTCATCATAGGGGAGGCCGACCGCCTGGTGCCGCAGGACGGAACCGAGGCCGCGGCAAACGCCCTCCTCAAAGTTTTGGAGGAGCCTCCCGCGGGCAGTGTTTTTATCCTGACGACGAACGACGCCGGCCGTATGCTCCCGACTATCCGGTCGCGGGCGGTGCTGCTCCGGCTCCGGGGTCTGCCTGATGCTGAAGTACGGGACTTTCTCCGGGCTCAGCTTCGGCCTTTACCTCCAGCCGACGAGCTCGAACGGCGGGTCCGGGCAGCCGAAGGATCCATCGGCCGAGCGCTGGCCGCGGGAGAGGAGTCGGGCCGGGCCCAGGAAGCGGCACACCGGCTGCTCGATGCGGTCCTGGCAGGTCCCGGACCAACACTGGAGCAGGCTCTGAGGCAGGCCCCCTGGTCGGCCCGGGGCGACTTCACCGCGATGCTCGACGCGCTGGCGGAGACGTTGACCGAGGCCGCACGGGGAACGCTGGGACAGAGTCCTCGACATCAGGTGCCTCAGGCACTGCAGCGCTACCGCCATCCGGAGCGGTTGCTCAAGGCGATGGCCCACGTGGCCGACGCGCGGGAGGCGGCATGGGGAAACGTCAATCCCCAGCTGCTGCTGGCAGTATTGGGCGAAGAGTTAGCCGAGGCCCTGTGAAGCTGAGTCATCTCGATGAGCAGGGTCGCGCCCGGATGGTCGATGTCGGCGATAAGCCGGTGTCCCAACGAAAGGCTGTCGCCGAAGGTGCGGTGCGGATGTCCCGCGAGGCATTCGACCTGGTTGCGGCGCAGGGGGTGGCCAAGGGCGACGTGCTCGCGGTGGCCGAGGTGGCGGGGACTATGGGGGCCAAGCGTACCGGCGAGCTGATTCCGCTCTGCCATCCCCTCGGTCTCGACCTGGTCGAGGTCACTGCCCAGCTGGAGCCCGAGCTGCCCGGCGTCCGCATCACGGCGGCGGCCAAGGCCACTGGCCGGACCGGGGTAGAAATGGAAGCGCTCACCGCCGTCGCGGTGGCGTGTCTCACGGTGTACGACATGGTCAAGGCAGTGGATCGAGAGATGGTGATCGAGGATGTCCGGCTGGTGAGCAAGAGCGGCGGCACCCGAGGAGATTTCAGCTCTAAATAGAAAGGGGTTGGCGCGTGAGGAAACCCATCGATTACGGGGAACCGAAGCCGTGGACCGCGGAGCGAATCCTTCTCCGGGGTGGAGCGTTGCTCCTCCTGGCCGTGTCCATCGGCGCGCTCGGCGCGTGGAACAAGCGGGTCCGGGCCACTGATCACGTAGCCATTCCCGACGTCAATCTGGTGGCCCGGCAGATGGGTAGCCTCAGCGATCAGCTCGAGGCCGCCCGGGGCGAGACCACCGTCATCAAGCTCCAGCTCGAGCGGGCCAACGCTGTCCTGGAAAATTCGACCCGCTACCAGATCCCGGCCGATCTGTCGGCGGCGATCTACGATATCGCATTGAGCGAGGGAATCGATCCTTCATTGGGATATCAACTGGTGAAGATCGAGAGCCAGTTCAACCGGAAGGCCGTGAGCCCGATGCAGGCATTCGGCTATACCCAGCTCCAGCTGGCCACCGCCAAGTTCTATCAGACGGGCATCACCCAGAAAGATCTGTACGATCGGGACACGAACTTGCGCCTGGGATTTCGCTTTCTGAACGACCTTCTGGCTCGCTTCAGTTACGACGTGCACCTGGCGCTGCTGGCTTACAATCGCGGTCCGGCCCGGGTAGATCAGATTCTGGCGAAGGGTGAAAACCCGGCCAACGGATACTCCGATGCGGTGCTGAAGGGATATCGTCCCATCGGGTCCAGCGAGGTGCGCTAGCCCGGAATTTTCAGCGCGAGACCGGCCTTGAGGGTCTCGTGCTCGCTCAATCCATTCGCTTCCCTGAGGGCCTGGATCGAAACGCCGTATCGTTTCGCCAGGCCCTTCAGCGTTTCTCCCCGCTGGACCACGTGGGTGCGAGCGCCCGGTCGCTCCACCGGCGATGGAGTCGCAACGGCCCGGCGGGGTGCGTCCGGCGACACGACTCTCAACCGCTGGCCGGCGCGGATCCTACCCCGGCTGTCGAGACCGTTCCAACCGCGAAGCTCACGCTGGGTCACGCCGTATTCATCGGCGATCTCCGAGAGCGTCTCGCCCCGGCGCACCCGATGGAACGAGCTGGTGCTGGTGCCTGCCGCCACTACCGGGTCGGACATCCGGCGTGCCACCGAAGTCGAAAGCACTCCACCCGTGGGCACCACAATTCGCTGATTGATCCGGAGTCTTCGGCTGTTCACCTTCGGGTTCGCGGCGGCGAGCATCGCCTGGCTGACCCGGTACCGCAGCGCGATGCCACCCAGCGTCTCGCCCCGAGCCACGAAATGCTCGATGAAAGTGACGCGGCGCCGGGGCGGCAGCTCGGCATAGGCCGCCACCGTGGTGGGTCCCTGGCCCCGGGGCAGCCGGATCACCGAACGGGTGTTCGGCGGCGTGGTCAGCCGGAGGTATTGCGGGTTGAGCTCACGGATGGCGGTGACCGTCGTGTCGGCCAGTCGGGCGATCACATCGAGACCGGTCATGTCGGGAACGACGATCGAATCGTAGGCGGCAGGGTCGCTTCGCCCGGGATCGAAGCCGTAGCGCCGCGGCTGCTTGGCGATCAGCGCAGCCGCGATCAACTTGGGCACATAGTCTTTGGTCTCGCGCCGGAGCCATTTCGTGTCATAGAGCCGGAAGAAGGTCGCATCGGAGTTGACCGAGTCGCTCTCCTCGTCCGGCAACCGCACCAGCCCCCGCGATACTTTGCCGGAGCCCGCGTTGTACGCGGCGGCCGCGAGATAGAGTGACCCGAAGCGCTGGTTCAGATCCCGGAGATGTCGCACCGCCGCATCGGTGGCGCGGTACGGATCGCGCCGCTCATCGACCCAGGAGTCGACCCGCAACCCGTAGATCCTCGCCGTCGCCTTCATGAACTGCCACATCCCCACGGCTTTGGCCCGACTGGTCGCCGTGTTGGAGAATCCACTTTCGATCAACGCGAGGTAGACCAGGTCGCCAGGGAGATTCTCCCGCTGGAGTCGCTCCCGAACCATCATCTCATAGCGGGGCATGCGGCTGAGCCAGATGCCCATCCGCTCGCGCCCCCGTCCCTGAAAGAAGTCCAGATAGTACTGGACCCGGTCATGGCTGTTGAACGTCGCGACATCGATATCCCAGGTCACGGCATCCGTGAGAGCGTTAGCACCGCCGTGATCGGCCTCGGGCTGCCCGTCGGCGGCCTCCTCACCGGTGTCGGCCTCCGGATGTGCCGTGGCCAGCTCTTCCAGTACCGCTTCGTCGGCCGCCGAGTCCGCGGCCAGGCGCCCTTCGGCCGCGAAATCCGCCGCGACCAGCGCGGAGTCCATGGTTGGCGCGGGAGGAAGGTCACCGAGAGGGAAAAGGGATTCGGCTGCGGGCGTGCGATTGAAGTTGGACGTCAACGGCGATACCGAGGACCCCGGCGACACGGGAGTACCAGCGCGGGGACCGCTGCATCCAGCCACGAGAAGAACGGCAAGGGCCAGCGAAAGTCGGGGCATGGCACATTTCGGTAAAATTTCGGGGTGGCATGGTGAGCCGCCCCGTTGTCACCCGCAAACCGCAGGATCCAAAGGCGAACTGAAGGGCCCGCGAGAGGCGTCGAGCGGGGTTACCGCATGAAGAGACGGTTGCCGAGGATCCGGTTCGTCGCGTTCAGTACGGCCAGAGCCGCGCCACGCGCCGTGTCCTGCTCGGTCAGATAGGAGCCCACCACTCTCTGGCCGTTGCCTTCGCCGTGGACCGCCAGAGATACGATGACGACCGTCGAGTCGAACGCACGCACGGCCTTGACCCCGAGGAGCTCGAAGCTCATCCCCCCCTGAACCGCCTGGCCCAGAGCGATCACGCAGGCCTGAGCGGCACAGCGCAGCTCACCCGCTTGTGATGCCAGTCCTTCGCCTTCACCGGTAAACTGCTCCGAATCTCTCCATGTCAAACCCACCCGAGCGCGACAACGCCCGTTCGGCAGCCGATCCAGGGTGAACTCCGCGAACCGCAAGCGTTCGGAGAGTGGAGTTGACGTTGACATGGCTGTCCTTGAGCAGGCCTGAAAATCAAGGAGAAAGTCGGGGCTCAGCAAGGCAAAGCCCATGCCACCCCTGGCCCAAGCGCGTTACCAGCAGCGCGATGATATCGGCGTCGGAAATCAGCTCAAGAGTCCTTCGGCGCGCGCATCGTCCGCCGTATCGACATCGCGAAGCGGAGGGAGCTCGTGCCATGCGGCACTGATCCGGGTCAGCCTCGCACGGGTCTCGGCGAGCACCCGTTCGGTGCCCCAGGGGATGCTCGTGAAGAGATCCGGCAGAGGCGTTCGTCCGCCGAGCAGATAATAGCCCCCGTCATGGCAGGGACCGATGACCAGGCCGGCTCGATCCAGATGCGCGCAGCCGTCTCGGAGCAGAGCCGCCGTGAGCCCGGGACAATCGGCCGCGATGGCGATCCAGGGATGACCCCGCGGAACCGCGTGAGCCGCCGCCGCGAGCCGGGCACCAAGATCCCCGGTAACCTGAGGCCGGAACTCCCACGACTCCCCCAACCAGAATTGCATCTCCTTCAGCGCGTCAGGAGGCGCAAACCAGACGATGGCCTCCAGTCCGGCGGTCCGCACCGCGCTCAGAGTTCGAGCCGCCAGCACCCGGTAAAGCCGCAACGCGTGGCGCTCGCCAATTTCCGCGGCCAGCCGGCTCTTTACCGCGCCGAGCCGGGGAGCCTTGAGAAACACCGCCAGAGGTGGCGTCATCGGTGGCGCAGTCCGGCAACAATTTTCTTTGGGGGGGCGAGGTCTGGCGAGAGGCGGTGCGCTGGATGAGGGGCCACGGCCGAAAGAAGCGTAATCAGCTCCTCACGAGGGTCTGGAAGCGCGAGCGAAGGTCCCGGGTAACCGGTCCGGCTTTGCCGCTACCGATGACCCGCCCATCCACCTGCCGGACCGCCACCACCTCGCTCGCGGTTCCGGTGAAGAACGCTTCGTCGGCAGTGTAGACATCGTACCGGTTGAGAATGGATTCTTCCACCGGGTAGCCCGCCTGGGCCGCCAGCTCCATTACCACGTCGCGCGTCACGCCCTTGAGAATCCCGGCGTACACTGGTGGCGTTCTCAGCCGTCCGTTTTTCACCACGAAGATGTTCTGCCCCGAGCCCTCCGCCACCGCGCCGGCGCTGTCCAGCATGAGCACTTCATCGGCCCCGGCGTGAATGCCCTCGATCTTCGCGAGGATGTGCGCCAGATAGTTCAGCGACTTCACCCGGGGCGAGAGCGACTCGCGTTGGGGAATGGGAGTTCCGGCAGTCACCACCGTGAGTCCGGCTTCGTAGACCTGCTCGGGCCAGAGCTTGATGGTGTCTACGATGATGATCACCGAAGGCTTGGGACACTTGCGTGGATCGAGTCCCAGATCGCCCACACCGCGGGTGACGACATGGCGGATGTATGCCTCGGCAATACCGGAGCGCCGAACCGCCTCCTCGGTGACCGCCGCGATCTCCTCTCGAGGCATCGGAATGGTGAGCCAGATGGCCTTGGCCGAATCGAAGAGCCGCTCGAGATGTTGGGTGAGCCGGAAGAGCTTCCCGCCGTACGCGCGAACACCCTCGAACACACCGTCGCCGTAGAGAAGACCGTGATCGTATACCGAGACTGACGCCGTGCTCCGGTCGCACCACTTGCCATCGAGCCAGATGGTCGGGGTGCCGACTGCCGCAGATGAGGGACTGCTGGCGGGCTTGGCGGAGACGGTCATGGTGGGAATGTAGGTGGGCTATTGGCTATTGGCTATTGGCAAACAAAGCGCCCTCTCGATTCCTCGGAGGGTCTCTTGACCAATAGCCTTCTAATGCGCATCCACCGGCGCCGCGGCTCTGCCTCTCGGCTTGCGCAGCAGAAAAATCGCCGGGGCAACCACCACAAATGTGAGTAACAGCAGGAGCCAGGCATCGTTGTAGCTCAGCATCGACGCCTGGCGCATGGTCTCCTGGTCCAGCAGGGCCAGCGCGCCTCGCTGGGCTGCGTCGGTACTGTAGCCGTGGGCCACCAGATTTTGGCTCAGCATCCGGACTCGCTCATCGACGAAGGGATTGCCGGGGTACACGTTGGACAGCAGATCAACCCGGTGGATCTGAGTATGGACCGTCACATACGTCGCCAGAATGGCGATACCGAACGATCCTCCCAGCTGGCGCGAGAGGTTAATCAGCCCGGAGGCCTGCTGGGCTTCACTGGGCTTGAGGCTGGCGTACGCCACATTGTTGATCGGGGTAAAGAGAAATCCCAGACCCGCACCGCGGATGATGAGGGCCAGCCGGACGTCCGACTCTCCGGCGGCCGTGGTCAGGTGCCCCAGGTCCCACATCGAAGCCACGAATAGCGCCACCCCGATTCCAATCAGCACCCGAGGATCGACCTTGGGACGAGGCCCATTGAGCAGCACACCGCAAATGACCGCGGTGATCGCGGTGGCGATGCCCCCGGGCATCAGGGCCAGGCCGGTCTCGGTCGGCGTGAAATGCAACAGGCTTTGGGTGAACAGGGGAAAGATGAACACGCCGCCGTAGAGACCGAATCCCAATGCCACGAACAGGAAGATGGAGGCGGCCAGCTCCCGGTTCTTGAGCACCCGGAAGTTCACGATCGGATGCTTGTTCCGGGAGCTGAGCTCCCACCAGACCATCGTGATCAGCGAGACACTCGCGAGCACCGCGAAGCGCAGGATCCATTTGTCGGAGAACCAGTCCTTGGAGTTTCCCTCCTCCAGCACCCACTGCAGCGATCCGATGCCGGCGGTGAGCAGGGTGATACCGAACCAATCCACTTCGCCCCGGTGCCGCTCCTGATCGGGTGGATCCTTGAGAAACGTGTTCACCAAAAAAGCCGAGGCGATCCCGATCGGCACGTTGATGTAGAAGCACCAGCTCCACGAATAATTGTCGGTGATCCATCCACCCAGGGTCGGTCCCAGCGTAGGGGCGACGATGATTCCGAGCAGGAAGATGGCTTGCACCATGCCCTGCTGCTCGCGGGGGAAGATCTGGCGGAGGGTGGCTTGTGCGGTCGAGAGCAGGGCCGCGCCACCGGCACCCTGGATGATCCGCCAGACGACCAGCTCGGTCAGAGTGTGCGAGGTGCCGCAGAAAAACGAGGCGACGATGAAGATGAGGATCGAGGCCGTGAGGTAGCGCTGCCGGCCGATCCGCTCGGTGAAGAACGCGGTCATGGGCAGCACCACCACGTTCGACAGGATATAGCCCGTGCTGACCCAGCTGATCTCCTGTTGAGTCGCGCCGAGGTTGCCGGCCATCTGGGGCAGCGCGACGTTGATAATGGTGGTGTCCAGCACCTCCATGATGGCGGCGGTGATGAGCCCCAGCAGGATGACCCAGCGATAGCGGCTTACGAAGGCGGCGGCTTCCTCGGCGGCACGGGAAACCGGAGGAGATGGTGCGGCTGCCGCGCCCGAAGGTGCGCTGGCTTTTGCCGTCATGGAGGAGTCGGAACCCGGTCGATCAGGTCGTGGCGGGTGCGGTCCGGAGGAGCGCTATGACCAGGCGGGAAGCCATCTCCAACGGCACCGAGCCGGTATTGATCTGGATGTCATACTCGCAGGGATCGTTGACACTGCTGTTGTAATAGCGTTGCAGGTAGTGCTGGCGGTCCCCGTCCCGCCGCCGCACATCGGCGGCCGCCTGGGGTGCTGGAACACCGGTCCGCTGGGCCACGCGGTTGACCCGGACGTCGAAGGGGGCGGTAACCCGGACCCGGAGCACGTCGCGCCGGGTGCGGAACAGGCAGTTACCGCCGTGGCCTACGATGATCAGCGGGAGGTTGCGGCTGGCTTCGAGCAGGACCTCGCGAGCGGCCGCGGCAACGCAATCCGGATCGGTCTTCCAGGGTCTCGAGTGCATCCGGGATTCCGGAGCGGTCACAACCGCGGCCGCCGCCAACCGCTCCAGAAAGCTCGGCACATGTTCGTCCATGGCCGTAACCTCCCCTTCCTCACAGCTGAGCCGGGCGGCCAGTTGCCGGACCAACTCATGGTCGAGCACCGGCCACTCCAGCTCCTTGCCCAGTAGCACACCGAGCTCGCTGCCACCGGCGCCGTATTCTCGCGAGATCGTGATCAGCTGAACCGGACCGTGCGCCAGCCGTTCCATGGGCCTCTCCCGCCAGGTTTCCATCTTGAATATGGTGTAGGGGGAGGAAGTTACGCTATGCAGGACCCGGCCCGAGCCGGCCACAGCAACATGGCGGCAAGAATTTCGAAGCAGAGCAGTACCTTTGTATGGCCCTGGAGCTGGCACCGACCGACTCATAGGAGCGTGAACGTCCATGGATATCGCGATTCATGTTTCTGTCAAACGCTGTGCCGTCGCCTTGAGCCTTATCGTACTCCTGCTGGTGGTGGCCAGCCTGGGAGCGAGCTATCTCTCACTGGCTTCCAACGCGAGTCCGCTTCTGCTGAAGATCCGGGATAGCTTCATCCGGTTGGTCTGGCTCGATCAGGAGTGCAACATCCCCAGCTGGTTCTCCTCCTGTCTCCTGCTAGCGGCTTCGTTTCTACTGGGGCTGATCGCGTTGGCTCACAAGCAGCAGGATGGAGACTTCAGCCGTTGGGCGCTGCTGGCACTGATTTTTGCGTTTCTCTCGCTGGACGAAACGGCGCAGTTGCATGAGCTGTCTATCGCTCCGCTTCGCGAGCGATTTCATACCGGCGGCTTCTTGCTGTACCCCTGGATTGTTCCGGCAGCCGTTGGCGTTGCCGTGCTGGGTGTGATGTATCTCCGCTTTCTGGCAAGGCTGCCGAGGACAACGCGCCGGCTACTTCTACTCGCCGGTGCCGTCTACGTCGGAGGGGCAATCGGGGTGGAAGCGCTGAGCGGGAAAGAGGCATCGCTTCAGGGGGAGCACAATCTCACCTACCATATGATCATCACCGTGGAGGAGCTGCTGGAGATGACGGGCGTCATCATCTTTATCTACGCGCTGCTGGACTACATCGGCCGTCAGTTCCCAGTCATCCGTTTGCACGTTGCCGGCCAGTCAGACAATCGGGATCGCTAAGACCATCGTGTCGGCCACGGCGCTGCGGGTCAGCCCGATCGCGACTTCTGCCGAGCGGGCAGCGTGGGACGAGCTGGCGGCCAGCTCTCCGGTAGGACACCGCCATCAGTGCCTCTGGTGGATGGAGCCTCTTGAACGGTATGGCGTTCGGAGTCGCGCGCTTGGCTGCTGGAAAGGAAATCAACTGGTCGGCGGCGCGCTCTTCCGGTCGTACCCGATCCCATTCACCGGCGCTTCGATCATCGAGTGCCTCGACGGCCCGATTTTCCTGGCGTGGGAGGATGGCTGGGCGGATGAGTTCCTGGCTGGACTGATAGACTTCAGCCGCACCGCCCGCAGCATGGCGGTAGTCATCAGGGACTGCCGCGATGAGAATGTGCACCGTGGTGTGGTGGCCGCCCTGCGGCGCCGCGGACTTGCCGTTGGCCTGAGCCCGGGACCCACGGACGCTGTCCTGCAATTAAAGGACAGAACCATGGACCAGATCCGGGCTGGATTCAGTCATGGGACCCGTGGGCGCATTAAGAAAGGTCAGAAAGGCATTTCCATTCGGCGCCTGACCGGCACCCAAGACCTGGCCCAAGCCTACGAGGCGTGGATCGCCACCGCCCGGCGAAAGGGGTTTACCGACGTTCGGCCCTGGCTCGGACTCGAGGCGGTTCTGCGTCACTGCATCGACCAGGATCGGGGAATGGTGCTCGCGAGCTTTGTCGACGAACGGCTGCTCGCGGCAGCGTTCGTCACCCACATAGGAACAACTGCCAGCTGGGTATATGGTGGCTACATGGATGGCGCCGAGAAGCAGAATCCGACTCACGTCCTTCAGGATGAGGCGATCAAGGAAAGCCTCGCCCGGGGTATGGTCGAATACAACTTCGGGTATCTCCTTGCGGAGTATCAACCCAGCGCGCGGGGGGTCGACGAGTTCAAGCTCGGCTTCGGCGCTGAGCCCAGCCGGCATCTGGAGACCATCACCTGGAAGCGACGTCCCCTGCTGTACTCCGCGGTCCAAGGTCTCAGGGGTGGACCGGTTGGCCGGCTGCTCGAGACCGTATTCAAGAAGAGGTTGATCCAGCGCGGGGAGGCTTGATCGGCCTTACGGGAAGTCCTGGTTTGCCGTAGAATGTGGAGCCCTTTGTAACCGCCCTCCTCGTGGGGAGGGCTCCTGGCCGCACGTCCGGCCCCGGAGCCTTCATGCCCACGTTAACCCGTCGCCGGACCGATCCCCGTCCTGCGAGCGCTCTCCCCCCGGTGGAACCCATCACCCTCACATCCCGGACCGACGCGTTCGACGATCCCGACTGGCTCTTCGAGCCCAAATACGACGGCTTTCGTGGTTTGATCTATGCCTCGACCAGCGGCTGTGAGATCCGACTCCGGCAGGACTTTCGTTTCGACCGCCTGGAAGAGCTCAGGAGCCGAGTAGCCGGAGTGCTGGGTGCTCACGAAGTCATCCTGGACGGTGAGGTCGTCGCACTCGACCGGCAGGGCAAGCCGGTCTTCCGAGACCTGCTGCGGAGTCAGGGCTTCCTCGCGTTCGCCGCGTTCGACCTGCTGTGGCTCGAGGGTCACGACCTTCGCCCGATGCCGCTCAGCGAGCGGAAGCGACTCCTGTCGGAGCTCCTTCCGGAAGACACCGGGCCGCTCTACAAAGTCCTCACCATGGAGGAGCACGGACGGGCGCTGCACTCCGCGATCAGGAAGATGGACCTGGCGGGGGTCGTGGGGAAACGAAAGAGCGATCCTTACGGCTCCGCAACGCTCTGGTATGAGATCAAGAATCCCGGGTACAGTCAGGGCGAGACGGTGGCGGACATGTTCCGGCGCCGAGAGCGTAGGAGGCGGGCCGGACGCTCAGCATAGCGGGGGTGGACGGTCGGGCGGACAGGCGGTCGGGTACTCTCCTGCCCGATCCGCGTGAGTTATGGTCGTTGACCGTCCGCCCGTCCGACCGTCCACCCGTCCGCCCGTCCGCCCGTCCGCTAATGGGGGCCGATTCTCAGGTTTCTGGTGGCGACGTACACCTCGCGAAGGAAGCTGACCAATCCGGAGAAGAGCGCCAACATCGCGCTGGTGAACAGGACTCCGATCGCCGCGGACACATCGGTCGAGAAAAACGCGCCCACGAACAACGCTACGATCACCGCACAGATCAGCAACGCGCATAAGGTGCATAGACTGACCGCGGTGTTGATCCAGCGGGCCCGGACCGAGAGCGACCCCAGCTCGTCGTGAATCCGATTCTGATCGGCTTCAGAGACCAGGGACAGCCGGTCTTCGAGGGTGCGCGCGCGGTCGATGATGCGGGCAAGCCGGCTGGTCAAAACGGCCAGGAGCCCGCTGACACCGGTAAGCAGGAATACCGGGGCAACGGCGAGCTGAATCACATGCCCGACGGCGACGACCTGGGATTCGGTTTGCATGCGTGGTTACGCCGATTGATGCGCCTCGACGAACCAGAGCCACTTGTCGACGCCGCGCGAGATCTCGGTCAGGATATCGGCACTGTCGGCGTCTTCCAGCTCGTTCATCTCTTCTATCCCGAGCCGCACGGTACGGCCGAACAAGGCGAGCGCGTCAGACACAGCGTCCACGTGGTCGGATGCCGCTGAGAGCGTCGGCACGTAGTCGGGCAGGGTCGAGCGCCCGGCCACTATTCGAAGCGTCCCTTCGGCCACGCCCCCGAGCTGCACCACCCGCTCGGCCAGCAGATCGACGTACTCCTCGACTGATTCGTCGACTTCGTCGAACAGCTTGTGCAGCGCGATGAAGGTGGGTCCCTTCACATTCCAGTGAGCCTGCTTGCATTGCAACTGGAGATCGATACAGTCGGCCAGCCGCTGGTTCAGCAGTCCAATCGCCTCGCGCCGGCTGCTCTCAGGGAGATCGTTTTTCGTGGGAAAGAGGCGGACGACGTCGAACCGCGTCTCCGAGGCGTTCAGAGACTCGGAACGAGCCGCGGGACGGGGAGTTTTGGTGTGAGGCATGAGAATCTCCTATGGAGTGGTTGGTGACGGCACTCGATGGGGCCGGCCGCTAGATGGGTACCGCAACCTCTGCCGGAAATCCGTAGCTGCTCTAGCATAATCGTGCTACTGACATCCCGAAGAGGGGCTGGTGTCGCAGTGCCGCTGATGCGCTTTGGCGTAAGGCACGCCACATCAACGACCGGATGCACGCGATTGGGAGTAGCCGGCACCAGCTCGAATGTTCACTAAGCTGGGGCAGCCGATAAGAAAGTTCTTGGATCCGGGTGCTCCCCCGACTGGGGAGGTGTCAGCGCGGCGGGACGGAGTCCGTCGGGGTCACCGGCCACCCACCGCCCAGAGCCCGATAGAGCGTGACCGCTGCTGTGGCCTGCTGACCCTCCACCTGCGCGAGAGAGAGCTCGGCGCCGAAGAGGCTCCGCTGGGCGTCGAGCAGATCGAGGTAGCTCGATGCGCCCGACTGGTAACGCATTTCGGCTAATCGAAGGGCCCGGCGCAGCGCGTCCACCTGGGTCTGCTGCGCGGCCACCTGGTTGCGTGACGCCCGGACCCCAGTAATTGCATCCTCCACCTCACGAAGCGCGGTGAGCACCGTCTGCTCGTAGCCATAGCGCGATTGTTCCGCCCGGGCGCGAGCCACGTCCACCTGCTTGCCCACCCTTCCGCCGGTGAAGAGCGGCATCGAGACGCCACCGAGGATCTGATAGATCTCGCTGTTGTTCTTGAACAGGTCGTCGGCGTTGGAGGCATAGGTGCCGTAGTCCCCCGTCACCATGAGCTTGGGCAAGAGGTCACCCTTCGCGACGCCGATCCGGGCGGTGGCCGCGTGAAACTGGGCCTCGGCCTGGCGCACGTCAGGCCGGCGCTCGAGCAGGTCGGACGGGAGGGACGCCGGCACCTTCAGGTCTCCCAGTACCTCGGTGAGTGGCCGGCCGCGGGGAATGCCGCCCGGGTTGCGGCCTACCAGCACGCTGAGCTGGTTTTCCGTCTGACGGATCTGTCCCTCCAGCTGAGCAACGCTGGCCGCCGGGCTGGCCACTTCGGATTCGAACTGCCGCACATCCAGCTCGGAGATCAGTCCCTGATCGAACCGCCGCCGCGCCAGCCGGAACGTCTCCCGGTTGGCGGCGAGAGTTCGGCGCGAAATCTCCAGCGCCAGATCCAGCTGGCGGAGCTGGAGATAGGTTGTGGCGACATCACTCACGAGCGTGAGCACTACGGCGCGTTGATTCTCCCGCTGGGCCAGCAGGTCGTTCCGCGCGGCCTCAGTGGAACGGCGGATCCGTCCCCAGAAATCGAGCTCCCAGGCCAGATTTGCGGTGGCCTGAAGCTGGTTGTAGGTGAAGGAGCCCAGGGTGCCCAGCACTGTCTGGGTACGGCCTCCCTGGGCATTCAACGAGATCTGAGGAAAGAAGTCGCCCCGGGCCACGCCATACTGGGCGCGGAACTCGTCGATCGTGGCGATGGCGACCCGTACGTCGCGGTTTTCCCGGAGCGCCGTTTCGACCAGCGTGCGGAGCGCCGGATCGCGCAACAGATCGAACCAGACGAGATTCGGCGTCGTGTCGGCGAGGAAGATCCTATCCCCTGCAGAGCTGTCGACCGATACCGCCTGCGTCCGGCCGGGATTGAGCGGAAGCGTGTCGCGGTTGGCTATGAGCGAGTCATAGAAGGGCCGGAGCGAGTCCACTGTGGGATTGATGCGGCGCCATTCTGCCGGCACGCCCAGCTCCGGGCGGCGGTAGCCGGGCCCAACGGCACAGCCCACGGTGGCGGACAAGACGAGGATTCCCCAGGCTAGTCGGGCCATTTCAGGATTCACCGTCGGAGTGGGGCGTGGCACCCGCGCCGGCCGGGATCGGAGCCATTGCCCGGCGACGGAAGAGCCCCCGCTCCCCCAGTCTGCCGATCAAATAGAAGAAGAACGGGATGAAGAAGACCCCGACGGTGGTCGCGGCGAGCATACCGAAGAAGACACCGGTCCCGATCGAGTGACGGCTCTGGGCCCCGGCCCCGCTGGCGATCAAGAGCGGAGCGACCCCTAGAATGAAGGCGAAGGACGTCATGAGGATCGGCCGGAAGCGCTCGCGGGCCGCCTCGATCGCGGCCTCGCTGAGGGTGCGTCCCTGGGCCCGAAGCTGGGTAGCAAACTCCACGATTAGAATCGCGTTCTTGGCCGCGAGCCCAACCACCACCAGCAGCCCGATCTGGAAATACACGTCGCTCGGCATGCCGCGCAGCCACACGCCGAGGAACGCGCCGAAGGCGCCGAAGGGAATCCCGAAGAGCACGGCGAAGGGGATGGACCAGCTCTCGTACTGCGCCGCCAGCACCAGGAACACCATGACCAGGCCCAAAACAAAAATGACTCCACTCTGCCCGCCGGCAGTCCCTTCCTGATACGACTGGCCGCTGAAGGCATAGCCCACCCCGCGGGGTGCAAAGGCAGAGTCTGCGACCCGGCGAACCGCCGCGAGCATCTGGCCGGAGCTGTAGCCCGGCTTGGGTTGCCCAGTCACCAGCGCGGAAGTAAACCCGTTGAATCGCTGGACCAGGCTGGGCCCGCCCCGAAATTCGATATGTACGAGGCTCGAGATCGGGATCATGGCCCCGTCAGGCCCACGCACATACAGCCGGCCGATGTCTTCCGGCTTCAGCCGGAATTGTGGCTGGGCCTCGAGCTGCACCCGATAGGTTCGTCCAAACAGGTTGAAGTCGTTCACGTAGAGCGTCGACAACATGGTCTGGAGAGTTTGGAACACCGCCGAGAGCGACACGCCCAGCGACTTGACCTTCTCCCGATCCACGTTGACGTAGATCTGGGGCACGTTCACTCGCATCAGCGACTGGACGCCTTGCAGCTCGGGCTGGGCGTTGGCTTGCTGGGTGAACTCGTTCACCAGTCCGGCGAACTTGCGGATGTCGTTGACGCTCCGGTCCTGAAGGTTGACCTCCAGGCCTGCCGTTGTTCCCAGACCGGGGATCTCCGGCAGATTGAAGCCGAACGCCACGGCGTCCTTCAGCCCGAAGAGAAACTTGTTGGTCCCGGCCAACACGGCATCGAGCTGGTCCTGTTTTTTGGTGCGTTCGTCCCAGGGTTTCAGCAGCACGAACATCGACGCGGAGTTGGTCTGGTTGGTGCCGAGGATGAAGCTCAACCCGGCGAAATTGGCCACATACGCCACCGCCGGCTGCTTCAGCAGGTACTTCTCGATCTGGTTGCTGACGTCTATGGTCCGCTGGAGCGAAGCGCCGTCAGGCAGTTGCAGCACCACACCGAAGTAACCCTTGTCTTCGGTGGGAATGAACCCGCTGGGCACCCGGCGCACGAGCACCAGAATGAGCACCAGCATCACGGCGAACAGGGCGAGCCAGCGCGATGGGCGGGCGATGACCCCACCCACCGAGCGCACGTAGCGCTCACTCACCCACCCGAACCCCCGGTTGAACCAGCCGAACAGGCGATTGCTCGACTCGCCCTGGTTGGGCTTCAGCAGCACCGCACACAGTGCCGGCGTGAGCGTGAGCGCGACCATCCCCGAGATCACCACCGACACCACCAGCGTGATGGCGAACTGGGTGTACATCTTGCCGGTGATGCCGCCGAGAAAGGCAACCGGAAGAAATACGGCGCAGAGCGACAGCACGATCGCGATCAGGGCGCTGGCCACCTGACCCATGGCCCGGTCGGCCGCCACCCGCGGCGACACTTTCTCCTCCGCCATGATACGCTCGACATTCTCGATGACAACGATCGCATCGTCCACCACGATGCCGATGGCGAGCACCAGGGCAAACAGCGTGAGCAGGTTTATCTGAAACCCGAGCATCTGAAGACCGAAAAAGGTCCCGATGATCGCGACCGGAACGGCTAACACCGGGATCAGCGTCGTGCGCCAGTTCTGCAGAAAGATGAACACCACCAGCGTCACCAGGGCCATGGCCTCGAACAGGGTCTTGGCCACCTCGTCGATCGATGCCGTGATGAAGGGCGTGGTATCGAAGGGAATGAACCAGGTCACCCCCGCCGGAAAGCTCTTGGACAGCTCGTTCATCCGGGCCACGACTGCCTGCTTCACGTTCAGCGCGTTCGCGCCGGGCCTGAGATAGAGCCGGATGGCAGCGGTGGGAACGCTGTTGACCCGGCCGACCAGGTCGTAGCTCTGGGACCCGAGCGTCACCTTGCCGATGTCTCTGACTCGGACCAGCGAGCCATCAGGGTTGGCGCGGACGATGATGTCGGCGAACTGCTTGGGATCGGTGAGCCGGCCCAGGGTCGTCACCGGAATGGTCAGCTGATTCCCCGCCGGCGCCGGCTCCCGGCCGATGCGGCCGGCCGGATTGGTGGTGTTCTGCTCCTGCACCGCGGCCTGTACATCCGAGACCGTGAGACCCAGCTGGGCCATACGGTCCGGATCGAGGCTCAACAACATCGAGAACTGCAGGTTCCCTATCCCCGCGGCGTCACCTACCCCGGGAAGCCGCTTCAGCTCGTCGATGATATAGATCCGGGCGTAGTTGTTGAGATAGGTCGCGTCGTAGCGCGGGTCCTTGGAGCTGAGCCCGATGACCGCGAGAATGTCGGTCTGGGCCTTGGTTATGGTGATCCCTTGCCGCACGACCTCCTGCGGGAGCTGCGGCTCCGCCAGGCTGACCTGGTTCTGGACGTCCACGGCCGCGAGGTCGAGGTCCCGCGAGAGATCGAAGTACACCTGCAGGCTCATCGTCCCGTCGCTGGCGTTGGACGACTTATAGTAGAGCAGTCCATCAAGACCGGAGAGCTGCTGTTCGATCGGCGCCGCGACCGCGTTGGCTACGTCTTCGGCGGTGGCGCCCGGATAGACCGCGGAGACCTGGACCGAGGGTGGGGTAATCGGGGGATACCGATTGATCGGCAGCGTCGTGAGGGCGAACAGACCGAGCAGCACGACCACGATCGAAATGACGGCCGCGAAGATCGGCCGCCGGATGAACAGGTATTTGATCTCGGGCTCCGGCGTGGCGGTCATCGCCGCTCTCCCAGCTCCGGCCGGTTCTGGATCGGCGGTGGAGCGGAAGGCGGGGCGATGACCGTCGAGTCGGCCCGAATCGCGAGTGTGGTATCGCTCTTCGGATCATAGGCGACGGCCCGTACCGGGGCGTCCGGCCTGATCTTCTGAGAGCCATCCACGATGACCTTGTCGCCCGGCTTGAGCCCATCGTCGATGATCCACTGGGTACCCTGCCAGGCGGTGGCGCTCACCGGCTGGGCGCTCACCTTGTTGCTGTCCGTGAGGGTGTAGACGAACGGGCCGTTCAGCCCCTGCTGTACCGCCCGCTGCGGCACCAGGATGGCATCGTTCCGCTTGAGGCCCAGAAACCGCACCCGTACGAACTGCCCCGGCAACAGGGTGTGCTGCGGATTGGAAAATTCGGCCCGGAGCTGGAGCGCGCCGGTGTTGGCCTGAAGCGCCACGGCGACGAAGTTCAGCTTTCCGGTCTGGCGGAAGACGCTCCCGTCGGCCAGGGTAGCCTGCACGTCAATCATGCCCTTGGGCAGTACCAGGCGCTTGGCGGCAATGTCCCGCCGCCACTGGAGGACCTCCTGGTCCGAGGGGTTGAAGTAGACGTAGATCGGATCCACCTGATCGACCGTGGTCAGCTGGTCGGCCGACCCCGATGTGAGCGCCCCGACCTCCATGATAGCGCGTCCCGCTCGCCCGTCGATCTCGGAGCGGACATAGGTGTCATCGTAGTTCTTCTTGGCGGCATCCACCGCGGCCCGGGCATCGAGGACCGCTGCGCGTCCCTGGTCATACGCCGCCTGGGCGTTGTCGACGTCCTGCTGCGCCACCGCCCGCTCCTCCAGCAACGGCTTGAGCCGGTTGAGGGTGCGCTCGGCATTGGCGAACTGGGCCTCGCTCTCCGCCAGCCGGGCCTTGGCGCTCTCGTAGTTCGCCTGGTAAGTACGGGGATCGATGCGGTAGAGGACCTTCCCCTTCGGCACATCGGTGCCTTCCACGTAGGGACGCTCGACGATCACGCCCGAGACCTGGGCCCGCACCTGAACGCTCTTGGACGCCGCAGCCTGGGCCACCCATTCGTACTGTCCCGGGATGGTTTGGCGCTGAACCGCCAGCACGCTGACCTCAGGCGGTGGTGGTGCCGCGGGGGCCGCCTTCTTGCGGCAGCCCAAGATGAGAGGAGCTAAGCAGGCAATACCCAGAACGGCGGTCCGCACCATCGGACTCGCCGGCCGCACGGCTGTCGAATTCACGTCGCTCTCCATGCGCTGGGGGGACTCGATCACCAACCAGGTCCGAAGCGTTCGGATCAGGACCAAGATCCCACCCGGCGCGAGGGACCGCTAGCACGGCAGTGCTTCCCCGATTGGGGGGCAGCGGCCTGCCCAGCTCGGGGAGGCAGCCCTGGCGGTGTGAAGCGGATTCGACCGTTACGGTGCCGGTCATGAACGGGTGAGGATTCGCAGTGGTAGGGGGAGACGCCGGGCGGGTCGAAGGTCCGGAAGCGAGCTGAGGGAATCGCGTCACGCGAGTCCCGAGTGGGTAGGTTGCCGCCAGCTGAACTGGGTAAGATATTTCGGAAATGGATGGTTTGGATACACGCGGGGGGCGTAGCTCAGTTGGTAGAGCAAGGGACTTTTAATCCCTAGGTCGTGGGTTCGAGTCCCACCGCCCTCATACTGGTCAGCAGCACTTCTGCCGCTTGCAAGTCTTCGGGCGTATCCACATCGCTAAGCGCTGCGGCCGGCCAGTCGAGCATCAGCGCCTCGCTGCGGTGTCGCTGAACCACCGCCTTGCCACACCCTTCGCCGGTCCACGCCAGGAGCTCCGGGAACAAAACCCGGCGAAAGAGGAGGGGCGGTGCCACTATTTCACCGTACCGCGACACGACGAGCGGGGCATCGCTCATAGCCGCCGCCATGACCATGGTCCTCAGCATCGCTTCCGTCACCAGCACCATGTCTGCCAGCATGACCACCACCGCCGGCACCGCCGACTCCAACCGCTCCAGCCCGCGATGCAACGAACCGCTGGTCGGGCCGGTGTAATCCGGGCTCAGTGCGATTTCGATGGCGAGATCCGCCAGCTCGGCGCCGGCCCGCTCCGCGTCATGGCCGAGAACGACCACCGTGGGTGTGAGGCCGGCGCGGAGCGCTCTGCCCGCCGCCCGGCGCACCAGCGACTCCCCCTCGAGCTGGACCAGCATCTTGTTGCGCCCCATTCGGCGCGACGCCCCCGCCGCCAGAATGACCCCGGCGGACGCGAACGGCTCAGTCATCGATGGCATGGATCGGGGCCATCCGCTCGCGTAACGACCTGGGGTCGCGGCCCGACTGCACAGCGAGGATCTCCGCGATCACGGCGAGAGCCACCTGTTCCGCTCCGTCGGTCCCGATGTCGAGTCCCACCGGACCATACACTCGCGCGCGGTCGGCGTACTGCAGCGTTCCCTCGCGCTCCAGGTTCTCCAGCAGCCGTTCCGTCCGCTGATGCGGCCCCAGGATTCCGATATAGGGAACCTCGGTTGCCAGCAGATGCCGTGCGTAGGTCTCGTCTTTGATGAAGCCATGGGTCATCACGACCGCATAGGACGCCTCATCGAGCTGCAGCTGACCCATCGCATCGTCACCCCTGCTCTCCAGGCGATTGACGTGCCACGGGAACCGGTCCAGGGCCAGCATGGCGGGTCGCCAGTCGACGACGGTCACCTGGAAGCCAACCTCCGTGGCAAAGTGTGCCAGGGGCTGTGCGTCATCCCCGGCGCCACAGATCACCAGCTGTGGCGGCGGAACCAGCACCTCGACAAACACTGAGCAGTCTCCGAACTCCTCGAGGGTTGAGCGACCCTCGCGAAGCAGCTCTCGTGCCCTGGCCGCGACCGATCCGGTGGCGGCGCGGAGACTCCCTTCGATCGCCGCGTCCGTCACCGTCATCCGCTGGCCCACGGCCGCTTGCGGGCCGGCCACCACGGTGCAGACGGCGAGCCGCATGCGATGGTTCAACCGCTCGCGTATGCCGGGTCGGGCCTCGAGTGCCGGCTCCACGAAAATTTCAATCTGGCCTTCGCAGCCGAGCCCCAGATCCCAGGCGGCGATCTCTTCGCTCCCGGAGCAATAGGTCCGAAGCCGTGCCTGGCCCGACTCGATGACCAGGAGGGCGACCTCGCGCACGTCCTGCTCCAGACACCCGGCGCTCACATTCCCGGTCGTGCTTCCGTCGTCCGCTACCAGCAGCTTGGCGCCTTCGTGCCGGTACGCGGATCCGTGAACCCGCACCACGGTGGCGAGCGCCGCCCGCCGGCCGGTCCCGACCAGGGTGTTCAGCCGGTCGAGAACCTGGCGGGTCTCGAGCCACTGTTTCATGCGTTCTCCGATCTATCCATCACCTTGCCAGGAAGCCGGTGACCAGCGATATGGTGGCACCCGGATTCTCTTCCATGATCCAGTGCCCCGAATTCGGGACGATCCCCTCCTCGACATTCGTGGCCGCGGCGCGCATAACAACCGCCATCGTCGGGCCGAACGACTTCTCCCCACCTATCGCCAGCACCGGCATGGTAAGCTTGCCTTGGGCCAGGAAAACCTTGTTATCGCTGGCGTCCTGGTCGAATGCCTTGAACTGCTCAAACCCCGCATGCATCGCGCCGGGTTGGGCATAGAGCTTGGCATAATGCCGCCGGGAGGCCTCGGAAAATTTCTTCGGGTCGGCCGAGAACTCGTTCCAGAACCGGTCGAGATAAATCCGCTCGCGACCCGCGACCAGCCGCTCGGCATCGGGACCCCAGAACGAGAAGTGCCAGAGGGCGTGGCTCTTGACGATATCGTCCCAGGGTCCAATGCCGGGGAGCGGTGCATCGATCAGAATGAACCGGCGCACCCGGGCCGGATATTCCGCGGCGAACGCATAGCCGACCATGTTGCCGATATCGTGGGTGACCACGTCAGCCCGATCGACCTGGAGCGCATCAAGCACCCCGGCGATATCGTGGCCCTGGGTCTTCTTGTCATAACCTCCATCGGGTCGGGCCGACAGACCCATCCCGCGGAGATCTGGGATGATAACGGTGTGGCTGGTCGCCAGCTTAGCGGCCAGAGGCGCCCACATGTCCCCGGTCTCGCCGTAGCCATGCAGCAACACCACTGCCGGCCCGCTTCCGCCGATACGAGTATACAGGGTCGTACCATTGGTGGTGATTCGCTGGGCGTGAAACCCTGGGGGGAGCGGCTCGATCTGGTCTCTACCCGCGAGCGAGGCGATCGATCCCACTGCCAGCACGGTTCCCGCAAGGATTCGTACGTGCATCAAAGGGTATCCCTAACCATTGCCCATTGGGATCTAGGCACGCTCGCGGGCATCGTCGTCCGAGCTCCATTCGTCACGCGCGTAACTTCCCGGTGGAACACCGACCAGCCGGGCAAAGATCCGGGTGAAGTGGCTCTGGTCCGAGAAGCCCAATCGGGCGGCCACCTCCGCAATGGTGGTGTCGCTGGTCTGCAGGATGCTCTTGGAGCGCTCGATCCGCACCCGGCGCAGATATCCCATCGGGCTTTCACCGGTGCTGAGGCGGAACTGCCGGGCAAAATGGAACCGGCTGACCCCTGCCTGCAGGGCCAGCTCGCCGAGCGAGATCCGTTCGCCGATATGCGCGTCGATGTAAGCCCGGACCCGCCGGAGAGCACCGCCAGCCAATCCCCCCCGAAACCGGCTGGTCCGATCCGTCCCCGGTGGCGTTCCCTCACTGTCCGGTAACAGCCTGAGTGGTGATCGCTCGATGTCGCGTCGCGGCTCGCCCGGGCCGCGGTTAGCTAGCCTTGTACGCTGCCGTATCGGCGAAAGCAGGAGATTACTCATTGCGGTGCCCCATTGTGGCGGTGATGGATCATGAGCCGTGCAACACCTTATGCACCGTCGCAAGACTACGGCGCGCCGACAGCGGGGCCTATTGTACGTTGGTATAAATTCCGATTGTACGTTGGTATAACAGCCCCGCGCCAGGCGGCGCCCGGGCCTACTGAGGCGGGAGTGCGAGACGTATCGCTCGGAGTAGCGCTTCCTCGGAGAACGGCTTGAGCAGGCAATCCACGGCGCCATCGGAGAGTACGCGGGGCCGGATTTCCTCATCGCCGTGGGCCGTGATGAACACGATCGGGATGCCGCTCCGCCGGCGGATCAGCTCCCGCTGCAAATCGGGCCCTCGCATATCCGGCATGCGCACATCCAGGATCAGGCAATCGGTTCGCGGGAGGCACTCCGAATCGAGGAACGCCTGGGCCGAAGGGAATGTCTCCACGGCAAAGCCGATCGATTGGAGCAGCCCCTGCAGCGATTCACGAATGGAGTCGTCGTCGTCGACCACGGCAATCAATCCGGGGGCGTTCCGGTTATGGTGCCGGTACTCAGGCGACACTGTCGGCGTCCCGGGGGATGGTGAACAGGAACGTCGCCCCGGGGCCGTTGTTGGAGATGGCCCAGAGTCGTCCACCATGATGTTCCACAATGGAGCGACTGATCGCCAAGCCCATGCCCATGCCGACACTCTTGCTGGTATAGAACGCGTCGAAGACCTTCTCCTTACCCTGCGCGTCCAGCCCGACACCGGAATCCTGCACCGCAACCAGAACCTCATCGGCCTCGCTTCGCTGGGTACTGATCACCAGCTCGCGCGGCCGGTCCCGCACCTGACTCATCGCCTCGAGCGCATTCATGATCAGATTCAGCATCAGCTGCTGGAGTTGCACCCGGTCACCGGTGATCAGGGGGAGATCGGGAGCCATCTGAGTGCGCAGGGTGGCTCCCCCGGTCTGCACTTCGGCTCGGGTAATGGCGATGACCTCCTGGACCACATCGTTCATGGCCAGCCGGTCCTTGGGGGACTCTTCCTTCCGGAATAGGGAGCGCAGCCGGGTGATGACGTCGCCGGCCCGTTGGCCGTCCCGGACGATCCGGCGGGTGGCTTCGCGGGCTTCATCGAGATTGGGCGGATCGCCTGCCATCCAGCGGAGCGAGGCGTTCCCGTTGAGCACGATGCCCGCAAGGGGCTGGTTGATCTCGTGAGCGATCGACGCCGCCATCTGGCCCAGCGTGCTCACCCGCGACACGTGGGCCAGATCCAGGCGCACCTTGTCGAGAGCGTCCTCGGACCGCTTTCGCTCGGTGACATCCATGACCGCACCGACGAATTCCACCAGATCGCTGGATCCGATCCGCGACGAATGCGCCATGATCTGGAGATACTTGACCGTGCCATCCGGCAGCTTGAGCCGGTGCTCGATGGCAAAGTCTTTGCCTTCCCGGATGGCGCGTTCGACGATCTGTTGGAAAAAAACGAGATCATCCGGATGCACCCGCTGACGGATCACATCCAGAGTCGGTTGCACCCCAGGATCTAACTCGAAGATCCGGTAGGTCTCGTCCGACCAGGTGATCGCGCCACAGTCGGGCTGCCACGAGAAACTTCCGGTGAGGCTGAGTCGCTGGGCCTCCGCCAGGTATGCCCGGCTTCGCCGCAAGGCGTATTCCGCCTGAGTCCGCTCTATGGCGATACTGGCCAGGTCGCGGAACTGTTCGATGAGGTTGTATTCATCGGGGGACGGCTTGCGAGGGCCAGCGTAATAGACGGCGAATGTCCCCAGGACTCGCTGGTCCCGGGAGATGATCGGTACCGACCAGCAGGCACCGAGGCCGTGAGCCTGGGCCACCGCCCGGATGCTCTCGGGGACTCCACCGGCCTGGAAATCGCTGACGATGACGGTCTCCCGCAAAAATGCCGCGCGGGCGCAAGGGCCGGTGTCGGGACCGATAGGCCAGCCGTCCAGGATGCTGGTGTAGCTCGATGGCAAGCTCGGAGCGACCCCGTGCCGCAGCCGTTTGCCATCGTCGTCGACGAATAAAATCGAGCACATGGCGCCACTCGATTCCTGCTCCACCAGCCGGCACAAGGCACCGAGCATCACCAGCAGCGGCTCGCCTCTGGCGATCATCTCCAAGAGCCGCTTCTCGCCCCCCAGCAGCGCCTCGGCCCGTTTCCGCTCGGTGATATCGCGATAGATGATGTAGCCTTCGATCGGACCGGCGGTCACGACCGGCGACGCCGTCATCGACACCGCAATCCGGGAGCCATCCTTGCGTCGCCGGATCGTCTCCGACTCCACTTTGTTGCCGCTGGAGAGCAACCGGGCATTGTTCTGGTATTCCGGGAGTCGCTCCTCGGGCGCCACCAGATCGAGCAGGGGCCGGTTCACCGCTTCTTCCGGCGTGTAGCCGAACATCCGGGTGAATTCCTGATTGACCCGGATGACGCTGACGGTGGCATCCACCAGGACGACGGCATGCGGCGCCAGCTCGAATAGCTCCTCCAGGTGCGCCGTTTGCTTCTTCAGCTCTTCTTCGGCCCGCTTGCGGTCTTCGATGTCGGTGGTCTGGCCATACCACTTGACCAGATTTCCCCGCTCGTCGTACTGCGGCAGACCCCGGAAGAGGAACCAGCGGTCGGTCCCATCATGACGCCGCAGTCGGGCTTCGATCTCGCCTGGCTTACCCGAAATCAGAGTCGACCGCCAGTACTCGACCAGGCGAGGCAGGTCGTCGGGACAGACTGCAGCTTGCCAGCCCCACCCCCTGGCTTCCTCCAGCGTGAGGCCGGTGTATTCCAGCCATCGTTGATTGAGGAAATCGATGTAGCCGTCGGGGAGAGCGGTCCAGACCAATCCCGGGATGCTGTCGATGGCTAACCGGAACTGGTCACTCAAGGCCTGCACTTCCTGCAGCGCCACCGGTCCGCCGCCCAGATCATTCAGGGATGGTTCGTCGGTACGCTCGCTATAGTGGGCCGGAACTCCGGGAAGAACTGCGCCAGGGGGGCGTTGCATATGTGATGATGCCTCGTTACAGAGGAGGGAGCCATTATACGTTGGTATAGCCGCGCTCGCGCGATGCGCCTACGCCTTGGCGGCCACCGTCAACTTGAGTCTGCCCGCGCGAGTGACCAGGTCCGCTAATGAAGTGGCCCGCATCTTGGTCATGACGCGCCCCCGATGAACCTTGATAGTGATCTCACTGGTGCCCAGCTCGGCGGCGATCTGTTTGTTCAGCCGTCCCGACGTCACCAGCTCCAGGACCTGCCGCTCGCGGGGTGTCAGCGAGGCATAGCACGCGCGCTGCTCCTCCAACTCCGCATCTTCCTGGCGGCTGGCCCGGTGCCGGTCGAGAGCCACCTGGATGCCATCCAGCAGGTCCTGGTCGAGAAACGGTTTGGTGAGGAACTCGACGGCGCCGGCCTTCATCGCTCGCACCGACATCGGAACATCGCCGTGGCCGGTGATGAAAACGATGGGAATATCGCTGTCGAGCTGGGCCATTCGGGCCTGGAGATCGAGGCCACTCAGCCCCGGAAGTCCCACGTCCAGCACCAGGCAGCTCGGCGCATCGGTCTTGGCCGAGGCCAGAAATTCATGGGCCGAGACAAAAACCTCGACGTTCCACCCCGCTGAGCGGATCAAGCCGGCCAGCGCCTCGCGAACCGACGCGTCGTCTTCCACGACGAATACCATGGCCGTCGACTCCGACATCCGAGCTCCTCGTGGCAGTCAATAGAGCGGTGGTGAAAGCGATACGATCAAATCTGGACCACCGCTCCACAGATCGCCAGAAGGCGTCCCGCCATCGTGGCTTCGGAAACAGCACGCGGGTGCAATCTCCTGTCCTCAGCTACCTACATCCTTCGGCTGGCCGGTTATCTGTTTCACCAGTTCCGAGAGCCGAGGGCATTCGTCATGGTGGCACCTGCTTACCCCAAAGACCAGACGGCTCTGCTGCTGGTTGACCCCTACAACGATTTCCTCTCCGAGGGCGGTAAGGTCTGGCCGCGGGTAAAAGCGGTCGCGAGCGAGGTCGCTCTGCTCCAGAACCTCAAGACCATCGTGGCGGGCGCCCGGACGGCGGGAATTCAGGTCTTCATCGTCCCGCACCACCGTTGGGAACCGGGGGACTATCAGAACTGGGATCATCCGACGCCCTATCAGATCGCTTCGGGCGAAAGGCAAAGCTTTGCCAAGGGCACCTGGGGCGGAGAGTGGCACCCTGAGTTCGTGCCCCATCAGGGCGACATCATCATCAAGGAACACTGGGGATCGAGCGGGTTCGCCAACACCGATCTCGATTTCTGGCTCAAGCAGCGGCGGATCGTGAAGGTGATCGTGATCGGTCTGCTGGCCAACACCTGCATCGAATGCACCGGCCGCTTTGCGACCGAGCTGGGCTATCACGTCACCCTGGTGAAGGACGCCACCGCAGCCTTCACCGAGGAGATGATGTACGCCGCCCATGAGCTGAACGGCCCCACGTTCGCTCATGAGATTCTCACGACCGCAGAGCTGGTGGCCCGCTTCCCCTCTGGTGTCACCCGGCCGCTCGATCAGCCGAACTCACGAGAGCTGAGGGCCTCCTCTACACCCAACAGGTGATCATGGACCCGGAGCTGGTTCTCGCACTCGCGGCCGGGATCGGGTTCGTCGCCGGCCTGCGCTCCCTCACCGCTCCCGCCGCTGTGAGTTGGGCCGCCCATCTGGGATGGCTGGACCTTCACGGCTCGCCGTTGGGCTTCCTGGGATCGATCGTAGCCGTGATAATTTTTTCGGCGTTAGCTCTGCTCGAGTATGTTGCAGACTTATTGCCGACAACCCCCAGGCGAACCATGGCGGGACCACTCAGCGCGCGGGTCGTGATGGGTGGCCTGTGCGGCGCCGCCGTCTGCGCCTCGGGTGGCCGCTCGATGCTCCTGGGGGCGCTCCTCGGCGGTCTGGGAGGAGTCATTGGAGCCTTCGCCGGCTACCAGGCACGTACCCGCCTGGTCCAGACTCTCAAGGTGAAAGACAGCATCATCGCCGTGTCAGAGGACTTCGTTGCAATCGTTCTCGCGTGGGTTGTCGTATCGTCGCACTAACCCAGCTGGTTGGGCAGGCAATGCCTGAGGAGACCGTCATGCAGGAACTCGACATCAACGGAAAGAAAGTCCGGGTCGATGTGCCGGCCGATATGCCGGTGCTGTGGGTGCTGCGCGACGTCGTCGGCCTGACCGGCACCAAGTTCGGCTGCGGGATCGCCGCGTGCGGCGCGTGTACGGTGCATCTCGACGGGCAGCCGATCCGCTCCTGCGTCACGCCGGTGAGCGCCGTGACGGGCAAACGCATCACCACGATCGAGGCCATCGGCGAAACGGCGCCGGGCAAAAAGGTGCAACAGGCCTGGCTGGATCTGGAGGTGGTCCAATGTGGTTACTGCCAGTCGGGCCAGATCATGTCCGCCTCCGCGCTCCTGGCCAAGACTCCCAATCCCAGCGATGCAGACATCGATGCTGCCATGTCGGGGAATATCTGCCGCTGCGGGACTTATACCCGCATCCGCGCGGCCATCAAGCAGGCAGCTGGGTCGCCGGCGATTGCCGCGAAGGGAGCATAATCATGGCCAAGACAGCGCCGGATCAGGTATCGCGCCGGAGTTTCGTCGTGGTTCTCGCGTCGGCTGGAGGGGGACTGCTCCTCGGCTGCCGAGTGGGTGATCGGCTTCAGGGTAAGACCTCCGCTGCGGTGGCGGCCGCGGAACCCCCCGTCTTTGCCCCCAACGCCTTCGTTCGGATCGGCCGGGACGGCCGGGTGACCATGATCGTGGGACAGGTCGAGATGGGGCAGGGCATGTACACCTCGATGCCGATGCTGATAGCCGAGGAACTGGAGGTCCCGCTCGATCAAGTGCGGGTCGAGCATGCTCCGCCCAGCGACAAGCTGTACGCCAACCCGCTGGTCGGTTTCCAGATGACCGGGGCGTCGAGCTCGGTCAAGATGCTGTACCTGCCGCTTCGAACGGCCGGAGCCACCGCCCGCACCATGCTGATCACTGCCGCGGCGCAGCGGTGGAAGGTCGATCCGGCGTCGTGCCAGGCTCAGAAGGGGATGGTGACCCACGCCGCGACCGGCAAGAAGCTCTCGTACGGCCAGCTCGCCGATGCGGCGGCAAAGGTACCGGTGCCGGCGGAGGTAAGGCTCAAGGACGCGAAGGACTTCACCCTGATCGGCACGCCGGCGAAGCGGCTCGATAGCCCGGAAAAGGTCAATGGCACGGCGAAGTACAGCATCGACGTACGGGTACCGGGCCTGAAGATCGCCACCCTCGCCGAAAGTCCGGTGTTAGGCGGGAAGGTTGCCAGCCTGGATGACAGCAAGGCCAAGGCAATCGCGGGTGTGCGCCAGATCGTGAATCTCGGTGACCTGGTGGCCGTGGTGGGCGATCACATGTGGGCGGCGAAGCAGGGATTGGCGGCGCTCGTCATCCGCTGGGATGACGGCCCGAACGGGAAGGTCTCGACCGCGGACGTCGTGAAGGGACTGGATACGGCCTCACGCAAGCCGGGCGTGGTCGCCCGGAAGCAGAATCTCCCGTTCTCGGGCCGTCCCGGCGGGGTTCGAAGGATCGAAGCCATCTACTCGGCGCCCTTCCTGGCCCACGCCACAATGGAACCGGTCAACTGCACGGTGCATGTACGGAAAGACGGTTGCGAAGTCTGGACCGGCTCGCAGGTGCTGAGCCGGGTGCAGGGGACGGCGGCCAAGGTCACCGGCCTCCCGCCGGAGAAGGTCGTGGTTCATAATCATCTGCTCGGCGGTGGATTCGGGCGCCGGCTCGAGGTCGATTTCGAGACCAAGGCCGTGCGGATCGCCAAAGAGGTCGACGGGCCGGTGAAGGTGGTCTGGACCCGGGAGGAGGACATCCAGCATGATGTCTATCGCCCCTACTACTACGACCGGATCTCCGCCCAGCTCGATGCTCGCGGGAAGCCGGTCGCGTGGAACCACCGACTGGTCGGGCCCTCGATCCTGGCCCGGTGGGCTCCGCCCGCGTTCAAGGACGGGTTGGACGGCGATGGGATAGACGGCGCGGTACAGCTGCTCTACGACATTCCAACGATCCGGGTCGAGTACGTGCGCCACGAGGAGCCGGTGCTGAATACCGGTTTCTGGCGGGGGGTTGGGCCCACCCACAACATCTTCGTCGTCGAGAGCTTCGTCGATGAGCTCGCCGCCGCGTCGAAGCAGGATCCAATAGCATTCCGCCGCTCGCTTCTGGGCAAGGCTCCGCGAGCGATGGCCGTGCTCGACCTGGCAGCAAAGGAAGCGGACTGGGGAAAGCCCCTCCCCCCGGGCCACGGTCGCGGGGTGTCATTGCTCTACAGCGGATGGGACAGCTACGTCGCCGAGGTGGCCGAGGTGGAGGTGTTGAAATCGGGCGAGGTAAGGGTGCACCGAATCGTATGTGCGGTCGACTGCGGTACAGTCGTGAACCCGGACACGGTGAAGGCCCAGATCGAAGGCGGTATTGTCTTTGGCATCGGCGGCGCGCTGTGGGGCGAGATCACGCTCAAGAACGGCCGGGTCGAGCAATCCAACTTCAACAATTACCGAGTCCTCCGGATCAACGAGACGCCGGTTATCGAGGTGCACCTGGTGCGGAATGGCGAGAAGCCTGGCGGGATCGGCGAGCCGGGCACCGCGGTCACCGCACCGGCGCTGGCCAACGCGGTCTTTGCGGCGACGGGAAAACGAATCCGGCGATTACCGCTCCAGAAGGCGCTGCAGGGTTCCGCCTGATGAGATAAAAACCGCCGACCCGAACGAACGAAGGCACACCAGCGGAGTATCCAGTTGGTGTGCCTTCGGAGCCTTAGTGCCTCCAGCCTCGACGATAGCCGAAGAAATCCCGCGATCTCCACCCGAAGCCAAGGCCGAACCCGCGCCCATAACCCCTCCAGGGATCGTACCCCCACCAGCCGGGGCCGGCGTAGGGGTAGGGATAGAGGTCACGAGCATACCGCTCCGAGACGACGTAGGTCGAGACGTCATAGTCGAAGTGCTGGCCGGGCGCCTTCATCCGCGTGACCAGCTCGAGGAGCCCGGATTCCGCGTCGTCCCGCACCCGCGGACTGGACAGGGCCCCGCTGTTCCAGAGGCCGTTCTGGACGAATTCGTCGACTCGAAAGGGTGACTCCGAGACGGCGGCGAGTACGGTGCCGTGCCCGCTGGTGTCGTCCGTCACGAAGGCCTCGCGGCCCCCCCGACCTTTGAGCTCGTATTTCTTTCCGCCGGTGATCCGCTGGTCGGCATCGGGGTTGAGCGGAAACAGCACCCGGACGCGGCCGGCGCCGTCGGAGCGCAGCACAATCAGGTAGCCGTCCCGGGCGGACTTGGCGTATACCTTGGCGCGGTCGCCGTAGGCATAGTTGGCGTCGGAGTTGAGCCAGACGTGGACGGGGGGATCTTTGCTTGCCAGCGGCATCGCCGCGGGTGCGGCAACCGTGGGGGAAGCCAGCAAGAGCAGTGCGGTCAACATATACCATCTTCTCCATCATGGACGCCGGCAGCCGGGTGAGACACAGGGCGCTACTCACGACGTCTCTGATAGAGAACAGGGGCCTCTGCTGAAGGGTTCCCGTCGTCGGACGATCTCCCAGAGCACGCGCGTCCAAGCGCGGTAAGGCTGCCGTTGGCGATACTGTCGCACTCCGGAACAGTTGAGCCCGAGACTCACGCTCGAGGTGCCTTTCGCCTTTGCGCTATCACAGGAGCCAGGAAGTCACATGCTGAGGTTGCGAATTCCCCTGAGGACCACTGCTGGGCTGGAAGCCTGGCTCTGTGCCTTTCTGGCCGCTGGTGCTTTCGCGGGCGCTTCGCGCGGACTCGAGGCCCAGGAGAAGAGTCTGCCCCAGCAGATCGCGGATGAGATGGTGAAGATCAACGGTGGGGTCCACACCGGATTCCGCTACGCCCACGCCAAGGGCATGGTCCTGACCGGCACGTTCACTCCGACCAAAGGCGCGGCATCGATCAGCCGGGCAGCGCACTTCCATGGTGCCCCGGTCCCGGTCACCGTCCGGCTGTCCGATGCTACGGGAGTCCCTCAAATCAACGACGACAATCCCAACGCTTCTCCTCGTGGAATGGCGATCCGGTTCAACCTGCCAACCGGAGCCTTCACCGACATCGTCTCCAACTCGCATAACGGATTCTTCGTCGGCACGGGAGAAGATTTTCTGGCTCTCGTCAAGGCAATCGCTGGCACGACTCCCGAGAGCCCTCATCCCTCCCCTATCGAACAGTTCCTTGGCAGCCATCCGCGAGCGCTGAAGGTCGTGGTCGACTCGAAGCCACTGCCCAAGAGCTTTGCCACTCTCGGTTTCTTCGGCAACAACGCCTTCATCTTCGTCGACAGCGCCGGGACCAGGCGGGCCGGCCGGTATCAGATCCTTCCGGTTGCCGGCATCCACCATCTCGGCCCCAGTGCAGCCAAGCTGTCACCCAACTACATGTTCGAGGATCTGACCCATCGCATCGTCCGGGGGCCGATCAAGTACCGGCTCCTGGTGCAGCTGGCCAACCCCGGCGACCAGACGAACGATGGCTCGATCGTTTGGCCCGACGACCGCAAGCGGGTGGAGATGGGGACCATCACCCTGACCAAGGTGGCGCCCAACAACCAAGCGCTGCAGCGGTCGCTCACGTTCAACCCGATCTACCTCACCGATGGGATCCAGCTTTCCGACGATCCGTTCGTGCCGCTGCGCTCCGCGGTGTACGCGTTATCCGTGGCACACCGGCACTAACTCAAACCTGATCACCCTCCTGAGGAGGCAACGACATGCCGACGATCACCACCACCGATGGTACCGAGATCTACTATAAGGACTGGGGTAAGGGACAACCCATCGTGTTCAGTCACGGCTGGCCGCTGTCGGCCGATGATTGGGACACCCAGATGCTGTTCTTCCTCAAGCAGGGCTATCGGGTCATAGCTCACGACCGGCGCGGACATGGCCGCTCGGCCCAGACTGGTAGCGGCCATGACATGGATCATTACGCCGACGACCTGGCGGCGCTGACCGCCCATCTCGACCTTAAGGGGGCGGTGCACGTCGGCCACTCGACCGGCGGCGGCGAAGTGGTGCACTACCTGGGGCGTCACGGCGAGAGCCGGGTGGCAAAAGCGGTGATCATCAGCGCGGTGCCGCCGTTGATGGTAAAGACGGCGGCCAATCCGGGCGGGCTGCCCAAGGAGGTATTTGACGGGCTTCAGGCGCAGCTCGCCGCCAGCCGGGCCCAGTTCTACTACGATCTGCCGGCGGGACCGTTCTACGGTTATAACCGGCCGGGTGCGAAACCCTCTGAGCCCGTGATCCGGAATTGGTGGCGCCAGGGCATGATGGGAAGCGCCAAGGCGCATTATGACGGCGTCGTTGCCTTCTCGCAGACGGACTTCACCGAAGACCTGAAGAAGATTACCGTGCCGGTCCTGGTGATGCATGGCGATGACGACCAGATCGTGCCGTATGCCGATTCGGCACCGCTGTCGGCAAAGCTGCTGAAGAACGGCACGTTGAAAACCTACAAGGGCTTTCCGCACGGCATGCCCACGACTGAGGCCGACACCATTAACGCCGACCTGCTCTCGTTCATCAAGCAGCCCGCGGCCACCCCGGCGCGAGAGCCGGTTCCGGTATGATCTTCGACATCACGACATTCACGCTGATTCATACGCTGATCAGTTTGGTCGCGATCGTCGCAGGGCTGGTCGTGGTGGGAGGACTCATGGCCGGGGCTCGGCTCGACGGCTGGACCGGGCTCTTTCTCGTAACCACCGCACTGACCAGCATCACCGGTTTTGGCTTTCCCTTTACCAGGCTGCTGCCGTCCCACTACGTCGGTATCCTCTCCCTGGTTCTTATGGTTCCCGTGATCATTGCCCGGTACCGGAAGCACCTCGAAGGAACCTGGCGGGGGGTCTACGTGGTGGGATCGGTATTGGTGCTGTATCTCAACCTCTTTGTTCTGGTGGATCAGCTGTTCCGCAGGATACCGGCCCTGATCGTACTGGCACCGACCCACAAGGAAGCGCCCTACGTGGTGACCCAGCTCCTGGTGATGGGCCTGTTCGGGGTTCTGGGAATTGCCGCCTTTAGAAGATTCCCTCCCCACGCGGTGGTCTCGGAAAGAGGAGTCCGGGTACCGGCCGCCGTCTCGAACCGGTAGGGCAGAAGGCGTCTATCTTTCGAGGGTGATCCATGAAGTCGGGATCCCGGCCCACGCCGGGATCTCGTCGTTCAATAGAGCAATGCTGGAGAACACCCATGGCCAGTGAAAACGAGGTAGCGTTTCCGACCCTCGACGCTAAAGATCTCGCGGCACTCGCTGCCCGAGGTCATTCCCGCAAGGTCCACGCTGGAGAGGTTCTGTTCGCTGAAGGCGATCGCAACCGCTCCTTCTTCGTGGTGCTCGAGGGCGCGATCGAGATCGTCGGGCATTCGAAGGGTGTCCCCCACGTCGTCGCGGTGCACCATCCCGGACAGTTCAGCGGCGACGTGGACATGCTCAGCGGCCGAGCCATCCTGGTCACCGGACGCGCGGCCGAAGACGGGCGGGTCCTCGAGCTGGGCAGCGCCGAGCTGCGGCAGGCGGTGGAGGAGCTTCCCCAGCTGGGCCAGATTCTGGCAAAGGCCTTCCTCATGCGCCGGGGACTCCTCCTCGGCAAAGAGTATGAGGCGGTCACTATCATCGGCTCGCGCTTCTCTCCCGACGCGCATCGGCTGCGTGACTTCGCCACTCGGAACGGGGTTCCGGTCAGGTGGATGGACCTCGAGGCCGATGAGCAGGCCGATGCCCTGCTTCGCCAGTTCAACATCCCGGCCTCGGCGACGCCGATCGTGCTGAGGAGCGACGGCGAGTGGGTGAGCAATCCCTCCATAGCCGACTTCGCCCGCTGCATGGGACTCGAGGCCAATCTGGAGCCGGACCACAGGTACGATCTCGTGGTGGTCGGTGCCGGTCCCGCGGGGCTCGCCGCCTCGGTCTACGCCGCGTCGGAAGGGCTCGAGGTCCTCACCGTGGATGCGCTTGCCGCCGGCGGGCAGGCCGGCACCAGCTCGCTCATCGAGAACTATCTCGGCTTTCCCGCGGGCATCTCCGGGGATGAGCTCACTCGCAATGCCTTGTTCCAGGCCCAGAAGTTCGGCGCCAAGATCACCGTGCCGGCGGAGGTCCGGTCGCTCGGTCTGAACGGCGGGGACCGAGTGGTTACCCTGACCGACGGTAGCCGGATCCTCACCCGCTGTGTCCTGGTGGCGAGCGGTGTGGAGTATCGAAAGTTGGAGGTTCCGGGCTTTGCCGATTTCGAGGGGGCCGGCATCTACTACGCGGCGACCGAGATGGAAGCCAGGCTCTGTCGAGGCGAAGAGGTAGTGGTGGTCGGCGCCGGCAATTCGGCGGGTCAGGCTATCATGTTCTTGTCCCGGTACGCCAGCCGAGTGCACGTACTGGTCCGGGGCCAGGATCTCGGGGCGAGCATGTCTCGCTACCTGGTGGACCGGGTCGAGAGAATGGAGAATGTGACTATCCACCGGGGCGCAGTGGTCAGCGGCCTGGAGGGGAACGGGCATCTCAGTGCGGTGCATACCAAGGGCGCGAACGGCAAGCAACAGACCTTTGCCACCAATTCACTCTATCTCTTCATCGGTGAGGACCCGCACACCGACTGGCTCCATGGCTGCGTCGAGCTGGATCGACGGGGCTTCGTGCTGACCGGGGACGGACTCCCACCCGCGGCGACCGACACTGAACGCTGGCGCTCGGCCGGACGAGCCCCATTCCTGCTGGAGACCAGCTTGCCCGGTGTGTTCGCAGCCGGCGATGTGCGCGCCGGGTCGGCCAAGCGAGTGGCGGCCGCAGTAGGCGAAGGGTCGATGGCCGTGAGCTTCGTGCACGCCCACATCGCGCGGCCGGTGTGACGGTCGGACGGTCTGACGGTCGGACGGGAGAGTAGCTGTCACCCTGTGCGAAGCGAAGGGGCCTTGGTTTCGCTCAGAGTGACGTCGTTATCGTGGCCGTCTCCGTGAACCCGGGGTACCTCGACCGGCTGGGTGTATGTGAAGTGGTCAGTCATGACTTGGCTTTCCCTCTGTCACTGAGAGTCAGCACATGCTTGCCTTCCATTTCCCGGACGAGATAGGTCTCAACCGGATCCTTCGCTGGACCTGCCTTGACCGTGCCGCTCCGGCAATCGAACTGAGAGCCGTGCCAGGGACACTGCACCACGCCGCCGATCATTACCCCGCCGGCTAGAGAGCCACCCTTATGGGTACACCGATCATCGAAGGCGACATACCCTTCCTTGGTGCGCGCCAGCACCAGGCGCTGGCCATTCAGGCGGATGAGCTTCATCTGGTCCACTTCGAGCTCGTCCGATCGGGCGACGACGACCGGCTGATCGGCGCTGGCCCTCACGCTCTGTTCACTCCACTTGCCTGCCCGGGCATAGCGATGGTCCACGCTGATCTGATTGCGTGACACGAGCACTCCGCCGAGCCACCCTCCGACGAACAACATCCCGACCGCCAGGCCCTCCAGAACTACAACGGGAGCGGCTGGCTCGACACCGCCCCTCCGAAGCCAGGCGGCCACAATGAAGAGAATGACCGCCGAGAGATTGAGCAGCATATGGGTCGTCGCTCGCTGCTTCCCGGAGCTTCGGGGAGGCACGGTTCGGACATAATCGATAAAACCTGGTACCGCGGCCACGAGCGCCGCGGCGATGCCAACCAGGGCAAGGTATCGGCCGGCCACCCACCACCTGGCGTGGCCAGCCAGCCAACCGGCGATATCGAACACGAATGCCCCGGTCAGAAACGCGAACGGGAAGGGGATCAACATCGGGTGAATCGGGTGACCCCGGAAATGAGCAGTGCTTCGCATGCGAGTATCCCCGGCGGACGAGGTGGCGCTTACGCGGTCGGCTTGCCCAGCTTCTTCTGAATTGCCTCGGCGTGGTCCAGGTGCTTCTGAATGACCGGCCCCGCCTGCTCGATCAGCTTCTTGAGATCTTCATTCTGGGCCGCATCGTGGGCTTTGCCGGCGACGTCGAGTACCGCCTTGTGGATCCCGATCTCCTGCTCGATATAGGTCCGGTCGAACTGAGCACCCTTCGGGGCTGCCTTGAGCGCGGCCAATTCGCTTTCGACCGCGGGCTTGAACGGGTCGCTGGCGGGTGGCACCGGCGTGACGTTGAGCCGTTGGGCCAACTGCTGACCCTGGGCCCGGAGCGCGTGGTGCTCGCCCATCATCAGCTTCGCGAACGCCTTCACGTCGGGGCTGGTGGCTTTGGTAATGGCGAAGGCGGCGGTGGCGCTGTCCGCTGCGTTGGCCTCGTCGAGCAGGGCGACGATATTGGCATCCGATAGGCCGCCTGAGGCCGCGGCGCCCGCCGTGTTATCCGCTGGTACGGCAGCGGCCGTCGTATCCATCGAGCCGGCCCCTGTGTCGGCGCTCTGCCTCGCCTTACAGGACGCGAGCATCACGATTGCCATCGATACGACTGCAGGCGCGGTACGGCGCCACGAATTACTGGGCACGACTTCCTCCTGGTTAAAGCTCTCCCGCTGTGGTCTGGGCTGCTGTCGGCCAATTCCGACCCCCAGAGATACGAAGAAGTGCGAAGAAAAGCAAGATTGTATATACTTATCTTGACTTTTGAAGGAGGTATTGGGTGAGGCAATTGGGCTCCGGGCCTCGGGGAACGGCCGGGCGTATAATGGAGATGCTCCGGCGCACCCCTATGACAGTGGATGAGGTGGCCCGGGCGCTGGATCTCACTCGTACGGCCGTTCGGTCGCAACTGGCGTCCCTGGTGCACGACGGTCTGGTGGGCGAGCGGGAAAGCCGCCGGGGCACGAGCAAGCCTTCGCGCGTGTACGGGGTCACGACCCAGGCGGAGCTGCTCTTCTCCCGGGCGTACATACCGATGCTCACTCAGCTCCTGGACGTTCTGGAACGGCGAATCAAGCCGAAGGAACTCGACTCGGCTCTGCGTGAGGCGGGCCGGAGCCTGGTAGCGGGACGGTCCGCGCCCGCCGGTTCGCTGGGGAGCCGGGTGGCGGCGGCGAGCTCACTGCTCAACGATCTGGGAGGACTGACGGAGGTAATCCAGGATGGAGGGGATTACACCATTAGGAGCCACGGCTGCCCGCTGGCCGCGGCGACGGCCGGTCACCCCGAGGTGTGCAACGCGCTGGAGAGCCTGCTGACCCAGTTCATCGGTTCCCGGGTAAGGCAGTGTTGCGAGCGCTACCAGCGGGAGCGGTGCTGTTTCCAGGTATCTTGAGTTCACATGCCACCTATCTCTCGCGGTTTCAGCGGCCGGCAGCGTCCCACCACCGATCCTTCGCGGATCCCGCCGGGCCAGTATGTCACTCACGACTTCCCCGTCCTCTCAGCCGGGCCGACCCCGCGGACCCCACTGGAACAGTGGAGCGTTGCTATCCGCGGTGCGGTGAAGAACCCGATTACCTGGAGCTGGCAGGACTTCATGTCGCTGCCCAGTGAGAGCTTTACCGTCGACATCCACTGTGTCACCAAGTGGTCCAAGCTCGATACGGTCTGGACTGGCGTCTCGCTGGATACCCTGCTCGAGCAGGCCGGCCCGACCGGCAAGTACGTGACTGCCTGGAGCGACGGCGGGTACACCACCAACGTCCCATTGAAGGACCTGACCGGCGGCAAAGCCTGGATCGCCCATGGCTACGACGGCAAGCCGCTGCATCCCGAACACGGCGGCCCCGCCCGCCTGCTGATCCCACACCTGTACTTTTGGAAGAGCGCCAAGTGGGTGCGCGGTTTGGAGCTGACCGAGACCGATGAGCCGGGCTTCTGGGAGCAGAACGGCTACCACATCTACGGGGACCCGTGGCGGGAGCAGCGCTACACGGGCGACTGAACTGGCAGCTCGCCGACGTCATCGAGGTCGTCGACGAAACTCCGCGGGTGCGGAGTCTCGTTCTCCGCTGCCCCGGCTGGCCCGGTCATCTCGCCGGCCAGCATGTGGATGTCCGGCTTACCGCCGAAGACGGCTATCAGGCCCAGCGCAGCTACTCCATCGCCTCCGCGCCAGAAGATGAGAACCTGGTCCTGACAGTCGAGCGCCTCGCGGACGGCGAGGTCTCCCCCTATCTCTCCGACGTGCTTCAGCCGGGCGACGAGCTCGAGCTGCGGGGGCCAATCGGCGGCTACTTCGTCTGGACCAGCTCGATGGGCGGACCGCTGCTCCTCCTGGCCGGCGGCTCGGGCGTGGTGCCGTTCCGATCGATGCTCCGGCATCATGCGGCCATGCAAAGCACCGTCCCCGCGCGCCTGCTGTATTCGTCGCGAACCTTCGAGGGAATCATCTACCGGAACGAGCTGGCCCGACTCGACTCCTCAGCCGGCATCGAGGTCTTCTTCACCCTGACCCGCGAGTGGCCCGATGATTGGAACGGCCACCGGCGCCGCATCGATGGCGAGCTGCTGCGCGAAATCTCGTGGCCACCGGTGGCGCAGCCGCTGATCTACGTTTGCGGTCCCACGGCCTTCGTAGAGACCGCGGCAGATGCGCTTGTCGCACTAGGATACGAAGCCGGCCGGATTAAGACCGAGCGCTTCGGGCCCACGGGAGGTTGAGGTGGCTCAGACCAGCTACGCTCCCGGGGCGCGGTCTAAAAAAGGATACGGGTGAGAGCACCTGCGAGGGCGGCAGCTGGCAACTGGGTCCGACGAATGGCTCGCATCATGGGGGCTCCCGGGAAGACGTGAACTCCGTACGGTGCGATAGTACGCCTTACCTTCCGAGATCCAATTCCCGCCGACAGTGACTACAGAAGACTCGCCGCGGCAGTCGAAAAACTCTTCCGGCCAGACCCAGCCGTTGCCGAGTGTCACAGAACGGACAGGTCCCCTCCGCGGAGGAAAAGACTTCTCGATGACGCAGGCGGACTGCCCCGAAGGTGAGACCGAGCAACAAAGCTGCCGGCACCAGGACGAAGTGGACCAGGGGTATAGGCACGGCGATGACGGCAAGGGCGAGCCCAGCACCCGCGACTGTGGCGGCCCGAGCAAGGCGATCCCGCAGTGTCAGACTCTGGACCACAACTTCGGCCTCCGCCGGCGGCCGACCGAATCCACTGAGCGGTACGGTGAACGAGCGAGTACTCATCGACTCAATAAACACCGCCAGGCCCGTCATGTGACAGTCCGCCACGTTCGCCGGTCCGCCTTCCCCTCACCGGCGTGACTGTGTAGTCTCCGCTCATGCGAGTCCTCATCACCGGCACCGATACCGGCGTGGGCAAGACCTGGGTCACCTGCGCCCTGGCCCGGGCGTTGCGCGACGCCGGCAAGCACGTGGTCGCGATCAAGCCGGTGGAGACTGGGCGATCCGGCCCGACGAGCGACTGGGAAGACGGCGTGCGGCTGGCCCGCGCCACCGGTCAGGCCGAGCCCACTCAGGCGATCATCCGCTTCAGCGAGCCCACCTCGCCGGTGCTCGCGAGCGAGCGGGCCGGCGCGGAGATTGACTTCGATGGGCTGGTGCTCAAGATCGAGCGCTTCATCGATGGAGCCGAATTTGGGCTGATCGAAGGTGCCGGGGGCCTGCTGACGCCGGTGACGTGGGAATGGAACATGACCGATGTGGCCCGGACCCTGGGCGCCTGCGCGCTCGTTGTCGCCCAGGACATACGAGGAACCATCAATCACACGGTGCTCACGCTCAGCGCGCTCGAGCTGGCCGGGATCCCGTGCGCCGGTGTGGTGCTGACCACTCCGGAGATGACCGACCGGTCCACCGGCACCAACGGGCCGGCGATCAGCCGGCTCTCGGGCCTCGACCGGGTGATGGCGCTCCCTCGCATGAATGATCCCAGCGATGCAGCCGGTACGATTGCGCCAGTGATTGGTTGGCTTGGGCGGGTGGGAGTGTCAGTGTGAAGAAGCTATTAGCTATTCCCCCTTTTTCTCGATCTCCTGCTCGATCGCCTCTTGCACCCAGCGTCGCACCCAGAGGCGCGGGTCATCGCGGTGACGGACCAGTGCGGTCAGAGCTCTGGTATCGCCCTTGGAGGCGAGATCGGCCAGCACCAGGGCCGGCAGCTGCTGATGCCCCAGGATCTTCTCCAGACCATCGATCATTGCGGAATCGGGCGCTTGGGCCGCGGCGGCGATGGCGGCGTTCTGAATGACGTCCCGGTAGGAGGAGCTCGCGAGACCCGAAAGAATCGCGCTTCGGGCACCGGTCGAATCGAGGCGGGAGAGCGCGGTCAGCGCGCCGGCCCTCACTTCGTAGCTCGAGTCTCCCTTCCATGCCGCTCGGGCGGCTGCCGCCGGCCGTTCCCCACCCACCGATCCCAGTGCGACGACGGCGGCTGTTCGCACCGCCGATGAGGTGTCCCGCATCGCGGCCTCGAGCGGCGGCGCTGCCACCGCGGCGGGAAAGGCGGCCAGGGCCGATGCCGCCTGGGCCCGGGTGAGATAGTAGTCCGCCCCTCGTACCGCCCGCGCCAGGGCCGCCGCGGCCAGTGAATCACCCGAGCGCCGGGCGAGCTGTTCGATGACCCAGCTTCGATTCCATAGATCGCGATCCCGGGCCAGCTGGGTCGCGAGCCATCGGGTCGGCTGTTCGAAGGTCAGCGACTTGAGCATGGCATTGTTCTCGTCGAACACCACCATGGTCGGCGCCGACTTGAGGCCACCAATCCGCACCACCTGCTCCCGCCGGTCCAGCTCGACCCGTTTTCTGACGTCGCCCAAAGCGGTGCCGACCCGGATCGAGACCGGACCCCGAAACACCAGCGGCGTGGTGTAGCGAAAGCCGGTGGAATCGGCATGCGCGGTGTCCACCTGGGTCTGCCGCACCGTGAGGGCCAGCGTGCCGGCGGCGGAGTCGTAGGCTGAGCTGACGGTCAGCTCGGGATGGCCGGCCTGGTAGATCCATTGATTCCAGAACCAGTCGAGGTTCTCACCGGTGGCGTCGAGCACGGCATGACGCAGGTCGTTGCTGGTGGCGTTAGCGAAGGCGTGACGGGTGAGGTAGCGGTTGATTGAAGCCCAAAAGCGCTCCGGGCCCAGGTACTTCTTCAGCATCTCCAGGACGAGCGCACCCTTGGCGTACACGATGTTGGAGTTGAACGCGGCGAGCGGCACCCGCCTTTTGCCGTCGAGCTCGACGTAGTCCCGGTACTCGTCCAGGTAATAATCGTCTTCCGCGTAGCGACCTTGCCGGGTGCCCCAATATTGACCCGCCATGAACTCCGCCATGCCCTCGTTCAGCCAATAGTTGACCCAGTTTTCCGTGGTGACCAGGTTGCCGAACCACTGGTGCGCCAGCTCGTGGGGGATCAGTGCGTGCCGGAACCACGGCCGGTCGCGATAGGCGCGCGGATCGGGCAGCCAGTCCACCAGCGTGGTGGCGCCGACGTTCTCCATCCCCCCGACAAAATCGGCGACGCTGGTCTGGGCGTACTGGGGCCAGGGATACTTCACGCCGGTCAGACGAGTGTAGACCTCCATGATGTCGGGGGTAATGCCGAACAACGGTTTGGCGAGCGGCAGGTCGTCGGGGTAGACGTAGTACTCGAGAGGAACATCCCGCCAGCGCTCGCTCGCTTTCCTGAGCGGCGCGACCACGATGGAGATGAGATAGGTGGAGGCCGGCTTCTCCTGGGACCAATGCACGGTGTGAGATCGAGTGGGGGAGCTGCGGGCCGGGGCTGGACGGTCGCCGATCAGCCGGCCGTTCGAGACGACGGTATAGCCGGCCGGAACCGTCGCGATCATCTCCCAGGTCGCCTTGTCGTGAGGGGCCCCATAGGTCGGGATCCAGTTCGGGTTCCCATCGGTGCCGCCGCCACTGTAGATCTGCTGGGGCCGGTGCGGCCGTCCCGGATCGGCCTTGAAGAAGTAGAGCCCACGGCCGTGGGTAATCTTGCCGTGGTAGTCGATGGTGAAGCGCACGGTGTCGCGGAACCCCGCCGGTTTGGGCAACCGAAATACCAGCGTGTCCCCCGGACGGGTGAAACGTGCGGGCGCACGCAGGGGCGCCGGTAGGGGCGCACAGCGTGCGCCCTTCACTGATTCACAATCCATGGTCACCCGCCTCACCGCCAATCGCCGCCCCATGTCCATCACGATCGAGTCCAGCCCGGCCCGGAGCGACACGACCGTGGTCGTCACCTTCCCATCGAACGCGGTGTTGTCCCAATCGAAGTTGGCGACCTCGATCCGTTGATGTAGCAGATCGTAATCGTGGGAGGGTGTGTCGCGGCCGCTGAGAATCCGCTCGGGGTTGGTTTGTTGGGCTGCGAGGGATGTGGTTGCTGCAACGATCGCCAGAATTGTCATCCTGAGCGAAGCGAAG
>JBJMPK010000130.1:0-11373 GCA_045803245.1 Gemmatimonadales bacterium
AACGGCGACACGCTCTGGGTGGCCGATATCGAGTTTGCCCGAGCCTTCAACAAACGCACCGGCGAGGTCATCGCCAACGTGAACACCCGGGCCAGGTTCCTCAACGGCGCTGCGGTGGGCCCCGACGGCGCCATCTACATGACCGACACCGGCGTGCTCTTCGGTGCCAACGGCAAGGTCTCACACCCGGGTCCCGATCAGGTCCTGCGTATTACCCGGGCCGGCGCCAAGGCCGCCCTCACCACCCCCAAGCTCGAAGGCCCCAACGGCATCACCTGGGACCAGCAGCAGAAACGCTTCGTGATCGTCTCCTTCCTGGGCAAGGGGATCTATGGCTGGAAGCCGGGGGACAAAAACATCGAGTCCATCGGTTCCGGCCCCGGCCAGCAGGATGGCGTGGTGGTCCTTCCCGATGGCCGGCTGCTGGTGACGAGCTGGGCCGACTCGAGCCTGTTCGTGCTGGAAAAGGGTCAGCCGAAAACGGTGGCCTCGGGGATCGCCTCGCCGGCCGACATCGACGTGGATGCTAAGGACTCTCGCGTGGCGGTTCCCCAGTTGATGGTGGGTAAGGTTCAATTCCTGGAGGTGCCATGATGCATCTCAGCACTCGAGGGGCGGTGTCGTATGCCCTGGTCGCCCTGATCGCCGCACTGGCTGGGGCGGCCGTGATGTGGTTGCAGACCGGCCGAGCCCGTCCGGTTTCTTCAACGGCAGCATCACTTCAAACCGGACCCGATTCGGTCACTACCCACGGCGAATGGGTAAAGATCAAGAAGGGCAACGAGACCATCCGGGCCTACGTCGCCTACCCGGAGCGGAAGACCAAGGCGCCCGCTGTCATTGTGATTCACGAGATCTTCGGGCTCACCGATTGGGAACCGACGGTGGCCGACCGGCTGGCCAAGGAAGGGTACGTCGCCATCGTGCCGGACCTGCTCTCGTCCAAGCACGGGAAGTCGCCCGCCAATCCCGATGAAGGCCGAAAGCTGGTCGGCGACCTGGAGCCCGACCGCATCACCGCTGACCTCGATGCCACCTATGCCTACGTGAACGGACTTCCCGCTGTGGCCAAGGATCAGATCGGCACCATCGGATTCTGCTGGGGCGGCGGCCAGAGCTTCCGTTACGCCACCAATAATCCCCGGCTCAAGGCTGTCGTCGTGGCCTACGGCCCGGCACCCGATACGGCCGCCTTCCGCCGGATCAAGGCCCCCGTGCTCGGTGTCTACGGGGAGAACGACGAGCGCATCAACGCCAACCTGCCCGATGTCGCAGCCAAGATGGAGGCGGCAGGAAAGACCTTCAATTACGAGAACTATCCGGGAACCGGCCACGGGTTCCTGAAGCCTGGGCGCCAGGGCTCGGATGGACCGCAAGTAGAAAAGGCGTGGACCCGGATTCTGGAGTTCTATCGGGCCAGGTTGGGAAAGTAACTTTCGCCTGCGTGTCACCCCGAGCAACGCGAGGGGGCCGGAGCAACGTCGGGCTTTCGGCCCCTTCGCTGCGCTCAGGGTGACAGCTCTCGCAAACGCTCAGGGTGACAACGATACATGCTTCTCCTTCTTCTCCAGCTTCAAATCCCATCGCCGCTGGCCGCCCGGCCCGACACCATCCACCCGGTTCATGACGCCTTGCACTACGACATCACGCTGGTGCCGGCCGATACCGGTACCCACGTGCTGGCCGAGGTGCAGACCACCTGGCGGCTCCGCTCGACCGAGCCGGTCGAGATGGAGCTCGACTCCGCCATGCGCGTCGTCCGGGTGCTGATCGACGGGAAACCCAACACCCGGCTGGCCCGAACTCTCTTCGCTCGCTCCGCGGGCGAGATCGAGGTGCCGCACGAGAAGCGGCCGGGCGACACACTGAGCACTCGAGTTCGCTATCACGGATTGGCCCGGGACGGGCTCATCTTTGGCCGCAACCAGTACGGCGACCGCACCATCTTTGCCGACAACTGGCCCGACCGGGCCCACCTCTGGTTGGCGTCGCAAGACCACCCCAGCGACAAGGCGACGGTCGCGTTCCACGTGCAGGCCCCGCTCGCCGATCAGGTCATAGCCAACGGAGTGCTGGAGAAGATTGACACCCTCGCCTACGGCCACGCTGTCTGGCACTACACACTCGACACACCGATTCCAGTCTATACCATGGTCGTGGGCATCGGCCGGCTGGCCCGCACCCGGCTGCCCGCCGTCGCCTGTTCCATAAAGTGCGTGCCTGGCTCGGTCTGGACCTATCCCCAGGACTCCGCTTACGCCATGGCAGGTCCGTTCCAACGGGTCGGGGCGATCGTCGAATACTTCAGCCGGCTCATCGGCCCATTCCCCTATCCGAGCCTGGCGCACGTGGAGTCGACCACTAGGTTCGGCGGCATGGAGAACGCCACCGCCATCTTTTACGATGAGAAGCTCTACCGCAGCCGGAAGATGGACGAGGCCCTGGTGGCCCACGAAACGGCGCATCAGTGGTTCGGCGATGCGGTCACGGAATCGGATTGGCATCATCTCTGGCTCTCGGAAGGTTTCGCGACCTACCTGTCGGCTCTCTGGACCGGCCACGCGGAGGGGGATAGTGCATTCAGGAGGGTCATGGGCAACGCGGCCGGCGAAATATTTCAAGGAGCCGCCACGGCCCGGCCGATCCTTGACTCCACCGCCACCGGCCTGATGAGCCTGCTCAACAGCAACAATTACCAGAAGGGCTCCTGGGTGCTGCATCAGCTCCGCGGCATCATGGGCGACACGGCGTTTTACGCCGGGCTCAGGCGCTATTACACCGCTTATCGGGATAGCACGGCACTCTCCGCCGATTTTGCCCGGATCATGTCCGAGGCCGCCGGCCATTCGCTGGAGTGGTATTTCCGCCAGGCGCTCACCCAGCCGGGCTATCCGGTGCTCGAGGTCCGCTGGAAGCACCAGGGAAACAAGCTCATCGTGGATGTCGCGCAGACCCAGAGAGCCGAGTGGGGCACCTATCGGATCCCCGGACTGGAGCTGCTGGTGGATGGCAAGACAGTTCGGCTCGACGTCGATGGGAAAGAGACTCGGCGGGTCATCGACGGCATCGCGCGGAAGCCCCAGAAGGTTGAGGTAGATCCCAATGGCTGGTGGCTGCTTAAGGCAACCAGCGTGAGCGGGAACTGAAAAGCGTGAGGCTGTTTCTTTTCCCGCTCACGTTGTGGGTTCTCGCCGGCTGCGAAGCCACCCTGCCGCCGTTGCGGGGGAAATTGGAGGTTGGACGCGACGCCTACGCCGTCTTCGTCGGCGGCAACAGTCTCAATAGTGATCTCTATGCGGTACGGGCTGACGGCGGGCCGGCATCCCCGCTGACGTACACCCCGGTCGCGGAGCTGGCCCCGGCGCTGGCCCCGGACGGCGGCTCGGTCGCCTTCCTCCGCGCCAAGTCGCTGCGCGATTCCACTCCCGCTTCCGTCTGGATTCTGAACCTGCTCAGCGGCGCCGACCGCGAGCTGCGGCTGCCCAAAGGAGCGGGCGCACCACGCCGATTAGGTTGGTACCGGGATGGGACGTCCGTTGTCGTTGCGACGGAACGAGGGCTCTACCTGCTCAACCCTCCACCGGCCCGGACCGACGCCCGGCCAGTGCCGCCGCCCGAGCGGCAGCGGGCCGAGTCCAGCCTGGCGGTGCTGCTGGGAGATCCGGTATTCGGGCGAGTGGTGCCGTGTGAGAAACCGGAAGAGCTGTGCGTGATGGGTGACAGCGGCGCACCGGGGTTCCTGGTGCGAGGGGCACACGATCCGCTTCGCTGGGGACCCGACTCGGTGGCCTTTCTGCTGGGGAACCGGCTCGAGATCCGGCCGCTGGCCCGGGGACGCCCCCGCCGGCTCACCTGGTCGAACCTGCCGGAGAATCCGAGGCAGGTGACGTTTTTTGAAGGAAGGAAAGAGATGTCACCCTGAGGGTGACAATACTTATCAGTTTACCGCTCACGCTGTTCTTTTCCCGTAGTGGAAATCGCATCCCACGCAGCCTCCAGCGTGAGTGCCACCTTCGCGTCGTCCGGCGGCCATTCTTTGGCACTGACCCGCTCCGCCGCAAACGCCACCAGCGCGAGCCAGACCGAGGTCCACAGATCGGCCGGCCCGGCGCGCACCAATCCGTCCGACTTCCCGCCGGCGACGATCTGCTTCAGCGCCTCCCGGAACTCCCGGGCGGCCGCACGGGCTCCGTCGTCGAGGTAATGCTCGTCCCGCAGCCGAAGCAGCATTCGGGTCATCGCCGGGTCGGTTCCACCCGCGGCGACCAGCCGCTTCGCGACCGCGAGGAGGCGCTCCCGCGGCGCGAGCGCCTGGTCGCTCTCTCCGCTGTTCACGAGTCCTAACCCCCAGCGCTGCGCCTCGTGGTAGGCCGCGATGAGGAGGTCCTCCTTGCCACTGAAGTGGCGGTAAATGGTTCCCTCCGCCACGCTCGCGCGAGCCGCGATCTCGGGAGTGGTCGTCGCCCGGAAGCCTATGGTGGTGAACAGCTCGAGGCCGGCGCGGAGGAGCCGCTGGCGGGTTGCCGCGCCGTCGCGGCGGGATGGGGTCGGTGATGGTGGAGGGGTGGTCACTGAGAGACAATGTAAAGCCAGTCACCCTGAGCCGCAGTCCTTCGCTGGCTCACGATAGGCTCCGCGAATGCGAGGGGGCCGAAACGCAAATCAAGTTCTGGCCCCCTCGGGCGCTCCGTGCCCTCAGGGTGATAAGTCCCGCCATTGAAGCTCGTCCTATCCCCCGGGTATCTTCCAGGGCTTTTCTCCAAACACTTTCGCGGGGTATCGATTGAAACTGCTTGTTCTCGGCGCCGGGCTTCAGGGCTGCGCCTGTGCGTACGATCTGCTTCAGAATCCGGCAGTCTCTCGGGTCACTCTGGCCGATCTTCGACCCGATAAGCTCCCCAAATTTCTCCAAGCCGATTGGGGTGGGCGGCTACAGCCGCTGCGACTGGACGTCACCGACGGGGCCGCGGTGGCGCAGGCGTTCCGGGGGCACGCGGCGGTCATGAGCGCCATACCCTACTACTACAACGGCCCGATGGCCAAGGCGGCAGTCGAGGCCGGCTGCCACTTCTCCGATCTCGGGGGGAACACCGAGATCGTGCTGGAGCAGAAAAAGCTCGACGGTGAGGCGGTGGCCAAGGGCATTTCCATAATCCCCGACTGCGGGCTGGCCCCGGGGATGGTCAATATTCTCGCTGCGGAAGGCATTCGCCGGGTCGAACATGCAGAAAAGGTAAAGATCTTTGTCGGAGGGCTGCCGCAGGCACCGGAGCCGCCGCTCAACTATCAGATCGTCTATTCGCTGGAAGGCGCGCTGGACTACTACACTACCCCTTCATGGGTGCTTCGCGGCGGGAGACCAGTACAGGTGGATGCGCTGAGCGAGGTGGAATCGGTGGAGTTCCCCTCCCCGGTGGGCACCCTGGAGGCGTTCCACACCGGTGGCGGAATCAGCACTCTCCCCTTCGCGTACCAGGGCAAGATCGATGTGATGGAGTACAAGACTCTACGCTATCCGGGGCATGCCGCCGTGGTGCGCCCCATTCGCGAGCTCGGCCTGCTCGCGAACGAGCCGATCGAGGTGAAAGGCAAGAAGGTGGTTCCCCGGGACGTCTTTATCGCCGCGGTCCTCCCCCGGCTGCAGAAGCCGGAAGGACGTGACCTGGTCGCCTTACAAGTCCAGGTAACCGGTCAGAACGGCGGAAAACCGCAGGCCGTCACCTTTCGCCTCCTCGACTATTACGACGCCAAGCACGGCATCAGCGCGATGATGCGAACGACCGGCTACTCCTTGTCGATCACCGGCCAGATGCAGGTCGATGGACGGGTGCAGGTCAAAGGAGTCCACACGCCGGACGAGGCCATGCCGTTCGCTGCCTACGTGAGTGAGCTGGGGAAGCGAGGGATTCGAATTGAGGAAATCTGACACGCAAATGGGAACTTCTTGGGTCAATACTCTGTTCTAACCAGCGTCGCCATCTGATCGGAGCAGGACATGCTGGACTTCAGGAAGTTGTGGGACGAGGCGCTCACGTTCGACATCTTCGTCGCCGCATGTAAAGCCGAGCAATGCGGTCTGTGGCAGGGGATTTACAAGCTGGCGCGGGTGCCCGACTGGGCGCTGACGGCAATGCCCGCCGGCGTGCACCGGAAGCTTCTGGCGATCGCGGAAGACTGGTGTGGGGATGCGTCCAATACCGTCCCGATCATCGCCCGCTTTGTCGACCAGATGCCGGGGCTCGAGCTCAAGATCATCATGCGGGACAAGTATCCTGAGGTCATGGACCAGTACCTGACCAACGGCTCTCGCTCGATCCCGATCGTGATAGCGCTCGACGACTCGTTCGAGGAAGTCGGGCACTGGGGCCCGCGTCCCACCGAGTTGCAAGCCTGGGTCATGGCAAACCGGACCACGATGCCCAAGACCGAGCTCTATCCTAAGGTGCGCCAGTGGTACGCGCGGGACCGAGGCGAGACGACGATCCGGGAAGTGCTCAAGGCCGCCGGCGTTTCCGCAGCGAAGGTTGCGTAGGACAGAAAAACCGTGAGCGGGAACTGCTAAAGACGTGAGCGGTAAGCGGGGGCTGATGATCCCGCTCACCGCTTACGCTTTTTGCTTTTCCCGCTCACGGTTTTTTGTCTTTCAGAACATCCAACCCGTCCCCAGCGAGAACTTGAAGCCGTCGGGCCCCCCGGCAAAGTTGAACGTGAGGATCGACGACCGGAGAATGCGAAGAGCGACCCCGCCGCCGCCACCCACCTTCAGCCCCTTCGTCGTCAACTTGAAATTCTCCTGCTCGAAGACCCTGCCCGCGTCGACGAAACCGATCAACGTGATCGCCCCCAGATCGCCGAAGGGAAGCAGGTCGTGCCGGACCTCGAGGTTGCCGAGCAGGACATGGCGGCCCGCCAGCCGGCCGGTGTCCAGGGAACGGTGAGAGTACTGTCCTCCAAGCACCGGAATCCAGTTTTCCCAGGCCGGGATAGTGTAGCGCGCGTCCAGGCTGGGTGTCCCTCCAGTCCCGGATGCCGCGATGCGGGCGGCTACTACAGTTCCTTCCCGAACCGGCAGGTAGCCCCGAAGGACAGTGTAGAGCCGGGTATAGCCGTTCCCGCCGCTCGCCACCTGAGTGCCCGCCTCGAGCAGTAGTCCCCGGTGCGTGTTGTACTCGTTGTCACGGCTGTCGTAAACCAGGGCTACTCTGCCGGAGACGTCCGTTTGCCTGAGCTCGTTGCCGAAGTCAGACTGAAAGAGCGACGGGCCGGGAAGGGTGGTGAAGCGGGCCCACTCCGCATCGCCCAATAGGGCGACTTGAAACCGTCCCCCGATGGCCCGGGTGAGCTCGAGCAACCCCCGATAGCGGGTGCGCCGGACCCGGTAGATGAATGGCTCGGCCTTGGTAACGAGGTCCTTGTTGTATTCGGTATCGTTTCCCAGGCCGAAAAATCCATAGCGGGCCTCCCGAATGGCGCCGACGAAGGTGTTGACCCGCCAGTCTTTCCAGAGCTGAGCCGCTTTGAATTGAAGCCTTATGTGGCGGCTTCCCTTGGAAGTGATGCCGGCGTCGGCCGTCAGTGCCGCACTGGTCGTCACCCGAGCCTCATACTCCGCCGGCTGCCAGTAGCGGACCCGAAACGCAAGTACCGGGCTGTCGTTGGAACCGCCGGTGATATAGGGGAAGTAGCTGGTCCGCCACGGCAGCTTGGTGGAGCCAGAATCCTGTGCCTGGGCGTCGAGCCGAGCGGCCAGCACGAGTCCAAGAGCCAGTGCACCCAGGACTCGCATCAGGCAGGTCTCTGGTAGAGGTAGGCCGTATCTCGCAGGGCGCCGTCCTTGCCGTCATGGGCCGCGAAATGACCGGGGTAGAGCGACGCGGCTCCGAAGTCGCCGCGCTTGTTGACGGCGTAGAAGTTGAGATTAAAGGTGGGCCGTCCATCCTTGAGCAGACGGGGCGGCGTAAGCCGGACCACTCGTTTCAGGGTGTCCAGGCATGCATCGGTGGGCTTGAGTCCCCGACGCATCCCCTCCACGGTGAGAAACCCGCCACATACCATGATGTTGGCCTCGCCCCGGCCGGTGGAGCCCGCGGCACCGACATCGTTATCGGTGTATTGCCCGGCGCCGATGATCGGCGAATCTCCAGCCCGTCCCGGAATTTTCCAGGCCAGGCCGCTGGTGGTGGTGACCGAAGACACTTCGCCCTGTGCATTCACCACGTTCAGGTTGATCGTCCCCGTCGGCCGTGCGACCATCGGCTCGCTCTCCGGCACGTCGAGCCAATCGTCGTCGTGACCGCGGTTGGCCCGCCACGCCAGCCACAGTTGCCGTGACTCCGGCGTCAACAGGTTCTCCTCCTTGAAGCCATAGGACAAAGCAAAGCGCTTAGCTCCCTCGCCCACGAGCAGGATGTGGTCGGTGTACTTGAGCACCAGGCGGGCGACTTCACTGGGCGTCTTGATGCCCTCCAGAGCGGCCACCGCTCCCGCCCTTCTCGTGGGTCCGTGCATGCACGAAGCATCCAGTTGAACCACACCGTCTTCGTTCGGAAGACCGCCGTACCCCACGCTATTGTCGGCCGGATCGAGCTCCTGGATTTTGACCCCCTCAACCGCGGCATCGAGGGTGTCGGTGCCGCCGAGCATGAGCTCCATGGCGCGATTCACGGCCCGCAGGCCGTTGGCCGAGCTCACTGCCGCCGGGCGGCCGGCGTTAGACCGGGCGATAGAAGGAAGCGCAGGCAAGGCCGCCGCGGCTGCGGCGAGCCCGCTGGCGCCAAGGAAGGTGCGGCGAGAAACTGGCTCCGGCACGATGGCCCTCCACGGCACAGAGTGAGGACGACGGCTCCGCCGGGATTTAGGCCCCGGCCGCACCGAAAGTCAACCGAGTTGAAGGCGCTCGCTTGCTCGCCCGGCCCCCGTTTCCTAACTTTTTGCCTTGACCCCATTTCCCTTCAGCGACACCGAGAAGTCATCCCGGTCTGCTCCCGCCGGCGCGCGCTGGACTGAGGAGCCGTTCAGCCTGGTGCGGGTAACCATAGGCGCCATTGCGCTCCTGGGTACGGTCTTGGCCCTGCTCCTGGCCATCGTCTCGGGCGATGCCCGTATGCTCGAGCTGGTTGGCGTACTCTGGGCAGTGTATGGGGTGACGGTTGGCTTTCTCACTGGGGTTCTCGAGCCGGTCATCGACGGATTCTTTCAGCTCCTCGCGAACGCCGGTTTGATGCGGGTGGGAGCAGGTTACTCCGCCATTGAGACCCTGGAGGCGCGGGGACACCATGGAGCTGCCGCGGAGGAATATGCCGAGCGAGCCCGTAATCCCGCCGAGCGGATAGAAGCTACCCTGAGGCGCGCGGCGCTGCTCGCGGGTCCCTTGGGCCAGCCGGAAACAGCCGCCGTGGAACTGGATAGTCTCAGATCCCACCAGCTGGCGGGGCGCGACGACTTCCGGGTAGGACTGGCACTGGTCGATCTGTACGAACATCACCTTGCCGATCCCGGGCGTGCCATGGCTGAGCTGCGCCGCCTGATCGACAGATACCCCACCGCAAGCGGAGCCCGCCGGCTTCGTTCCGCCCTCGGCAACCTCAAAACCGATCGCTTCGGGACTCAGCCGAGCTCCTGAATGCCTCGGCGCCAGCGGCTCGACCCAACCATCTTCAATCTGCCGGTCGCGAAAATGCGCGCGGGATACTACTCCGATAAGTACTTCGTGCGCGCGCGCGAGATTCTGCTGGCGGACCATTACCGGCCGCGCGTCACGATGCAGGTCTTCGGAAAGAGTGGTGCCTTTCTCGGGGGTATCGATGAGGCGATCGCGATCCTGAAGCTCTGCTCCAGCGAATGGAACGAGCTGGAGGTTCGCGCGCTGTACGACGGAGACGAAGTCGAACCGTGGGAGACGGTGCTCCTCATCGAGGGACCGTACGATGCCTTCGCGCATCTGGAGACGCTGTATTTAGGCGTGCTTGCGCGCCGCACCAGAGTCGCCACCAACACCCGCAGGGTGGTCGAGGCGGCGGCCGGGAAGGAGGTCATGTTCTTCCCGGCCCGGCACGACCACTGGCTGGTGCAGACCGGTGATGGGTATGCCGCGCACGTGGCCGGCGCGATCGGAGTGTCCACCGACGCCCAGGCATCGTGGTGGGGCAGCGAGGGAGTGGGGACGGTGCCGCATGCGCTTATCGCGGCGTACGGTGGCGACACCGTGCTCGCCACCCGCAAATTTGCCGACCGCATTGGCCCCGACATCAGGCTGATTAGCCTGGTCGACTTTGAGAATGATTGTCCCCGCACCGCGGTGGAGGTAGCCCGCGCGCTCGGCAGCCGCTTATATGGCGTGCGACTCGACACCAGTGAGATGCTGGTGGACCGCTCATTGTGGGAAGAGATGGGAACGTTCCGGCCCACCGGAGTCAATCCGCAGCTGGTTTGGAAGGTCCGCCGCGCATTGGATACCGCCGGATACCCCGGAGTCAAGATCCTAGTCTCCGGCGGGTTTACTACTGAGAAGATTCGAGACTTTGAGCGGGATCGGGTGCCGGTAGACGGCTATGGCGTCGGCTCATCGCTGTTCCAGGGGCGATTCGATTTCACCGCCGACGTCGTATTGCTCGAAGGAAAGGCCGGTGCCAAGGTAGGGCGAGCGTTCCGGCCCAACCCCCGGCTGGAAAAGGTGGAATAGACGCAGGCGCCCAGGGTACTGGGCAGTTTGGGCCATACGAGCCTGAGCCATGCCGGGCGCGCGTACCGTCCTGAGTTAGTGATCTAACGCACAGCAGCCACTTTCCGCCGCTCTATACTTGGCCACAGTGGGAGCGCAGATGGACGGCGAACCGCGAGACGTCCGAGATAAGCCCTGAGTCCCCTGCTCTGTGGCCGGACGAGCTGTCTGACTGATGCTTTCGCTGCTTTCTCCCTTCTACTCCCCCTTCTTCTCTTATCTCGCCGGGAACGGGCGTTCGCGCCCGTTCCACCCACCTTTTATTCGAGTCGCCGGTCGCCGGTGCCAGTCGCCGGTTGCCAGTCGCAGTGGCTGTCGCCAGTCGCGGTGGCTGTCGCCAGTCGCCGGTCGCCAGTCACAAGTTGGGAGTTCGGAAATCACCAGGACAGTGCGCGTAAGAGAGATGGCCAAAATGGCGCACCGTTGGTCGACGAGTACTCGAGACTGACAACTGACAACTGGCGACTGGCGACTGGTGACTGGCGACTCGTATGTCACCGCGAGCCGGAGCAGGAAGAGCACCACCAGGAGCCGCAGCCGGCGCTGATACCACAGCTCAAAAACAAGAGGGGCGTACAATCATATCGATTGCACGCCCCTCAATGTTGTTTCGCTGTATCGTGCTAGTCGCCGGCGTTGCCACCCAAGGCGAT
>JBJMPK010000131.1:0-6114 GCA_045803245.1 Gemmatimonadales bacterium
ACGCGCGTCTCTCAGCCATCTGCGCGAGCTGCACGCCGAATTGGTAGACCTTACCCGTCGATCGGCCGAGCTGGCGGGTTGGCTGCTCCAGCGTCCCTGGAATCTCGGCATCGTCGTCTTCGGGGCTCTGCACCGAGGGGGCCATCGCTTCTGGGACCGCTCCAGCGTAGACGGCGAAGTTCCTCCCGCACTGGGTCCGTGGTACGACAATGCGCTCCGTGAACTGTATCGGGCTGCCGACGACGCGGTCGGCGCTCTCATCGCGGCAGCACCGGAAGCCACACTGTTTGTGTTCTCGCTCCACGGCATGCAGGTGAACAGTGCCCGGGTCGACCTTCTGGACGACATGCTCAGTCGAGTGCTGCACGGACCGGCGGCCAGCAGGCCGAAGCAGGGGCTGCTGCGCCGTCTGGGTGAGGCGATGCCGCTGGGACTGCGCCGCGCGCTGACCAACAGCGTGCCGCAGGCGCTGAAGAACCGGATCATGACGCGGTGGACCACCGGCGGCGTTCAGTGGGAGCGCACACCGGCCTTTACTCTCCGAGCCGACCTCAATGGGTACATCAGACTGAATCTGCAAGGGCGCGAGCCCCGAGGCATGGTTCGGCCGGACGAGGCAGGCGCACTGAGTGAGCGGATCAGCCAGGGACTCCAGAGCTTCCGGGATGCCGACAGCGGTGAGCCGTTGATCGAAGAAGTTTGCCGCTCGCGCGAGACGTTCCCCGCCGGCGACCGCAGCGAGCGGCTGCCGGATCTGATCGTCCGCTGGCGCCCCACATCCGGGGCTGGGCACCGTGCCGTCGTCTCTTCTTCGTTGGGCCGGGTCGACCGGGCAACCCCGGGCCGGATCCCTAATGGAAGGAGCGGCAATCATGCGCCCAGGGGGTTCCTGATGGCCCGCGGGCCGGACATAGCGGCGGGCGGGCGGCTCGAAGCCGGCGCCGACATTCTCGACCTGGCGCCCACGGTATTGCGATGGCTTGGGGCAGGCACAAGCCTTCCGCTCGATGGCCGGGTGCTCACCCAACTGATCCGGCCTTCGCGGTAACTGCACGCCATCTCCCGCCATCACGCGCACTGAGCCGGCAGGCATGCACGATCTCGACTGCCAGAAGGCCATCCTCCCCACTGGCACCCTGAGCGCGGCCGCCGCGGACGCTGCCCTCGAAATCCCGCAGCTGGCGCTCGAAGCTCACCAGCGACATGCTCGGCCGGCGGCGGAGGCGGTCGGCAACGAGGGCAAGGCGGTCCAGGAGACGGGCCCGCTGGAGTCGCCAACTCCGAAAATGCCGCCCCGCCCTTCGCACTCTGCTTCCGCTTGCCTCCAAGACCATCTGGTTGCTCAACTCGAGCTCGAGATGCTCGGCGTAGGGCCCGTGGGCAGCCTCACAGCTCACTGTAGCGCCATTGAAGCGGAGCTCCGCCCGGACTCCGCCCCCATCTGAATCCCGGCTCGAGGCCCTCACTGCCTCGGGTCGACCCAGAAACCAGCAGACCAGGTCCACCTGATGGGAGAGGACGTCGTGAAACGCCCCGCCACCAAGCGCCTCGGTACCGAGGAAATCGGATTTCGACTTCCAGGCTCCGGCAGGAAACGAGAGCCGGAACGAAGCCGAACGGATTTCTGCTGCAGCCAAACCCGCCAATATCTCACGGAGTCGCCGATACGGCTCGCGGAATCGGCGGCTGAATCCGACGTGGAGCTTCCGCTGGGCTGCGTGAGCCGCCTGCAGCATGCCAAGAGCCTCGTGCGGCTCCAGCGCCATCGGCTTCTCGATCAGAACGTGTAGCCCCGCCTCGATCCCCTGCAGGGCTGCGCCGGCGTGATGAACCGGAGGGGTCAGAATCAGGAGGGCGTCCAGGTCTGCCGAACCAACCAGTGCCGCGGTGGAAGGCAAGAGACGAAGGTGCGGACAGCGTCCGGCCAGCCACGCCATTCGGGACGGGTCGGGATCATGAGCGGCGACCAGGGCGACCGTGGGCACGCGATCGATGGCCGGCAAGTGGAACTTCTCGAACACTCTTCCGCACCCCAACACACCCAGTCGCAGAAGCGGGGCCCCGGTCACGCGGGCGTTGCCAGCCCGTCTGCGACGACAGGAGACCCAGCGCGTCGAAGCGCCCCCTCATACGCCGCCTCGTGCCGCGAGGCGATAGTGGGCCAGCCGAACAGGTCCTGAACTCGCCGGGCGGCACGAGCGCCCAGATCGTCGGCGAAGGCGGGCTCGCGGATAAGCCGGATGAGCACATCCTGAAGCCCTCGCACGTCCCCGGGCTCGACCACCAGGCCGGTATCGCCGACCACCTCGGGACACCCGCCGGCACTCGTTGTCACGACAGCGCAGCGCGCTGCCATGGCCTCCAGGAGTGACACCGGAAAGTTGTCGCTGCTGCTGGCCAACACGAAAATGCGGCTCCGCTCGAAGAGCCGGTTGAGCGGCTCCCGCGCCACCCAACCATGGAACCGGGCCGGGACGCCACTGCTGCCCGCCTGACGCTCCAGCTCCGCGCGCATGGGACCCTCCCCGGCAACCTCCAGGTGGTGTCCGTGATCCCTGATACCCGCAAGCGCCTCGATCACATGCTGCACCCCCTTTCGCTCGAAGAGGCGGGTGGCCACCAGGATGCGTGGCTCCTTCAGCCGGGGGACAAACTGATCGACGTCAATGCCGTTGGGAATTCGGCTGAGCGGCGGCATGTCTTCCGGGAATTGGCCCTCAATGAGCTGCTCCAGCGCCAGAGAGGGTACGATCAGTCCGGAGGCGTGGCGCAGAATGCTGCGGAGGAGGGGAGGCGTCAGCCGGTGAAGAACGGTGAATCGGTCAGGATTGAAGCCCGGAACATCCGACCCGTGACTGGTGATGACGTACCGGGGAAAGCCGGAGAAGCCGCGCAGTACGTAAGGGATGATTCCGGTTGGCAGGATGAAGTGGCAATGGCAGAGATCGTAATGAGCGGAACGGGAAAGCGCCCTGGCCTTCCGTAACCCGCTCCAGACGTACGTGGCCAACTCGTGCACATGCGATAGCTCGAGTCGGGAGCGGATGCCCTTCACTCGAAAGACATTCACCCCCTGGTCAACCTCGTGGCTGGGGAGTCCCCGATAACCCATTGTGACTACGTCGACATGGTGGCCCCGTGCCACCAGCGCGCGAGCCAAGCCCCGGGTCACTGGAGCGGCGCCACCGCCCAGGGGCGGATACTCCAGATTCGGCATCAGGATCCGCAAGCCTTCTGACATTGTATCTCTGACTGAATTGCTATCGGGGGACCTGAATCTCTCTCCAGCGACACTTCCGCGCCAGCCTCTCAATTGCAACCGGCTGGCAAACTTCGAAAAAAGAGCGAGGCGATCCGAAGACCGCCCCGCCACCCCACCGCCCCGCTGCACCGGCTTTACTGCACCGCGTTCATCATGTCGAAGATCGGCAGATACATGGCCACCACCATGCCGCCGACGATCACGCCGAGGACCACGATCATGATCGGCTCCATCAGTGAGAGCAGCGCGGAAACGGCCACGTCGACTTCTTCGTCGTAGAAGTCGGCGATCTTGGTGAGCATCTCGTCCAGGCCGCCGGTCTGCTCGCCCACCGCGATCATGGAGATGACCATGGGCGGGAACACCTTGGACTTTTCCAGCGGCGCCGCGATGGTTTCACCCCCCGCGATCGACTGCCGTGATTCCATGACCGCGTCGTGGATCACCATGTTGCCGGCGGTCTTGGCAGTGATCTCCAGACCGTCGAGAATCGAGACGCCGGAGGAGATCAGGGTGCCAAGAGTTCGGGTGAAGCGGGACACTGCAGACTTCCGCAGAATGTCTCCCAAAATCGGAGACTTCAGCATGATGCCGTCAATCTGACGCCGCCCAGGAGTGGTGGCGTAGTAGCGCTTGAACATGAACATGATAGCGCCGGCCGCGAGGACCCCCGCCCACCAGAATCCGATCAGCATATGCGACATCCCGATGACGACCCTGGTCGGGAGCGGCAGCTCCAGGTTCACCGACGCGAACATGCTCTGGAATGTCGGAATCACGAAGATCAAGAGTACCGCTACCGCGATGATCGCGACGCTGAAAATGACGGCCGGATATACCATAGCACCCTTGACCTTACGGACCAGGGCGTCGCTCTTCTCGAGGAAGGTGGCCAACCGCATCAGAATGGTATCGAGGATACCGCCCGCCTCACCGGCCGCCACCATGTTCACGTAGAGATCGGTGAACGCCTTTGGATGCTTGGAGAACGCGTCGGCCAGCGTGTTGCCGGATTCGACGTCGTGCACTACCGCCTTGGTGACATCCTGCAAGGTCTTGTTCTCGGTCTGGGCCGCCAGGATGCTGAGCGACTGCACCAGCGGCAGACCGGCATTGATCATGGTGGCAAACTGCCGGGTGAAGATCACGATGTCTCGGGTCTTGACCTTGCCTCTGCCCAGGCCGCCAAGGGTGATTTTGGTCGGCGCTTCCCGCACGCTCACCAGAATCATCCGGTTCTTGCGCAGGTAGGCGCTGACTTCCTCCTTGGACTTGACGTCGACCTGGCCCTTTTGAATCTGGCCATTCGCGGCGTTGCGCGCGGTGTATTCGAACAGTGGCATCGGTCCTCTCCCGAATCGTGGGCGCACGCGGTGCGCCCCTGCGTGTTACCGGCGAAGTCCTGCCGATCGCTGTGGCGGCTGCTGGGGTCGTTCCCCGCTCCCCATCTCCTGATCCTCCAGAGGGGTTACCCCGATCATGCGGAGGAACTCCTTGGGGTCGTGCGACACCCGCTCGCACTCCTCCTGAGCTACTTCTCGGGCGGTGTAGAGCTGGAAAAGAGCGTCGTTCATGGTCTGCATCCCGAACTTCTTGCCCGCCTGCATGGCGGAGTAGATCTGGTGGACCTTGTCGTCCCGGATGAGGGCGCGAATGGCCGGCGTGGCCACCATGATCTCGGCCGCCATAGACCGTCCGCGGCCCTTCAGCTTCGGCAGCAGCGTCTGGGTGATGACCCCTTCGAGCACGAAAGCGAGCTGGGCCCGGACCTGGGATTGCTGATTGGAGGGGAACACGTCGATGACGCGGTTGATCGACTCTGCCGCCGAGTTGGTATGCAGCGTGGCCAGGACCAAGTGACCGGTCTCGGCAATGGTGAGCGCCGCGGCAACGGTCTCGAGGTCTCGCATTTCTCCCACCAGAATGACGTCGGGATCCTCACGCAACGCGTATTTCAAGGCCGAGGCAAACGTCTTCGTGTCGGTCCCGATTTCACGTTGGTTCACGATGCAGGACTGGTGGCGATGGATGAACTCGATCGGATCTTCCACGGTGATGATGTGGCCCTTACGCTCTTTGTTGATCTTGTCGATGATGGCCGCCAGCGTGGTCGATTTACCGGAGCCGGTTGGGCCCGTCACCAGGATCAGGCCGCGAGGCCGCTCGGCCAGCTTGGCGAGCACCGCGGGAAGACCTAACTCCTGAAACGTTCGCACATTGAAGGGAATCATGCGGATTACCATGGCGACGCAACCACGCTGCTTGAAGACGTTGCCGCGGAAGCGGGCCAGGTTCTGAATTCCGAAGGAGAAGTCGAGCTCATCATCGGTCTCGAACCGCTTCTTCTGATTCTCCGTCAACACCGAGTAAGCCAGCTGGAGGGTGTCCTTGGGCGTGAGGATCTCGGGCACCGAACTGTCGACCATGTCGCCATCAACCCGGAGCTTGGGCTTTTCGGCCGCCGTGATATGCAGGTCGGAGGCGTCCCTCTGGATCATCTCCTCCAGCAGGGCCCGCAGGTTGAACGTCATTCGGCAGTCTCCTTGACGACTTCTTCGAGGGTGGTGACACCGCGCTCGATCTTCTTCATGCCATCCATCCGTAGCGTAAGCATTCCTTCGACGACGGCCTGGTCCCGAATATCGGCGACCGAGGCCCCCCGAAGAATCATGCGGCGAAGCTCGGGAGAGAGGGCCATCACTTCATAGAGTCCGGCCCGCCCTTTGTACCCGGTTCCGCTGCAGGTATCACAGCCCGTTCCCTTCATGAAGGTCAGCGTCTTGAGCTTTTCAAGATCTGTGCCCAGGGCGGCCAATTCCGGATCGGTGTACTGGTGCACTGCCTTGCAATCC
>JBJMPK010000132.1:0-13132 GCA_045803245.1 Gemmatimonadales bacterium
CGACTTCCGCGCATCCTGGGCATCACCCATACCGTCCGCCCCGTCCGTCCGCCTGCCCGTCCGCCAACCGATCTCTATGAGATCCTTCCTCATGACCACCGGCTCTCGTACGATATGCGGCAGGTCCTCGCCTGCCTGCTCGACGGCGGCGCGCTCGACGAGTTCCAGCCTGACGCCGCGCGCGAGATGATCTGCGGCCATGCTCACATCGAAGGCCGGCCGGCCGCTGTGATCGCGAATCAGCGGGGGGTGGTGAAGGGCCAGGCGGGAGAACGGCCGAAGTTCGGTGGGATCGTCTACACCGGCAGCGCCGAGAAAGTGGCCTACTTCATCGAGACGGCGAGCCGGGAGCGGCTGCCCATCGTCTTCATTCAGGATGTGAGCGGGTTCATGGTGGGGCCGGAGGCGGAGCACTCCGGCATCATCCGCGCGGGAGCCCGTTTCGTGGAAGCGATGGCCACGGCGGTGGTACCCAAGATCGTGCTCACCATCAATCACGCCTCGGGTGCCGGGTACTACGCGATGGCGGGACAGGGGTTCGATCCCGACTTTATCTTGTCCTGGCCGACCGGCCGCATGGGCGTCATGGAAGGCGAGTCGGCCGTGATGGCGGTCCATGGGGCCGAGATCGAAAAGGCCCGGCGAGAGGGGCGCGAGCCTGCGGCGGAGGCCAAGGCATCGATGGAATCGATGCGGGCCGACTACGAGCAGCAGCTCGACGCCAGGTTCGCCGCCGCCCGCGGCTACGTGGATGCGATTATCACCCCGGAAGAGACCCGCGATCAGCTTGCCTTCACCCTCCGCATCACCGCGAACTACGCCGGCCCGCATCTCGGCCCGTTTGTGCTCCCGTCGCTTGACGGGTCCACGGCCCCTTAGGAGCCGCATGTCCTTCTCAGGCCTTCGCCTTGCCTTCCTGGTGCTGCTGGCCGCCTGTGCCGCCAAGCAGACCCAACCCGATCGCCCGCTGCCCAAGCCCAACATCGATCCGGGCCGGCTGCCACCCGCCGGGAAAGAGCCTACCGCGAAGGCGCCCGAGCCGGAGCCGGAGGATACACTTCGGCCCATGGTCCCGGCGGAGGTGGCCTACGCCCACGGCTGGATGCCGCTTTCCAGCACCGGCGTCGATCAGTTCCTGCGGACCCACCCCACCTACGACGGCCGCAACGTCGTCATCGGCATCCTCGACACCGGCATCGATCCCGGCATCCCCGGGCTCGAGAAAACCTCCACCGGCGATCCCAAGATCCTCGACCTGCGAGACTTTTCGGATGAGGGTGCGGTCCCGCTGCAGCGGGTGACGCCTACGGGGGACTCGGTCGAGATCGCCGGCCGGCGCTTCGGCGGCTTCGGCCGGGTGACCGCGCTGAACACCAATGGGCCCTATTATGGCGGCACTATACGCGAGATCCCATTGGGAGATCCCCCGGCCTCGGACCTCAACGCCAACGGCAGGGTCGCGGATACTCTGGCGGTGCTGGTCACCCGCGCCACCGACGGGTGGGTGCTCTTTGCCGATACCGACGGCGACCGCTCGTTCGCGGGCGAGCGGCCGGTGCACGACTATCTGGTGGCGCGGGAGACGTTCGGCTGGGCCGCGAAAGGCCGCAAACCGCGGCTGAACCTGGCCGCCAACTTTTCGGGCACCACTGAAGAGCCTCACCTGGACCTGGTGTTCGACATCAGCTCCCACGGATCCCACGTCTCCGGTATCGCGGCGGGGCACGACCTCTATGGGGTGGCCGGGTTCGACGGCGTGGCGCCGGGCGCGCAGCTACTGGGTCTCAAGATCGCCAACAGCGCGCAAGGGAGCATCACCACCACCGGCAGCATGCTGCGGGCGATCGACTACGCCATCCGGTTTGCCAACGCCCGGCATCTGCCGCTGGTGCTGAACATGAGCTTCGGCGTAGGCAACGAGATCGAGGGGACGGCTCGAATCGACGCGATGGTCGACTCGGTGCTGGCGGCCAATCCGACGCTGGCGTTCACCATCAGCGCCGGGAACGACGGGCCGGGTCTTTCGACCGTGGGCTTCCCCGGGTCCGCCCGGCGCGCGATCAGTATTGGCGCGACTCTCCCGGCTAGCTTCCTGTCGTCCAGTGCCGGCGGAGCGCGGGAAGACCAGCTGGCGTACTTCAGCTCCCGGGGCGGCGAGCTGGCCAAGCCCGACATCGTTACCCCGGGCGTGGCGTATTCCAGCGTGCCGCGGTGGAGCACCGGTCAGGAGATCGAGCAGGGCACCAGCATGGCCTCGCCCCATGCCGCCGGACTGGCGGCGTTGTTGGTCTCCGCGCTGGCACAGGAGAAGCACCCGATCGATGCGCGAGCCATCAAGCAGGCCCTCATGGTAACGGCGCGTCCGCTTCCCCGAAGCACATTCCTCGATGAAGGCACGGGCTTACCCGAGGTCGAGGCGGCGTACCGGTGGCTGATCGGCGAGCGTCCGGTTCCCGAGGTGATGGTTCGGGTGGTGGGTGGTCGGGGCTGGACCACGGCGGCCTTTCATGAGGCGGGCCCCAAGCCCGGTGCCATGAGCCAGAAGTTCGAGCTGGTCCGGCCTGCGCCGGCCCCACCGGCGAGTTACACCCTGCGCTCTGAAGTCCCCTGGATCTCGGCGCCGGCGCGCGTCACACTCTCGGGCCCGAGGACCATCATCGAGCTGCGCTATGACGCCGCCGCACTCAAGGAGCCGGGTGCTTCCGTCGGAACCGTGAGCGGCTGGGGTCCGGACTCGCTGGCCGGTCCCGCGTTCCGGCTGGTGAGCACAGTGATCGTTCCCGCGCCGGTGCGCGCGGGTGCGCACGATCTCAGGTCGGGCGTGCGGGTCGAAGCCGGCAGTCTTCTCCGGACCTTTTTCCGGGCGGACAGCGCCCGCCCCATGGAGGTCCAGGTCTCACCGGCGAGCATAGGGCAGAAGGGCTTGGCGTTTCTGCACGAGCCGGACGGGATGCCGTACCGGGAGGAGAGTGTCCGACCCGTGGGCGCGCCACAGGGCGAGGCGGTGTACCAGATCGATGCTCGAGATGTGGTGCAAGGCACGTACGAGGCGGACGCGCTCGCCCCCGCGGCTCAGGCGCTGAGTCTCAATCTACGGGTGATTCATTCTCCGCTCCTGCTGCGCCTGGCGCGGGAGAAATCCGAGGCGGTCGCCACTCTCAGCAACACCGGCCCCACGCCGGTCGAGGCTGAGCTCGCGGTGCTGTTGGGAGGGGCGGAGCGGGTGGAGACGGTGGTGGCGAAGAGCTCCGCGGTGCGGCGGATCCCGTTCATCGCGCCGGCCTGGGCAAGGAGCGTCGTCGTCGACGTGACCATGAGCCCGGAGCAGTGGGGCCGCTTCACCGATTTCGGGGTGACGCTGTTCGACTCCATTGGCCGGCAGATCGAGAAGCAGCCGCTGAACTATGCCTTCGGGCGGCTGCAGGCCAAGTTGCCCGATGCCCATGGCGACATGCCGGTCGAGCTGGGCCTCTTTCCCGGATTCGCCGATACCACCGATCAGTCCTGGAGTCTTCGGGCGTCGATTCGCCTCTACGCCGACTCCGCGGTCGCCCTGAAGCCGGTGGCGCGGGATTCGGTGGTGACGGTCGGGGCGGGAAAGACCGCAACGGCGCGGTTCACCCTGCCGGAAATTCCCTGGCCGCTGGGGGACGGGTTCTTTCCCCTGGGCGTTCTGGCCGCCAGATCCGACGAGCATACCTGGACCCGCGAGAGCGGGCTACCGCTGCCCAACCCACCGATGATGCGATGAGCGCGCGGGTGGTACGAGTCGCCGCGGGCCAGGGGTTCTGGGGCGACTGGCTCGAGGCTCCCGTCCGCCAGGTGCGGGGCGGGCCCATCGATTACCTGATGATGGATTATCTCGCCGAAGTCACCATGTCCATCATGCAGAAGCAGAAGTCCCGCGACCCCAACGCCGGCTACGCCCGCGACTTCATTCCGCTGATGGAGCGGATCCTGCCGGACATCGTGAGCAAAGGCATCCGGGTGACCTCCAATGCCGGGGGCGTGAACCCGCGGGCCTGCGCCGGTGCGCTGCTGGAGGTGGCGCGTAAGCTGGGATTGGCCGGCAAGCTCAAGGTCGGGCTGGTCAGCGGCGACGACATCCTCGACCGGCTCGACGAGCTGGGCGCCCGGGGACACACCCTGAATAACATGGAGACGGGCCAGCCGTTGGCCGAGATCCGCGACCGGGTTCAGTCGGCCAACGCATACCTCGGCATGGGGCCGATTGTCGAAGCCCTGCGCCAAGGCGCCGCCGTCGTGGTGACGGGACGGGTGACCGATACCGGGCTCACGCTGGGTCCCATCTTCCACGAGTTCGGCTGGCCCGCCGACGACTGGGACAAGGTGGCCGCGGGCACGGTGGCGGGACACATCATCGAGTGCGGGGCCCAGTGCTCGGGCGGCAACTTGCTCAAGGACTGGCGATCGGTGAAGCATCTGGAGAACCCCGGCTTCCCGATCGTGGAGGCGTCTTCAGACGGGAGCTTCGTCGTAACCAAGCATCCCGGCACCGGCGGCGTGGTGTCGCTCGCGTCGGTGACGGAGCAGCTGGTCTACGAGATGGGAGATCCGCGGAGTTACATCACACCCGACGGAGTCGCCGACTTCACCACCATACAATTGCGACAGGCCGGACGAGACCGGGTGAAGGTGAGCGGGATTCGAGGTGGCCCGCGAACCCCCATGCTCAAGGTCTCCATCGCCTACTTCTATGGCTACAAGGCAGTCGGCACTCTGGTGTACTCCTGGCCCGAGGCCTACGATAAGGCCCGCGCCGCCGACAAGATTTTGCGGGCGCGGCTGAAAGATCTGGGTTTGGAGTTCGAGCAGATCCTCACGGAGTTCGTGGGCGCCGGTGCCACCCATGGTCCACTGAGTGGCCCGCCCGATCCGGAGGCGCCCGAGGTACAGCTGCGGGTGGGCGTCCGGGCCCGCGATCGGGCGCCGGTGGAGCGGTTCACCCGGGAGATCGCGCCGCTGGTGCTGACGGGACCGCCCAGCGTAACCGGATTTGCCGGCGGCAGACCGGCGGTGGAGGAGGTTGTGGCGTATTGGCCGGCGCTCATCGACCGGCGCGAGGTGGAGGCGGGAGTCAGGGTAGAGGTGCAGGAGGCATGAAGGCGGGGAAGCGGGGAAGCGGGGAAGGCAGGAGGTAAAAGCGGTTGGAAAAACAATGGGGACTTTTATGGCGACGAAAAGCAGGCAGCGCAAGTCCAAGAGTAAGAGTCCACGTGCCGATGCGTCCCCGCGTCCCCGCGTCCCCGCGTCCCCGCTTCCCCGCGTCCAGCTCCGCTGGATCGCGCACGCACGCTCCGGCGACAAGGGCGATACCGCCAACGTGGGACTCATCGCGCTGGAGCCCGGGTACTATCCGCTGCTGCGGAAAGAGGTGACGGTGGCGCGGGTGGCACGGCACTTCAAGGGCATGGTGAGCGGGGTGGAACGGTTCGAGCTCCCCAATCTCAACGCGCTCAACTTTCTGCTGCACGGCGCACTGGATGGAGGTGGAACGATCTCGCTGAAGACCGATGCCCAGGGGAAGGTTTACTCGACCGCACTGCTCCGGATGGAGATTCCGGTACCCGCGGCTCTCGCGCGGCAAGTGCGCCCGCACGGTCAGTCATGACCGCGCCGCTCCTCGCCGCTCTCGAAGACGGGATCCTGAATCTCACGCTGAACCGTCCCGGCAAGCGCAACGCCCTCAACACCGAGGTCCTGGATCTGCTGCACCAGGAGCTCGAGCGCGCCGATCTGGACGGCGATGTTCGGGTCGTCGTGCTGCGCGGCGGCAAGGACTTCTGCGCCGGCGCCGACCTCGAGGAGCTGCTCGCGTCGGCCGAACGGAGTCTGGCGGAGAACGAGTCGTCGGCGTTGCGTCTGGGCGACCTGTTTATCCGGTTGCGTGAGCTGCCGAAGCCGCTGCTCGCGGTGGTGCAGGGGCGGGCCCTGGCCGGCGGGGCCGGACTGGCCTCCGCTTGCGATCTGGTCGTGGCGGGCGCCGGCGCACAGTTCGGCTATCCCGAGATTCAGCGGGGCTTCGCCCCGGCGATGGTCACGGCGCTGCTTCGGCGTATGGTCGGCGAGAAGGTCGCCCTGGACCTGGTGCTGACCGGAAGGGTGCTCGCCGCCGAAGAGGCCCGCGCGGTGGGTCTGGTCTCCCGGGTGGTGCCGGACAAGGAGCTCGAGCGTGAAGCCCAGCGGATTGCCGCGGCGCTGGCGGAGCTGAGTCAATCGGCCCTCGGTCTCACCAAACGGCTCTACTATCAGCTCGATGGCATGCCGCTGGCCGAAGGGATCGCCCTCGGAGCCCGGGTCAATGCCGTGGCTCGCGGCACTCCCGATTTCCGGGAGGCGATTACCCGATTTCTGAAGCCGTGAGCCGGGCTCGCATCGTCTTTGCCATCGGCGGCTTTCTCGCTGCCGTCTTCGGGGTTGCGCTGGGAGACCGCCGGCTGGTATGGGTCGCCATCGTTCTTCTCGCGATCTCGTTTCTGCTTCGGGTGATAGTTCGCAAGCGGGAAACCCCGCAGTCCCCTCCCGACGATCCGGTGTGACGCCGCTCACATGTAGCCGAATTGCGGAGCGCTACCTTCCCCCCAACAACCAGGGATGGGTGTCACCTCGCAACAAGGAGGAGATATGAGGGCTTTGTCGAAGGGAATTGCAGCACTCGCAGCCGGTATGCTGCTCAGTGCGCCGGCGCTTCGGGCGCAGGGGGCGGAGTTTTCGTTAGGTGGCGGACTCGGCGTTCCGCTGGGGACTTTCGACGATGCTGCCAAGTTGGGGTGGATGGGCCTTGCGGCAGTCTCATTCGTGCCGAATGGCTCTCCGGTGGGTATTCAGTTCGATGGGCAGTATCAGCAGTACAAGCTCGAGGCGTTTAGCGATACCAAAGAGCGGTTCATCATGGGAACCGGCAACGTAGTATTCAAGTTCAAGACTTCTGAGGAAAGTACCTTCCGCCCATATCTGATTGGCGGCGGAGGTGTCTACAACTTTAAGCAGACCGGCTCGGCTGATGTTGGGCAAGTACTCGAGGGCGGTACCACCAAGTTCGGGCTGAATGCAGGCGCAGGATTTGATTTCAAAGCTGGCAGCGCGGGTCTGTTCGTGGAGGGTAGGTTTCACGACGTCTTCCGCTCTGGCGAGGATTTCAAGTTCCTGCCTATTACCGTCGGCATCCGTTTTGGCGGGAGCTGATAAGCGGAGATGATACGGCGGTTTGGGTTTTCACTCTCTCTCGCCCTGGTGTTCGGAGCCACGATGCTCCGGGCCCAGGGCGCTGAGTTTTCGCTCGGGGCCGGTATCGGCATTCCCCTGGGCAACTTCGATGACGCGGTGAAAATCGGGTGGCAGGCGACGGGCGCGATCGCATTTGCGCCCCGGAGCTTGCCGGTCGGCATCCAGGTGGACGGCACATTCAGCCGGTTCAGTGATGAGGGTTCACTCGACGTCAAGAACCAGCTGATTTACGGCACCGCTAACGCGGTCTACCGGTTCAAGTCGTCCGCCGACACCAAGCTCCGTCCCTATCTGATCGGCGGGCTCGGAGTATACAACTCCAAGCTGACGGGCAACGACGCCCTGAGTGAATCCTCCACCAAGTTCGGCATCAACGTCGGGGCCGGCTGCGACTTCAAGGCTGGGGGCGTGGGGCTGTTCGTCGAGGGCCGCTTCCATAATGTCTTCGTGTCCGGACCCAACGTCGAATTCTTCCCGATCAATGTCGGCGTTCGCTTCGGCGGCGGGTGGTAAGGCGGTAAGGCGGTAAGACGGTAGGAAGGTTGTCACCCTGAGCGCAGCGAAGGGGCCGGAGCTTCGGCCGGTTCGCTGCGCTCGGCGTGACAAGGTGCGCTCCGGCTCGCAGTATTCCGGTTATCAGCCCTCCCCGTAACCATCCGATCTTCTGCCATGCTCGATCCCATGGCCGAAGCTCGGCGGCTCCTCCAGCATCATTTCGGCTACTCCGATTTTCGGCCTGCCCAGGCCAACGTCCTCCGCTCGATCTTCCTGGGCCGCGACACACTCGCCGTCCTGCCCACTGGCGGCGGCAAGTCCATCTGTTTCCAGATACCGGCGCTGGTGCTGGGCGGGCTGACCATTGTCGTCTCACCTCTGATCTCGCTTATGCAGGATCAGGTCGATGCGGCCCGCTCGCGCGGTCTTGCCGCGGCGTGCCTGAACAGCAGCCTGGGGACAGCCGAGCAGAAGGAGGTGCGGAGCGCAATCACCGCCGGCTCGCTGCGGCTGCTCTACGTTTCCCCCGAGCGGCTCGAGCGCCTGAGCCTCGAGCTCGAGAGCCGGCAGATCCGGCCCCGCCTGTTCGTGGTGGATGAAGCGCACTGCATCGCCGAGTGGGGCCATGACTTTCGGCCCAGCTATCGCAAGCTCTCCCGAGCGCGCTACCGGCTCAGGGGGGCGCAGGCGGTCGCGCTCACCGGGAGTGCCACCCCGGAGGTGCGAGAGGAAATTGCCCGTAGCCTGCGGCTGCGGCCGGGGTTTGCGCTCCATCTCGGCTCCTTCGACCGCCCCAACCTCTGGTTCGGAGCCGTCGGTGTTGGTTCCGAGCGGGAGCGACTCGAGGCGTTGCTCCAGCTGCTCCGTGGAGACGACGCCATGACCATCGTATACGCGTCGACCAGGAGCACCACGGAAGCGGTCGCCCGGGCGTTGGTCAATGCGGGTCATCGCGCCGCTCCGTACCATGCCGGCCTTCCCAAGCCTCGCCGCGCGGAAACGCTGAATGATTTTTTGCGCGACCGGATCGATGTGGTCGTTGCCACCTGCGCCTTCGGCATGGGAATCGACAAACCCGACGTGCGGCTGGTGGTGCACTGGACCCCACCGCCAACGCCCGAGGCGTACTACCAGGAGGCCGGGCGGGCCGGCCGGGATGGTGAGTTTGCCCGGTGCGTGCTCCTGTGGCGCGGCGCGGATACCGATCTCCACCGGCGGCAACTCGACGTGACCTTCCCAGCGCAACGGTTGCTCGAGCGAATCTGGAGCGGACCCAAGGGGCGGGTCAGCGTGCCCCGGAACGTGCTGGAGTCGGCGGAGCGGCTCCGGCGGGAGCTCAGGCCGGAGCGCGGTCCGGTGGATTGGCGGCCGGTGCTGGAGCGCCGCCGGCGCGCGGAGCAACGGATCGAGGCGGTGGAAACCTATGCCCGTGGGTCCAGCTGCCGCCGGAGCGGACTGGTCGGGTACTTCGGCGAACGGCTGGCGCGTTGTGCCGGCTGCGATCGGTGCGGTAGGAAGATGGCGCCCATTGTCCCTGACCCCGCCGTCGCGGCACGGCTGGGGCGGCTCAGGGACGCGTTGGTTGGGCGGAAGACGATATGGGGAGGGTGTCCGCTGGAGCCCGATGTACTGTTGCGCCTGGCGCGTTGTCCGCCGCACACTGCCGCGGCGCTGGCCGATGTGCCCGGGGTGGGCCCCGCTGTGACCGAGAAGCTCGGCCGAATCATTCTGCGGGCGCTCGCGAATGGATCACCAGCTACCGAAGAGCTGGACCACGGTGAGGATGACTCTCTGTTGAACGCAATGAAAGAATGGCGCGCCGGTGTAGCTGGCGATATGGGAATGCCTCCGTTTCTGGTCATTCCCGACGGCGTGCTCAGCACCATCGCAGCCGTTCGGCCTCAGAACCGCCTCGATTTGGCGCGAATACACGGAGTGGGACCCCGCCTGCTGGCGAAGTTTGCTGATCAGATTCTGAGTCTATGCTCCGGGCCTCCGAGACTTGGGCAAACTACTTCGTGCCTTCGTGGTGAAGTAGTTGACCTGACAGTTGGCCACCCGCGTCACACCAATTAGGTTGGGTACCTCTTCCACCTCCCCGGCCCGACGATGGACGACTCCCTCTACTTCAACGAACAGCATCTTCAAGTTCGCGAGATGGTTCGCGACTTCTCCCAGAGCCACATCGCGCCGGTGGCACGGGAGCTGGATCAGACCTCTACCTTCCCCTGGGACAACATCAAAGCCATGGGCGAGCTGGGCCTTCTGGGCGTACCCTGGGCCGAGGAGCTCGGCGGCGCCGGACTGGATCAGCTCTCCTACTACATCACCATCCACGAAATGGCCAAGGTGGATGCGAGCCACGCCCTGACCATTAGCGCCCATACCAATCTGGGCACTTCACCGATCGTGGAGTTCGGCACCGAAGAGCAGAAGCGCCGGTACGTTCCGCTGCTGGCCAGCGGCCGGGTGCTGGGCGGTTTTGGGCTGACCGAGCCCGGTGCCGGGAGTGATGCCGGTGGGACCGCAACGACCGCGGTCGACAAGGGCGATCATTTCCTGCTCAACGGCTCCAAGATCTTCATCACCCACGCCGGTGTGGGAGAGATCTTCGTCGTCACTGCCCGTACTGAGCCCGGTAAGGGCAACAAGAACATCACCAGCTTCATCGTCACCAAGGAAACGGTGGATCTGGACAAGTGCCGTAAGCTCGGCATCGGTCACGCGCCGGACCTGCCCAAGACCCGTGGCGTTCGCGCCGGACAGAAACAGGACAAGATGGGATGGCGCGCCAGCGACACGCGCGAGCTCATCTTCGAGGATGCCGTGGTTCCCAAGGAGAACCTGCTCGGCCGGCCAGGATACGGCTTCATCAACTTCCTCAAGACGCTCGACGCCGGCCGCATCGGGATCGCCGCCCTCTCGCTCGGCATCGCCGAAGGCGCCTACGAACAGGCCCTGCACTACGCCGGCGTGAGGAAGCAGTTCGGTCGTCCCATCGGAAGCTTCCAGGCCGTGAGCTTTCAACTGGCCGACATGGCGCTCGAGATCGAGGCGGGTACTCATCTTCTCTATCATGCGGCATGGCTCAAGCAGAACGGCAGGCCGTTCAAGAAGGAAGCGGCGATGGCCAAGCTGTACTGCTCCGAGCTGGCCATGCGCACCACCACCAAGGCAGTCCAGATCTTCGGCGGCTACGGCTATACCACCGAGTATCCGGTCGAGCGGATGATGCGCGACGCCAAGGTCTGCGAGATCGGCGAGGGGACCAGCGAAATCCAGAGGATCGTGATCGGCCGGCAGATTTTGGGGGAGTTGGTTGATTGAGGAGGTCTAGGGTCTAGGGTCTAAGGTCTAGAGTCCAGGGTCAGATGCTTAGGTTCGGGAACCCCAACTATCCTTCAGATGTGGGACACTTTGACCTGCCTTAGTCCTCTGGCTCGGTACACATTAGACCCTAGGCCCTAGACTCTAGACCCTCCATCATTGCTCTAAACCCGCCGGTTTTATACAATTAGCACCAGCAGCGACGCGCTTCTCGCGGCATGCTCCTTCTTCGGTGGGTGGGCAGGCCCGCCGAGAAGCGCGTTTTGCGTTACCGGTTGCAACTGAGGTCATACATTTGAAGCGCGAGATCCTGATCAACGGAAGCCAGCGGGAAACCCGGGTGGCTATCCTGGAAGACGACCGGCTGGTAGAGCTGTTGGTTGACCGTCCCGATCACCGTCGCACCGTAGGCGACATCTACCTCGGCCGAGTCGAGGCGGTTCTTCCGGGTATCCAGGCGGCCTTCGTCGACATCGGTCAGGAAAAGAGCGCCTTTCTCCACGCCTCCGACTTACTGGAGCCGGACGAGGACGAGGAACCGGAAGAGGAAGAGACCGAGGAGCCGGTTGAGGCCGACCCGCCGGCGGCGGAGGTGGGGGCAGTCGAGGAGCAGGGTGGCGAGCCCAACCAGGAACGGAAGGGTGGCGGAGGCTGGCGCAGCCGGGATCGGCGCCGGCGCCGGGGAAACAACGGCGGGGCGTCCACCGAGCGTCCGGCCGCGGAGGGGCGGCAGCGCGAGATCTCACCCCGCCGGGCGCTGCCCAACATCCAGGATATCCTCAAGAAGGGTCAGAATCTTCCGGTCCAGGTCACCAAGGAGCCGATCGGCTCCAAGGGCTGCCGCGTTACCGCCCAGATCTCCCTCCCCGGCCGTTTCCTGGTCTACATGCCATACGCCTCCAAGGTGGGGGTGAGCCGGAAGATCGAGAGCCGGGAACAGCGCGCCAAGCTGCGGGAGATGGTCTCCCAGCTGCTCCCCAAGGACAGCGGCGGGGTGATCGTGCGGACCGTGGCGGAGGGGGTAACCCAGGAGCATTTCCGGCGCGAGATCGAGTCACTCACCGGGCTGTGGAAGAAGATCAACCGGAAGAAAACCTTCGTGCGGCGGGCACCGGCGTTGCTGCAGCGGGAGACCAGCCTGACCCGGGGGATCATCCGGGACCTGTTCAGCACCAAAGTGGACGCACTCCACGTCGACATGAAGGAGCTGTACAACGAGATCGAGCAGTATCTGCAGCAGATCGATCCCGACCTGATGTCGCGGGTCCACCTCTATGCCGATGCCACGCCGCTGTTCGATAAGTTCGACATCGAATCCGAGATCCGCGACATCTTCAAGGCCCGGGTCGAGCTGCCGACCGGCGGATCGCTGATCATCCAGCCGACCGAAGCGCTGATCAGCATCGACGTGAACACCGGCCGCTACACCGGCAAGAAGGATCCCGAAAAGACCATTCTCCGCACCAATCTCGAAGCCGCGCGCGAGATCGCGCGGCAGATCCGGCTGCGTGACATCGGTGGGATCATCGTGTGCGACTTCATCGATATGGAGACGCGGTCGAACCGGGAGAAGGTGCTTCAGGAGCTGCGCACCCATCTGGGGCGGGACCGGGCTCGCACCAAGGCACTGGCGGTCTCGGAGCTGGGCCTCGTCGAAATGACGCGACAGCGAGTCCGGCCCTCGCTCTGGCACTCGATGACGACGAATTGCCCCACCTGCGCCGGCACCGGCCGGGTGTTCACCCCCGAGGTGGTAACCCGCCGGCTGGAGCGGGCGCTGAGACGGGCCGGACACGAGCGCCGCGAGCGGCAGCTCACCGTCCGGCTTCACCCGGAAGTGGCGCTGTATCTCCTCGAGGAGGAGCCCAGGCTGCTCCAGACGCTCACCAAGATCACCGGGGTGGACATCGAGCTGCGGGACGACCCGATGATGCGGCTGGACGAGTTCCGGCTGATGAGCCGGCCGGCGGGACGGGACGTGACGGATCTGTACGCTGTGGCGTAGAGGTGGGGAAGCGGGCCGGCAGGTACCTCCTAACCCCTTGAACCAAACGACGTCCCC